>PHAI01000002.1 GCA_002840305.1 Candidatus Falkowbacteria bacterium HGW-Falkowbacteria-1
GTTTCCTACAACGGCTATAGCTACCCAACAGTTGCCATCGGTACCCAGTGTTGGTTTAAAGAAAATCTTCGAACGGATAAATTTAAAAACGGAGATTCTATTCCTAGACTTAACAATACTTGGGGCGGAACTATTAGTCCTTGGATTTCTTATCATGATAACGCCTCATATTTTCCTGTCTTTGATTATGCGGATTATTCTTACGGTTATGCTTACTCGGCTCATGCTGTTATTGATCCTAGAGATATTTGTCCCGAAGGATGGAAGGTCGCTTCCAGGGATGATTATACTAATTTATTAGCCAGCATTGGTTCATATAATGCTTACAACCTAAGATCTTGTCGTCAGGTTAGCTCTCCTCTGGGTGGCGAGTGCGCTACCAGCATCCTTCCTCGTTGGAATTCTTCTGCTAATTATGGAACGGATGATCTTGGTTTTTCCTTGCTTCCAGGTGGGCATAAATATTCAACACAGTGGCCATATATTGGCGATGGTTATTATATTTGGACCTCTACTCCGAACGGAACTAGTTTATACGAAATTTCGAATACTGGCGGAAGCACAATCAGCACCGCTGGAAGTGTTCCAATGAATGCTATCTATGGCCGCTATGTTAGATGTATAAAGAGAAGCGACCCTTCTCCTAAAACTGTCCCAGTGTTAACCACTTCGGCGGTTACCGGTGTTACATCTAGCAGGGCTTTTTCTGGAGGAGCAGTAACAAGCGATGGTGGCTCCGCTGTTTATACTAAGGGAGTTGTTTGGAGCGAGAGCAGTAACCCATTAATTGGAGATGGTAGTTCTAGTTTTTTAAATACCGTTTCTAGTAGCAATTCTTTTACTTCTGATGTTTTTTATAATCTTAGCGCTGGCAAGACCTATTACATTAGGGCTTATGCCGTTAATGACGTTGGTGTTGGTTATGGTGACACATTATCTTTTACAACGCTTGATCCTTGCGCTGGGTCCAATTCTGTTTCCTACAACGGCTATAGCTACCCAACAGTTGCCATCGGTACCCAGTGTTGGTTTAAAGAAAATCTTCGAACGGATAAGATAAGCTTAGAAATGGAGATTCTATTCCTAGGGTCACTGGTAGTTGGACTGGAATAAGTAGTCCGGTTAGAGATTATTCAAGTACAGAGTCCTATGGTTATGTTTATTCTTCTGGCGCCGTTGTTGATTCTCGCGGTGTTTGCCCCGAAGGATGGAAAGTTGCTTCTAGGGACGATTATATTAACCTATTAGCTAGTATTGGCTCATATAATGCTTATAACCTAAGATCTTGTCGTCAGGTTGGCTCTCCTCTGGGTGGCGAGTGCGCTACCAGTATCCTTCCTCGTTGGAATTCTTCTGCTAATTATGGAACGGATGATCTTGGTTTTTCTTTGCTTCCAGGTGGTTATAAATATTCATCATCACAGTGGCCATATATTGGCGATGGTTACCATCTATGGACCTCTACTCCAAATGGATCTAGTTTGTACGAAGTCTCTAATACGGGCGGAGATACTATTAGTACCGCCGGAAGCTTCCCAGTTAACTCTGCTTACGGTCTTTATATTAGATGTATAAAAGAATAAACTTTATTCTTGACTTATTTTTCTTATTTTGCTAAATTAAAATAAAACAAGTGGACTTTGCTTGTTGTTGTTTTTATTATTTAATAAAGTTTTTATAATATCTTTTATTTTGTTGATATAAACTTTATTTTTTGAATATAATATTTAATAAAATTTATAATTTTTTTTATGCCAACTATTAATCAATTAGTTAGAAAGGGAAGAAAACCTTCCAGCAAAAGAAAGAAGAATTTGGCTTTACGTACTAGCCTAGATTCTTTGCATCGAAAAAAAACAGTTACTAAAAAAGGAGCGCCCTTCAAACAAGGTGTTTGTTTAAAGGTTACCACAATGACTCCTAAAAAACCGAACTCTGCTTTACGTAAAATTGCCCGTGTTCGTTTGTCTAATGGTATGGAAGTTACAGCTTATATTCCTGGTATGGGACACAATCTACAGGAACACTCTATAGTATTGTTAAAAGGTGGAAAAACAAAAGATCTCCCGGGCGTTAGATATAAAGTTATTAGAGGCGTTTATGATGCTCAAGGAGTTGATGCTCGTCGCCAGGGAAGAAGTTGTTATGGTGCTAAGAGACCAAAGAGCTAAAATAAATAATAAAACAAATAAACATTTTTTAGAAAATTAAATTTAAAAAATTGTTATAGCTGACAATTTTAAAACTATGAGAGGAAAACAAGCCCCAAAAAGAAAAATTGAAAATGATTTAAAATATGGTGATAAAAATATCGCTAAATTTATAAATTATGTTATGGTTGATGGTAAAAGATCGGTTGCTCAGGGTATAGTTTATGACGCTTTTGATTTAATCCGTCTACAAACAAAACATGACCCAAGACATATTTTTAACAAAGCCTTAAAAAAGGTTTCTCCCTTGCTTGAGGTTAGAGGAAAAAGAGTTGGCGGCGCTAACTATCAGGTTCCTTTTCAAGTTAGAGGTGAAAGAAGATTTTATTTAGGTTGTAATTGGGTTATTACTGCTGCCAAGGAAAGAAAAGGCAGAACAATGGCCGAAAAATTAGCAGGCGAGATTTTAGACGCTTCTAACGGTGAAGGTGCTTCAGTGAGAAAAAGAGAGACTGTTCATAAGATGGCGGAGGCTAATAAAGCATTTGCGCACTTTTCCAGATAATAAAACTTTATATTTTGGCGAACTTTTTTGTCAAAGACTGCGAGGCTCGTTCGTCGTATAAAAATACGACTCACGTCGCTTCTCGTCTTTTCCTTAAACTTCGCTCAAAATCTAAAGTTTTAGAAAATTAAAAAAAATATTTTGGCGAACTTTTTTGTCAAGGTCTGCGATATTTATTCACTGTATTGAAATACAGCTCATTTCGTTTCTCGGCCTTTCCTAAAACTTCATTCAAAATATAAAATTTTAATTTCGCTTAAAATTTAAAGTTTTATAAAATTAAATAAAAAATCCTAAGAGTCTTAAGAATCCTAAGAATCCTAAGAATCTTATAAATAATATATGTCGCAAGATTATTCATTAGATAAATTTAGAAACATAGGCATCATGGCTCACATTGATGCTGGAAAAACAACTTTTACGGAAAGAGTTTTATTTTATACTGGCAAAAAACATAAAATTGGAGAAACTCATGATGGGGCTGCTGATATGGATTGGATGGAACAAGAAAAGGAAAGGGGTATCACAATTACTTCAGCTGCTACTACTTGTTTTTGGAAAGATAATAAAATAAATATCATTGATACTCCTGGTCACGTTGATTTTACTGTGGAAGTAGAGAGATCTCTTCGTGTTTTGGATGGAGCAATTGCTGTTTTTGATGGCTCTCAAGGTGTAGAACCTCAGTCAGAAACCGTTTGGCGACAAGCTGATAAGTATAGAGTTCCAAGACTTTGCTTTATTAATAAGATGGATAAAACAGGGGCGGATTTTTATATGAGTTTGGAGTCAATAAAAAAAAGGTTAAATCCTAGAGCTATGGCTTATCAACTTCCGATTGGCTCCGAGGATAGCTTCTCTGGTGTTATTAATATCTTAGAGAAAAAAGCATATAAATTTGAAGGAAGTTTTGGTGAACAAATAGTTGAGATTGAAATTCCAGAAGACATGAAGGAAAAAGTTGATAAATATTATAATGAATTAGTAGAAAAAGTGGCAGAATTTGAAGATAGTTTAACTGAAAAATATTTAAATGGTGAAGAAATAACGAAGGATGAATTAAAAAAAGCTTTAAGAAAGGGAGTTATTGCTAATGGAGTTTATCCCGTTTTATGCGGAACCGCTTTACAAAACATAGGTATTCAAATGGCCCTAGATGCTGTTTGTGACTATTTACCATCCCCTCTTGACGTGGAAGAGGTAGAGGCTACTGATGTAAATGACGAAAGCAAAAAAATAGTTATCACTCCAAGCGAAAAGGAGCCTTTTACCGGTTTAGCTTTTAAAATAGCCACTGATCCTTTTGTAGGAAAATTATGTTTTGTTAGAGTTTATAGTGGTGTTCTTGCTTCTGGTTCTTATATTCTAAATTCAACCAGTGGTAAAAGAGAAAGAGTTGGACGTTTAGTTCGTATGCACGCTAATCATAGAGAAGAAATAAAGGAAATAGGAACTGGCGATATTGCCGCTGTTATTGGTTTAAAAGACACAACAACTGGAAACACTTTATGTGATGAAAAAAGACCGGTATTTTTAGAAAATATTGTTTTTCCGGAGCCAGTTATAAAAATTGCTGTAGAACCAAAAACAAAAGCTGATCAAGAAAAAATGGGTATTGCCTTAAATCGTTTAGCGGAAGAAGATCCAACTTTTAGAGTTGAAAGTGATGAAGAAAGCGGACAAGTTTTAATTTCTGGAATGGGTGAGCTTCACTTGGATATCATTGTTGATAGAATGAGAAGGGAATTTGGAGTAGAGGCCAACGTTGGTAATCCTCAAGTTTCATATCGTGAAACTATTAAACAAAAATCAGAAGCTGAACATAAATATGCTAAACAATCCGGTGGTCGTGGTCAGTACGGACATTGTTATTTAAGAGTTGAGCCTCAAGTTAATGAAGGTGGAAAAACTTATGAATTTGTTGATGAAGTAAAAGGCGGAGCTATTCCAAGAGAATATATTCCAGCGATTGAAAAAGGTGTAAAAGAAGCTATGGGCAGTGGTATTTTGGCTGGTTATCCAATGGTAGATGTTAAAGTTACCGTTTATGATGGTTCTTACCACGAAGTTGACTCCTCTGAAATTGCCTTTAAAATGGCGGCTATCTTTGCATTCAAAGAAGCTTGTCAAAAAGCTAGTCCGATCTTACTTGAGCCTGTTATGAAAGTTGAAGTTACAACTCCGGAAGAATATATGGGCAATATTATTGGCGACTTAAATTCCAAGAGAGGTCAAATTGAAGAAATGAGCGACAGGGGAAACGCCAAGGTTGTTTTAGCTAAAGTTCCTTTGGCCGAAATGTTTGGTTATGCTACATCTCTTCGTTCTATGAGTCAAGGTAGGGCTAATTATGTGATGGAATTTTCAAACTACAATGAAGTGCCAAGAAATATATTAGAACAGATAAAAGAAAAGGGAGGGAAATAATTTAAAAACTGTTATATACAAAATACAAAAGAGTGTCCGCGGGACGCTCTTTTGTTTTAATTAAATCTATTTTTTGTTATAATAGTTCTATGATTAAAGATAAGTTTATTATTTTGAAAAACAAAAAAAATTTGTGCCAGAAGTTGTTTGGAAAAAATTTTTTTCATGCGTGGCGAAATAAATCTTTTTTGTTTGGCTTTACTTTTATAGAATTGTTAACGGTTGTTTTTGTTTTTGCTTTGATTGGAACATTTGTTTTAATTAATACTTCCAACAGTCGCAGCAAAGGCAGGGATCTTAAAAAAATAGGAGAGATGACTGGACTCCAAATGGCACTAGAAGATTATAAAAATATTGAAGGGGAATATCCTAATGAATTAATTCCTGGGGAGGAACTGTCGGGGTTTTTGTCTTCTGTAATTTTTTTAAGTGAAATTCCTAGTGGTATAGTTTATAAGAATAAAAGCAGTGAAAACACATATGAGATAGAGTTCGAGACAGAGGGTCAGGTTGGTGATTTGAGTAAGGGAGAAAAGTGTATGACACCTACTGGAATATTAAATTCAGGATGTCCGAAATATATTTATACTATTGAAGAAATTTGGGAGATGGTAAGCAATCAGGGATATGTACCAGTAGCTAGCGCTGAAGAATTGGACGCTTTACGAAACAGCACAAGCCAGACCATGGGGATCGGGACTGTTTGGGAGGGAACATATTTGACTGGTCTTGATAAAAAATATATTCAAGTTGAAGATATTGATTTGTCGGTTTACCAAAGTGGAGAAGGTTGGTTGCCAATCGGAGACTCAGTAAATAATTTTGTTGGCATTTTTGATGGCAATGGTCTATATGTGTCGAATTTATTTATAAATACGTCATTGGCGATATCGGCCCTCTTTTCTTATATTTCTTCAAGTACTTTGACGAATATGGTGTTGAAGGATGCTTATATTGCCGCCACTGTTGGTTCCGTTGGTCAAAGGGCAGTACTTGTATCTTATGCAAATAGTTCGATTATCTCAAATTGTAATGTTTATGATTCTACGGTTTTAACTCTAAGGGGCCATTCGGCTGGTTTCATTACAAATGTTACAAATTGTGAAATATCCAATTCTAATTGTTATAACCTGATAGTGAGCAATACGGGGAATGCCTGGGATACTGGTTCGGCGACTGGTTTTATTACTAATAGCTCGGGATCGATTATTGATACTTGTTCGGTACAAAATTCAATAGTTAGTACCGCTTCTAGCAGAAGATTCATTCATACCTCTGGTTTTGTTTCATTAAACTCTGGCACATCTTCGATAAGCAATTCTTTTTCGAACGCAACTATTTCTTCGTTTAGTAATGCCGATTCGACCTCTAGCGGGTTTTGTTCACGTAATTACGCCACTATTAGCAATTCTTATTATAGCGGTTCAATAACCACTGGCTTGCTAACGGTGGTTGGTGGTTTTTGTGCGACAAATACTGGGAGTGTTAATAATTCCTATTACGACTCTGAGATTTCGGGGCAAGCAGATACTGGCAAGGGTTTTCCTCGAACTACCAAACAGATGCAAGAAGGTTACGCAAACAGCATGATTGATGGTGACAGTATGTACACTGCTTGGGATAATGACATTTGGAAATTTGGTCTAATTAATAAATATCCTGAATTAAAATAATTACTATGAAAACTTTTTTTAAAAACAAAAAAATTTTGGCAAACAAAGGAGAAGCTTCAAAGGCTTTCACCTTTCTGGAATTAATCGTAGTCATTGCTATTATTGCCTTGGTGGCTTCAATCGCTACTGTTTCCTTGTCCAATATTCGCAGAACAACTAGGGATAAAAAAGTTTTGGCAAATATTTTAGAGTTTCAAACGGCCCTCGAAGCTTATAAGATGATAGAGGGTGAATACCCTGATGATGGTTTGGTTATATCAGGAGGAGAGTTAATAGGTTCTTCATCGGGAGTGACTTTTTTTGATAGCATTCCGCAGAACATTTCCTATACTAATGTTGATGAAAAAAATATTTATCTCATGAGCTTTGAATTGGAGGGGTCCACGGAAGGTTTTAGCGGTGGAGAAAAATGCGCCGTTTCTGGTGCTGTTATTAACAATTCTTGTTGTCCTGGCGGGTTGGTGTCTTACTGGAAAGGAGAAGGAGATGCTAATGATAGCGCGGGAAGTAATAATGGAGTTTTTACTAATCCTTCTTATACTGATGGTAAATTTGGTCAAGCTTTTAATTTTAATGGAACTAATAACTATATAACTTTGGGGTCAGCAGTAAATTTTTCTGTTGATAGCACACTGTCTTTCTGGGCCAATTTTGGCGCTATCTCTACCCCAAGATATTTTATAGGTGACACATCTCGTGCCGTTGGAATACGTTATAGTACCGAATTCTTGGCTTTTCAGGGTGGTGCCAACTACACTTTTGTTGATTGGACGAAAGTGAATGAACTCGTTAATGTAACAATAGTAAAAATTGATAATTATAATTTTGATTTTTATATTAATGGTTCTAAAATTGGGACGTCATATTCTGGGGATAGTGGCACTAGCATATTAATAGACCTGATAGGCAAGCGTAGAGATGGTTATTTTTTTCTCGGTCCCATGGATGAAGTCATGATTTTTGATAGAGAATTATCGGGTGAGGAAATTCAAAATTTGTATAATAACAAATATCTTTGCTCTGACTTATATTGACATAATAATTTTTTGTATTATAATGGTAGGTCTATAATTAATGATTTTTATTATGTCTAAACAACTCAAGCAAGTTATTAATTTGTCTAAAAAAACAGGGGACAGGATTATCGTTTTTGACAATAGTGAGCCTGAAGATTCTTTCGTTCTAATGAGCTTAAATCAATATGAGAAGTTAATAGAGGCAGAGACCGACAAAAAGGACTTGACAGCTAAAAAAATAATTGATAATATTAGGAGTGAAGACTCGACTGTTAATAATGGAAAGGGAAATAATTGGAAAATTCCAAATCAGATAAAGAATGAGTCAGAAGAAAATCAATAAAAAATAAATTAAATAAAAAAATAGTTAAATTTATTTTAGCTATTTTTGCTTGTTTAATAAAATTAAATAAATTTTTTAATAATTAATTTTAACGGCTGGTTGCCCTAGAGGCAAATAACTCCTTAAAGGAGGTCGTATTTCTAAAAAAATGGCAGAAAAATTTGAACGTGGTAAACCTCATGTCAACGTTGGAACAATTGGTCACGTTGATCATGGAAAAACAACATTAACCGCCGCTATTTTGAGCGTGGCCAGTGCCAAAGGCATGAAGGCTACTCAAAAGGGAGTTGATGATATTGATAATGCCCCTGAAGAAAAACAAAGAGGTATTACTATCGCTACTTCTCACCAAGAGTACGAAACAGAAGCAAGACACTATGCTCACGTTGATTGTCCTGGTCATGCTGATTATGTAAAAAACATGATTACTGGAGCAGCTCAAATGGACGGAGCTATTTTAGTTGTGTCAGCTACTGACGGACCTATGCCTCAAACTAGAGAGCATATATTGTTAGCTCGTCAAGTTGGTGTTCCTTACATTGTTGTATTTTTAAATAAATGCGATATGGTTGAGGACAAAGAATTGATTGATCTAGTTGAAGAAGAAATCAAAGATTTATTGAAGAAGTATGAATTTCCTGGAGATATTACTCCAATTATCAGGGGTAGTGCTTTAAAGGCTTTGGAAAATCCAACAGGACCAGACGCTCAACCTATAATGGATCTGTTAAAAGCTTTAGATGATTACATCCCAACACCAGTGAGAGACTTAGAAAAATCATTCTTAATGCCTATAGAGGATATTTTCTCAATCGAAGGAAGAGGAACAGTGGTAACAGGTAGAATTGAAAGGGGTGTTATAAAAGTTGGTGAAGAAGTTGAAATTGTTGGTTTGATGGATACAAAAAAGACAACAATTACAGGAGTAGAAATGTTTAACAAATCTTTAGACAGAGGAGAAGCTGGTGATAACGCCGGACTACTTCTTCGTGGTACTAAAAAAGATGAAGTTGAAAGAGGTCAGGTTTTGGCCAAAACCGGAACAGTTACTCCTCATACTGAATTTGAAGCTGAAATTTATATTCTAAGTAAAGACGAAGGTGGAAGACACAAACCATTTTTCAAAGGATATAAACCTCAGTTCTATATCAGAACAACCGATGTGACCGGAGAGATTGAATTACCAGCAGGAGTTGAAATGGTTATGCCGGGCGATACTGTTAACCTACAAGTTAAGTTAATTGCTCCTATTGCTTTGGAAGAAAAACAGAGATTTGCCATCCGTGAAGGTGGTAGAACTGTTGGCGCTGGAGTTGTTGCTAAAATCATAAAGTAAGTACTTAGGCCCGTTTCTAGAAATAGAACGGGCTTGTAGTGTTTATTTTAAAAATAGAAAACAAACTGCACAAAAAATTTAAATAAATTTTTATGTGTAGTTGCTTGAAAATTTATATGGCTGAAAGCAAAAACAAAAGTATTAGCAAAGAAAAAGGTGATCTTAAAACAAAGATTCGTATCAAGATTAAAGCTTTTGATCATAAAATAATTGATCAGGCTTCAAAGACAATCATTGAAACAGCACTTAGAACGGATGCTCAGGTTTCTGGACCAGTTCCACTTCCAATTGAGAAAAGAAAGTATACCGTTAATCGTTCGACTTTTGTTCATAAAAATGCTAGAGATCAGTATGAAATTAGAACTCATAAAAGGTTAATAGACATAATTGAACCATCAGCTAAAACAATTGAAGACTTAACAAACCTAGCATTACCATCAGGGGTTGACTTAGAGATAAAAATGGATTAGAATATGCTTGTCGCCATATTTTGGGCGAAAGTGTTTTTATATAAGTTTGCAGAAGACAGTAGTTTGAGTTATTAGTTTAAAAATTGAAAAATAATTGATTTAACATTTTTTCGGAAACTCTTTTTTACTAAGGATAAAAAAGAAAGTCCCTTAAAGATTTTATAATCATTTTTTAGGAGGTAATATTTTCAACAAGAACAAATAAACAAGTATAATTTTTTTAAATTTTTACTGCTGGTTTTTGTTGAAGCCAGTTTTTTTATTTTTTGGATAATTTATTAATTAGCATATATGAAATTTATACTAGGCAAAAAAATGAATATGACCCAAGTTTGGTCTGGAGATAATGTTGTTTCTTGTACTCTTGTTCAGGCTGGACCATGTTTGGTTACCCAGATTAAAGATGACAAAAGTGATTCTTATAAAGCTGTTCAGATTTCTTATGGTTATAAAAAACCAAAAAATCTTTCTAAATCAGTAAAGGGTCATTTAAAAAAGGCTATAAACAGAGAGGATGCTAGATATTTAAGGGAATTTAGACTAAAGGAAGACAATCCAAATTTAGAGCTAGGTAAGGTTATAGACGTTTCAACTTTTGCCAAAGGTGATATTATTGATGTTGTTAGTACTTCTAAAGGTAAGGGTTTTCAGGGTGTTGTTAGAAGACATGGTTTCTCTGGTACAAAAAAGACTCATGGAAACAAAGATCAATTAAGAGCCTCGGGTTCTGTCGGAGCTAAAGGACCAGCTCATGTTTTTAAAGGAACAAGAATGGGTGGAAGAATGGGCGGCGACAGAGTTACTACAAAAAATCTAGAAATAGTTGACGTTGATATAGAAAATAATATTTTATTTATAAAAGGAGCTGTGCCGGGAGCAACTAATGGTTTAGTAATGATAAAGGGGCAGGGTGAATTAATTGTTAAAGATTTGAAGGAAAATATTAAAAAAGATGAAAACAAGACAGGGGAGACTCCAGTGCTTGAAAGTGAGGAAAAAGTTGAAGCTGTCGTTGAAGAGGTAAGTATAGAAAATGCCGTAGAAGAAAAGAAAGAAGATAAGATGGTTGAAGCTGAGGTTGCAGAAAGCGAAGTCAAGAGCGAAGAAAAGAAAGACGATCTTGATCAAAAAAAAGATAAAGAATAATTAATTAAATTGATATAAAAATATTATGCCGATTAAAATAAATATTTATAATAAAAGTGCTGAGTCAGTTGGTGAATTGAAATTGTCTGATAAGGTTTTTGGTTTAGATCTTAATGCCGATCTTATGCACCAGGCTTTAGTTACTCAAATGGCCAACGAAAGACAAGTTTTGGCTCACACTAAGACAAAGGGAGAGGTTCGTGGTGGAGGTAAAAAGCCTTGGAAACAAAAAGGAACGGGTAGGGCCAGAGCTGGTTCTAGCAGATCTCCGATTTGGATTGGTGGAGGTGTTACTTTTGGACCAAGAAAAGATCGCAATTTTTCTAAAAAAATAAACAAAAAAATGAAGCAAAAGGCTTTGATGATGGTTTTTTCAGATAAAGTTAAAAATAACAGCTTGATAATCGTTGATAAGTTAGAGATGGCAGAATTCAAAACAAAAACATTAAATGATTTTTTAAAAAAAATAGAAGTAAATTTTAGTAATTCAGATAAAAAAACAAAAAGAAGCATTTTGGTTGTTAATGACAATAATGACAAAAAAGTTTTTTATTCAGGCCGAAATTTAGCTGGCATTGAAATAATTAATTTAGAAAATGTAAATATCATGGACTTATTAAAAAACAAGAATTTGTTGATAACTGAATCGGCCATCAAGAAAATTGATGAGAGATATTCAAAAGAATAATTAAAATTTTAAAAATATGGGAATATTTAACTCCAAAAAAACAAGTGATTCAAATGATGAAGATAAAAAAGAAGTCATTGATTTAGGCAAAAGTAAGGAATTAAAAGAAAATAAAGAAAAAGTAGAAAAAACCGAAAAATCAATGAAAGATCTTTATGTTGAGGAAGGTTTAAAGCCAAGTAAAAAGGGTGCAAAAAATGGAATAGCCTACAGAGTTTTAGTGAAACCGGCTGTCACCGAAAAGGCGACTAATTTAGGAGCTTTGAATCAATATGTTTTTATTATTTCTGACAAAGCAAACAAGATTGACGTATCTAATGCTATTTTTGAAGTTTACGGAGTAAATCCTACAAGTGTTAATATTATTAAAATGAAAGGTAAAAAGATTAACAGGGGTAAGGTTAGCGGAAGAAGAAAAAGTTTCAAAAAAGCAATTGTTACTCTTAAAAAGGGAGAGACTATATCCGTTTACGAAGGAGTTTAAAATTTATAAATTCAAATAATTAATATGCCTATAAAAAAAGTAAAACCAAATACACCAAAAAGACGTCATGCCACATATGATAGTTTTTCGGATATTAGCCCAAAGGTGTCTCCAGAAAAGAAGCTATTGCTTATTAAAAAGAAAAAAAGTGGTAGAAATAATCAAGGAAAAATAACTGTTAGACATCGCGGTGGTGGTGCAAGGAGATATATAAGATTAATTGATTTTAAAAGAGATAAATTTGACGTTCCAGCTGTTGTTAAAACTATTGAATATGACCCTAATCGTGGAGCCCGTATTGCTTTGCTTTCCTATCTTGATGGTGAAAAGAGATATATCACAGCACCAGTTGGTCTAAAGGAGAAGGATATGGTTGTTAGCTCTAAAGATTTAGTTGAAATTAAACCAGGAAATTGTATGCCCTTGAAGTTTATTCCGGCTGGTATTTCTGTTTCTAGCATTGAGATGGAACCAGGTGAAGGGGCAAAAATTGCCAGAGGTGCAGGAAATTCGGTTAACGTCATGGGTATCGAAGGCAAGTATGCTCAGGTTAAAATGCCGTCAGGAGAAATTCGTTTGATAAAGAAAGAATGTTTATGTACAGTTGGACAAGCCAGTAATCCTGATAAAATGCATATCAAGATAGGTTCGGCTGGAAGAAAAAGACATTTAGGTATTAGACCGACAGTTAGAGGAACTGCCATGAACCCAGTTGATCATCCACATGGAGGTGGAGAAGGTAAACAGTCAATTGGTTTAAAGAGACCGAAGACTAAGTGGGGGAAACCAGCTATGGGTGTTAAAACTAGAAAGAAACGAAGATCTAACAAATTGATCATGAAAAGGAGACCATCTAAGAAGAAAAAATAAAATAATTTAATTTTATAATATTATGTCAAGAAGTTTGAAAAAAGGACCTTATGTTAATCAGAGAATATTGGCCAAAATTAAAGCCATGACTTCGGATGATAAAACTGTTATTAAGGTTTGGGACAGAGCTTGCTCTATAACACCGGAGATGGTAGGTAAAACTATCGGTGTTCATAATGGTAAACAACATATTGCTGTTTATATAGTTGAGAATATGGTTGGACACAAATTGGGTGAGTTTTCTATAACCAAGAAATTTCACGGTCATGGTGGTAAGATGGCAAAGACCCAGGCACAAGTTAAGAAATAAGTTATCAAATCAATAAATAAAGTAATATAAAATAATATGGAAGTTAAAGCCAGTTTAAAACATTTGAGAATATCGCCAAGAAAAACCAGGTTGGTTGCTGGTGTAGTTCGTGGTTTAGAGGTTAATAAAGCTATAAATCAGTTAAAATTTTTAAATAAAAAAGCAGCTAAACCTGTATTAAAGCTTTTAGAATCAGCTATAGCCAGTGCGGTTAATAACTATGATTTAGATAAAAATAATTTAACTATAAAGGAAATAAGGATTGACGAAGGTAAAGTTTTAAAAAGATGGATGCCAAGAGCACACGGAAGAGCAACAGTGTTGAGAAAAAAAATGAGTCATGTAAATTTGGTTTTATCTGAAATTGTTGATAGTGGTAAAAAGGAAGCTAAGAAAGTTGAAGTAGAAGCTCCAGTAAAATTAGATGAACTTTCCAAGGAGTCAAAGAAAGAAAAAAAACAAGACAAAAAAGAAGATCAGACAGAAGAGGAAAAGGCTGACGAAAAAGTAAAGAAAGTTTCTGAAAAGCCAGGAAAAATGGATTCTAAAGGATCTTCCAAGAGTTTTACTTCTAAAGTTTTTAGAAGAAAATCTGGTTAATTATAGTTTATATTTTAAAATAAAAAGATATTTATAAAATCTATGGGTAAAAAAATAAATCCAAAAATAATAAGAATGGGAATTACTAGGACTTGGCCATCAACTTGGTTTAGTGCTGGCAATGATTATATAAGACAGACAAGACAAGATGTTTTGATGAGAAAATATATTTTGAAAGAATTCAGGGAGGCTGGAGTAGATAGGGTTGAAATTAGTAGAAACTCTGGCAAAATAGCCGTTGATGTATATACAGCTAAACCCGGTATAATTATTGGTAGGGGCGGAAACGGAGTTGAAGAATTAAAGAAAAATGTTCATAAGAAGTTTTTATCAAATCCGATGAAAATACGCTTGGGCGATATTAATGTGAACATTAAGGAAGTTGAAAATCCAAATCTAAGTGCTCAAATAAACGTTCAGTCAATAGCCTTAGAGATAGAAAAAAGGGTTCCTTTCAGAAAAGTCATGAAGCAGGCACTTTCTAGAGTGGAGAGAGCCGGTGCTTTGGGTGTTAAGATTATGGTTTCTGGTCGTCTTAATGGGGCTGAAATTGCTAGAAGTGAAAAACTTATTTTTGGTAAATTACCGCTTAGTACCTTGAGAGCTAATATTGATTACGCTAGAGGAGTGGCTCATACTACATACGGAAGTATTGGCGTTAAGGTTTGGGTGTATAAGGGAGAGGTATTTAAACAAAAGTAAAATTTCCTATTTTGATTAATTTTGTTGTCAGAAACTGCGAAACTCATTCACTGTATTAAAATACAGCTCAATCGTTTCTCGTCTCTTCCTGAAAATTAAACAAAATAAAAGATTTTTGGACAAAAGTTAAAAAAATAAATAATTTTAAAAAAGAAAAAATAAATTAATGATTGGGTTCCAGTTGAAATTTATCCTTGTGAGAATGGGGACTGGGATGACAATAATATAGACATATGTTGATGCCAAAAAAAACTAAACACAGAAAAATGCATGGAGTTAAAAGAGGTGGAAAGGCCAGTAGTCTGCTTAACGTTGATTTTGGTTCATACGGTTTGAAGAGTTTAGAGGCTTGTTGGGTTAACTCACGTCAAATTGAGGCTGCCAGAAGAGTTATAGCCAAATATACCAAAAAAGGTGGAAAAATATGGATAAGAATATTTCCTGATAGATCAGTAACCCAGAAAGGCGGAGAAATTCCTATGGGTAAAGGTAAGGGAGCGGTTGATCATTATGTAGCTACAGTTAAACCGGGAATGGTGATGTATGAAGTTGATGGATTAACAGAGGAGCAGGCTAAAAAGGCCCTAGAATTAGCAGCCTATAAATTACCGGTTAAATGTAAATTTGTTAAGAAGGATTAATTATAAAATAAATTTTAAATATGGATTTCAAAGAATTAAAAAATAAAAAAAAGTCAGAACTACACGCTTTGTTGGCTAAATGGAGAGAGGAATTAAGAGCTTTTAGATTTAAAAATTCTAATAGTCAGTTGAAGAATATCAGAGAAATGAGAAGTGTCAGAAAAAACATTGCTAGAATTTTGACTTTATTAAACGGAGGTAAAGAAGAGAAAGTCGAAAATATTAAAAATCAAGAAGAGAATAAATAAATAAAAATATGGAAAACAAAAAAGAAGTAAAAAAAATTATTAGAAAAAAGTTCTCTGGCGTTGTGGTTAGTGACAAATCTGACAAAACAGTAGTTGTTTCTGTTGATATCGCTAAAATAAACAAAAAATATCAGAAAAGATATGTTTCTAGTCGAAAATATAAAGTTCATGATGAAGAAAATAAATTTAAAATAGGGGACAAGGTTAGCTTTGTTGAATGTCGTCCTTTTAGTAAAGAAAAAAAATGGAGAGTTGTTTATTCTAAATAGTTTAATTTTTTAATTGTTTTTAAATATATGATACAAGTAGAAAGCAGATTGAGAGTCGCTGATAACACTGGAGCAAAGGAAGTTCTTTGCATAAGAGTTTTGGGCGGATATAAAAAAAGATATGCTGGCGTTGGTGATATTATTGTCGCTACCGTTAAGTCAGCTAGTCCTCATATGCCGATTAAGAAGAGTGACGTAGTTAAAGCGGTTATTGTTAGAACAAAAAAGGAAATTAGAAGAAAAGATGGTACTTATTTGAGATTTGATGATAATGCTTGTGTTATTATTGATAAAGAAAAGAAAGAACCTAAAGGAACCCGTATTTTTGGGCCAGTGGCTAGAGAGGTAAGAAGAGCTGGTTTTATGAAGATAGCATCTTTAGCGCCAGAGGTTCTATAGGTTTATTATTATTTAAATATTTTAATATGAAAATAAAAAAAGGTGATAAAGTAAAATTATTAGCAGGAAAAGACAGCGAAAAGACTGGAAAGGTTTTACAGGTTTTCCCAAAAGAAGGTAGAGCCAGCGTGGAGGGTTTAAATATTTTAATAAAACATCTAAGACCTCAAAAAAGAGGAGAAAAGGGGCAGAGAATAGAGTTCCCAGCCTTAGTTGATGTTTCGAATCTTATTTTGATTTGTCCGAAATGTGGTAAAAGTTCTAGAGTTTCTTATAAAACTGTTAAAAATGAAGGTGATTCAAAATCCAAAAAGTTTAGAACTTGTAAAAAATGCGGTGAAACTATAGATTAATTATATTTATATTAAAATAACATTATGACGTTAAAAGAAAAATATCAAAAAGAAGTAATACCGAAATTGAAGGAAAAATTTAAATATTCCAATAACCTTTTAGTTCCAAAAGTTTCAAAGGTTGTTATAAACGTTGGATTTGGTAGAAGAGTAAAAGATAAAGACTTCATTGATAATATTGAAAAGACTTTAATAAAAATTTCAGGACAAAAGCCAGTTTTTACTAAGGCTAAGAAGTCGATTTCGTCTTTCAAAATAAGAGAAGGAATGATTATTGGAGCCATGGTAACACTAAGAGGCGAAAGAATGTACCACTTTTTGGACAAGTTGATCAATATTAGTTTTCCAAGAGTTAGAGATTTTCGTGGTATATCAGAAAAGTCAGTTGATAAACAGGGTAATTTAACCGTTGGTTTTAAAGAGAATACATCGTTTCCAGAAGTTAAGGTTGATGATATAAATAATATTCACGGTTTGGAGATAATTATAGATTCAAATTCTAAAAATACGGAAGAAGGTTTAGAGTTGTTTAGATTTTTAGGATTCCCGTTTAAAAAGGAAGAAATTAAGAAATAATTTATTAATTTATTTATACTTATGGCTAGAAAAGCGTTAATTATAAAAGCAAAAAAGAAACCGAAATTTTCAACTAGAAAAATAAACAGATGTTGGCGTTGCGGAAGAAACAAGGGCTACATGAGAGATTTTGACTTGTGTCGTATTTGTTTTAGAGAATTAGCCGATAATGGTGATTTACCGGGTATTAAAAAGGCAAGTTGGTAAATTTATTATTTAATTTTTAAATTTATATTACAATTTTTATTTAATTAGAATATTATGATAGACCCAATCGCAGACATGTTAACCAGAATTAGGAATGCCTCCATAATAAAAAAGGCTGACATTGTCTTACCAATGAGTAAGATAAAATTCAATATAGCTAAAATATTGGAAAAAGAAGGCTTTATAAGTAAAGCTGAGATAATAAAGGGGGGGCAAGATTTGCAAAAAAACAAAAGCTCAAAATTTGATCAAATCAGATTGGTTTTGAAGTACAATGCCAACGGAGAGCCAAAAATAAGCTCTTTAAAGAGAATAAGCAAGCCAGGCAGAAGAGTTTATATTGACAAAGAAAATATCCCAACAGTTTTGAATGGTTTTGGTTTGGCTATTATTTCCACCTCAAAAGGAATGATGACTAATATGGAAGCTAAGAAGGGTAGAATTGGTGGTGAGTTTATTTGTGAAGTTTATTAATTTTTAAAATACATATTCTAAAATTGTTTTAATTAATTTTAGAATTATAATATACCATTATTATGTCAAGATTAGGAAAATTAGCAATTAAAATACCAAGCGGAACTGATATCAAAATCGATAGCAAATCCGTGAAAGTTAAAGGACCAAAAGGCGAATTAAAAACCGATCTATTAGAAGTAGTTAAAGTTGAGGTTGTTAATGATGAAATCATAGTTAAAGTTTCGAACCCAGAAGACAAGAAAGAAAAATCTTTATGGGGCTTATACAGAGCTCTTATAAATAATATGGTTGTTGGAGTAAATAGTGGCTATGAAAAAAAATTAGAAGTAAAAGGTGTTGGTTATAAAATTGCCGTAGTTGGAAACCAAATTAATTTGAATTTAGGTTTTTCACATCCAATAGAGTTTCCATTGCCTCAGGGTATTTCTGCTACTGCCGAGGGCAATATTTTGACTATATTAGGAATAGATAAGCAGTTGGTTGGTGAAATGGCTGCTCAAATTAGAAAATTGAGAAAACCAGAGCCTTATAAGGGCAAAGGTATTAGATATATTGATGAAGTAATTAGAAGAAAAGCCGGAAAAGCTGCGGCTTCTAAATAATTTTATAAATAATTTTTTTAGATATGAACAAACAAAAAGAAAAGAAAAATAAACTAGACAGAAGACACAAAAAAATTAGAATGAAAATTGTTGGAATATCTTCCAGACCAAGATTGAATGTTTTTAGATCTAACAAGGGAATGTATTTGCAGTTAATTGATGATTCAACAGGAAAAACATTGGTAAGCGTTAACTCTAAGGAAGTGAAAGATACTGGCAAACTTAAAAAAGTAGAAAAAAGTTTTGAAATGGGTAAAATATTAGGAGAAAGAGCTTTGAAGGCCAATATTAAAGAGGCTGTTTTTGATCGAGGTGGATATAAATATCATGGTAGAGTAAAGGCTGTAGCGGAAGGAGCCCGAGAAGCTGGTTTAAAGTTTTAAATATAATCAATTTATTCTTTATAAATTTAAAAATATTATGTCGGAAGAAAAAAAACAAACAAATACTCAGGCTGTTGGTAATAATTTAAAACAAACAAGCGCTCAGGTTGTTGGTAGTAATTTAAATAGCAATCCAAACAATAACTTTAACAAGAAAAAGGATTTTGGTGGAAAAGGCCGTCGTTTTTCTGAAAGACCAAAGGAAGAGTTTGATCAAAGAATATTGGACGTAGCTCGTGTAACCAGGGTTATGAAGGGTGGTAAGAGAATGAGTTTTAGAGTTTGTATTGCCATTGGAGATAAAAAGGGCAGAGTTGCTGTCGCCTTAGGTAAGGGTGCCGATGTTACTTTGGCCGTAAACAAGGCTGTAAATAAAGCCAAGAAAAACATAATTGAAGTTCCAATATATAACGACACAATACCTCATCAGATAAATGGTAAGTTTGGTTCTGCTAAAATAATATTAAAACCAGTTGCCAAGGGAAGAGGTGTTATTGCCGGCGGTGTTGTGCGTGTTATTTTGGATTTAGCTGGAGTTAAGAATATTAGCAGCAAGATATTGGGAACAAACAACAAAGTAAATAATGCTAAATGCACTGTAATGGCTTTGTCTAAATTAAAGAGAAGAGAGAATAACAACAAGGCTGATAGGTTTGAAAATAAAAATGGAAAAGAAAATAATGAAAAAGATTCTACATTGAAAAAATAAAAATAATTTTTATAAACAAAAATATGATCACTTTGAATAATATCAAAAAAGGCAGAGGAACAATGAAAAAAAAGAAAAGAATCGGAAGAGGTAATGCTTCTGGTACTGGTACTTATAGTGGCCGAGGTTTGAAGGGTCAAAAATCAAGAGCTGGTTCAGGGAAGGGTAAGCTTAAAAGACTGGGAATGAAACAGAGTCTTTTAAAAATCCCAAAAGTTAGAGGATTTAAATCTTTATATTCAAAGAATCAGGTTGTTAATCTTGATACTATAAATGAAAATTTTAAAGATAATGATTTAATTAATCCAGAGGTTCTATTTGCCAAAAAACTTATAACTAAAAAAAATCAAGCAGTTAAAATTTTGGGTAATGGATCTTTGAACTTAAAAGGTTTAAAATTCGAAAATGTAAAAATGAGCGAAAGTGTTAAAAAATCATTAGAAAAATAATAATTATATATGTTTGATAAAATAGTTAAAATTTGGAAAATTAGAGATTTAAGAAACAACATTCTTTTTGTTTTACTAATGTTGGCTATTTTTAGGCTTTTTGCTCACATTCCGGTTCCAGGTGTAAATTTGGCAGCGCTTAGAGACATTTTTTCATCAAATCAATTTTTAGGTCTTTTGAATGTTTTTTCCGGAGGTAGTATGGATAATTTTTCGATAGTTATGATGGGTATAGCTCCTTATATTACTTCTTCTATTATTTTCCAACTGTTAGGGATGATCGTGCCCAAGTTAGAGGAAATGCAAAAGGAAGAATCTGGAAGGCAAACTATAAATACATGGACCAGATTAGCAACCGTCCCATTGGCCTTTATTCAGGCCTATGGAATGATTACTTTGTTGAGAAGCTCTGGTGTTGGTGTTATGGATAACGTTGGTTTTCTTGATTTATTTATCATAATAATTACAGTTACGGCTGGAACGGTGTTTTTAATGTGGATTGGAGAGTTAATATCGGAGAAAAAAATTGGAAACGGAATATCATTACTTATATTTGCTGGTATTATTGCTAGTCTTCCAACGGCCGTTCAAAGGGTTGTTTTTAGTTTTGATCAGTCACAATTATTTGTATTACTAGGATTCGTGTTTATAGCCTTGGTTACTGTGGTCGGTATCGTTATTATTAACGAAGGACAAAGAAATATTCCCGTTCAATACGCCAGACAGATAAGGGGAAGTAGGGCTTTTGGAGGCACTAGCACTCACTTACCGCTTAGAGTAAATACCGCCGGTGTTATACCTATTATCTTTGCTATTTCCGTTATTGTTTTCCCTTCAATGATTGCCCAATTTTTCGTCTCGTCTAAATTTGCCATATTGGCAAATATCTCTAGATGGACGATAAGCTTTTTGGAAAACCAATTTTTTTATGGCTTAGTTTATTTCTTATTAGTTGTTGGCTTTACATATTTTTATACAGAAATAGTGTTTAAGCCAGATCAAATTGCTGAAGATTTACAAAAACAAGGTGGTTTTATTCCTGGTATAAGGCCAGGCAGGCATACAGGCGAATATCTACAGGGTATTAGCAGAAGAATTCTTTTAACCGGTTCATTGTTTCTTGGTTTGATTGCTATTTTGCCATTAGTGATGAAATATTTTACTGGAATGCAATCATTGGCTATTGGCGGTACAAGCATGTTAATTGTGGTTTCGGTTGTTATTGAAACGGTGAAGCAGATAGAGGCCCAAATTAGCATGAGGGATTATGATGGCGTGTAAATTATAGTTTTAATTATATCTTTAAAAACAAGGATTTTACCTTGTTTTTTTGTTCTTTTTTTGTTATAATTTATTTATATAGAACAATATAAAAAAATTTGAGTAGTTAAGATTTTTAGAAAGATTAGTTAAAATTTTATGTTATCAAAAAAATTACCCACAGGAGGGAGCTCTTTCAAAATATCCGGAACAGGAGGCTTTGAAAGAAAGTTTTTTAATTTGGTTAATTATGGTCAGTTCTCAAGTCTGAAAAATAACAGAGAAATAGCCATAAAAATTTTTAAAGGTCTAGTCCCAACTATAAAAAGAGATGGTAAAATTCCGTTATCAACTAGGATCAGGGCTGTTAGTGAGTTTGATAAATACCCAAATACTACTCGCCAGGACGTCCTTAATTTTAAGAAAATATTAGAATTTTATAAATAAAGAGTATGGTATTGGATATTATTTTCTTGCTTGTCGGTTTTGTTTTGTTGATTAAGGGAGCTGATATTTTAATTGATGGTTCATCTTCAATTGCCAAAAAGTTTGGTTTGTCAAATCTGATGATCGGTTTAACCATTATTGCTTTCGGAACTTCAGCACCAGAGCTTGTGGTTAATATAATGGCCTCAATTAATGGCAATTCTGATATTGGAATGGGTAATGTTGTTGGTTCAAATATAGTAAATATTTTACTTATTTTGGGCTTAGCGGCTATCTTCTCTAATTTAAAGGTTGATAGTTCGATTATTAAAAAAGAAATTCCTTTTTCAATTTTGTCAGCTATTGTTTTATTTGTTCTTGTTAATAGTGTTTTTATAAATGGTGTTGGTGAAAACGGCTTGTTCAGATCGGGGGGGCTAATATTGATTTCTTTTTTTGTTATTTTTCTTTTTTATATTTTTAGTATTCCCAAAGAAAGGAGAGATAACCGTGAGGCAGAAAAAATTAAAGAGGTTAAAAATTGGAAGTCTATTTTAATGATTTTTGGTGGAATATTGGCATTGTTTTTTGGTGGCAGATTTATTGTTGATAGTGCCGTTAATATTTCTCGATTCTTTGGCTTGAGCGATGCTTTGATTGGCTTGACGATTGTCGCTATTGGCACATCTCTCCCAGAATTAGCGGCATCCATTGCAGCTGCTTTAAAAAATCAGGCTGGAATGGTGATTGGCAATGTTATCGGCTCTAATATTTTCAATATTTTATGGGTTTTAGGGCTTAGCTCGGTTATCAGTCCGATAGCTTATAACCCCGTTATGAATTTTGATATCTTTTTCTTAATTTATATAAGTATTTTATTGGTGCCCTTAATCTTTATAGGTAAAAAAGGACATTTCACTAGAGCGGAGGGGGCGATTTTGGTTTTTTTATATTTTGCTTATTTAACTTTTGTTATTATTCGTGGTTAATAAAATTAAAAAATGATTGAATTAAAAACTTTAGAAGAAATAAAAATATTAAGACAGGGTGGAAAAATATTAGCTGGTGTTTTGGATGAGTTGGTTAAATTATCTAAGCCTGGGGCAAATACTGAAGATTTGGAGAATTTGGCCTTGAAATTGATTTCTGTTGCTGGCGGAAGACCGTCTTTTAAGGATTATTCTATGGGTGGAAATATTTTTTTTCCATCTGCTTTGTGCGTGTCTATAAACAAAGAAGTTGTTCATGGGGCTTCTTTGCCTAATAGAATTTTAAAATCGGGAGATATAGTTGGGCTAGACATAGGAATGGAATGGCCCATTCAGAGTAAGGAAGAGGCTGAAAAAAATAATATACCATTTAATCATCGATCTGAGGGTGGCGGTTTTTATACTGATATGTGTAGGACTGTGGCTATTGGTAAAATATCAAAAGAAGCTAGAAGGCTTATTAATGTTTCCAGGGAAGCTTTAATGCTTGGCATATCCCAAGCTAAGGCTGGCAATACTATAAATGATATTGGAAGAGCTGTTGAAACTTTTGTTCAAAAAAATGGTTTTAGCGTTGTTAGGGATTTGGTTGGGCATGGTGTTGGCTATATGGCTCATGAAGCTCCAAATGTTTTTAATTATGTTATAAACGAAAAAGATAGCGAAAATATAGAGCTAAAGTCTGGTATGGTTATAGCTATTGAACCGATGATTAATGTTGGTAGGTTTAATGTAAAAGTTGCTAACAATAACTATACTTTTATAAGCTCGGACGGATCCCTAAGCTCTCATTATGAACATTCTATCGCTATAACAGATAGTGGTAATATTATTTTAACCGAAAACTAATATGAAAAATTATTTGGGGATTGATTGGGGCGAGAAAAGAATTGGTTTGTCTTTGGCGGATAGTGAAAACAATACTGCGACTCCCTTTAAAACCGTAAATAATTTGAGCGAGTTAGTTGAGACAATAAAAAGCGAGAATTTAAATTGTTTGGTCATAGGACAGCCTAAGAGCCTGGAAGAGGGAGAGGTTAGAAATCGAAAATTTACTAAGTTTATTAATATTTTAGAAGAAAGGATTAAAGGGCTTAATTTGGATGTTTTCTTTGTTGACGAGAGGTTTACCAGTCTGGAGGCTGATTCTATCATGAATAAAAAATTAAACAATAATCGTGATTCTTTGTCTGCCATGATTATTCTTCAAGCTTATTTAGATAAATTGCAATATGATAAGAACAAGGGCCATAGTTTTAAATAGAGTTGATTTTAGAGAAAGTGATAGCTTGGTTTCTTTTTATACTCTGGACTTTGGCAAAATAACGCTTGTCGCCAGAGGCACAAAAAAACAGGCTTCAAAATTAGTGGCTCATTTAGAGCCTTTTAATTTTGTTGACTTAATGATGATTAAAAATAAAAATGGAAATTCGGTTGGTAGCGTTATTAGTAAAAACTCTTTTTTAAACATAAAAAGCGACCTTAACTCTATTTATATAAGTGGCAAATTATTTCATTTTTTTAATAATTTGAGCAGGGAGGGGCAACAAGATTTTGATTTATTTTTTTTCTTAAATGATTTTTTAAAAAGTATTAACGGTAATGGACATAAGATTGAAAAGTTTGGTGGTGATCATTTGGATTTTTTAGTAGATGTTTTTAAGTTCAAACTTTTATCGATACTTGGTTATTCTTTTCATATTAATTCTTGTGTTGAATGCGGCAAGGATAAACATTTAGATTTCTTGAACTTTCTTAAGGGGGGAGTTATTTGTCAGGCTTGTTATGATAAAGATCTTTTGACAAATGGATTCAAAAAAAATGACTATATTGGATTGAGCAAAGAACTTTTAAGTGCCAAAAAAGCCCTTGTTTCGTCTGATTTTGATAGTATTTTAGATATCCAACTAGATAAAAGTTTGCATAATTTAATCAAAAAGAAGATATTGTTTCTTAATATTTAGTCTTTAAATGGCAAGTCTATTGATAAAACTGTCAAAATAGATTAAAATATAAATATAAGGGATTTTCCTTGTAAATGCCTTATTTTTTCTTTGTTTTCGAGTGTTTTTACCTATATATTACATATGATTGATATAAAATTAGACAAGTTTCAGGGCCCATTATCATTGCTTTTGAGAATAATAGAAAAGGAGGAACTGGATATAACCTCTATTAATCTGGCTAAAATAGCTAATGAGTATTTGGATTATATAAAAAATTCTGAGAATATTTTGCCAGAAAGAATGGCTGATTTTTTGTTAATGGCTAGTAAGCTTTTGTATATAAAATCAAAGGCGCTTCTGCCTTATCTATTTAACGAAGAAGATGAAGGGGAGATAGAAGACCTAGAAAAACAGTTAAAAATGTATAAAGAGTTTGTTGACTTAAGTCATAAGATACAAAAGATAATTGGTAAAAAAAGGTTTTCATTCTCCAGAATTTTGAATAAAAACAATCGACGGTTTTCTTTTTTGGGTGATTATTTTTTTCCACCTAAGAATATCAAGCAAGACGATCTTAAAAATTCCTTTTTAAAAATTTTAGATAGAATAGAAAAAGAGGATGAAAAGCTGGAGGAGGAAACAATAAAGGCGGAAGTTAGCATCGAGGAGAGAATTTCTTTTATAAAAAATTTAATAAATCAAAAGATAAAAATTAATTTTACTAGAATTTTGAAGGAAGCAAAATCTAAAACGGAAATTATAGTCAATTTTTTAGCAGTGTTGGAATTGTCTAAGCAGAGGCAGTTAATTTTTCAACAATCAGAATTATTTAGCGACATTTATTTAGAGAGTGATCGGGAAGAGAATTTATAAAAATAATTTAGTCAAACATTTAATATTAAGTTTATGAATATTAAAAGATCAATAGAGTCACTGCTTTTTGTTTCTCCCAAGCCTTTATCTTTGAAAGAGCTATCGGATGTGCTGGGCGTAGAGATTGTTGATTTAGAACCAGAGATTAAAGACCTTATGGACGATTATAGCAAGAATGACAGAGGGATATTAATTATTGAAAATTCCAAGAAATACCAAATGTCGAGTTCGCCGGAGAGTGCTGAGATTGTTCAAAAATTTATGCAAAGTGAAGTAAGCGGAGAGCTTACTCCTGCCAGCTTAGAAACCTTGACTATTATCGCTTATCGAGGGCCTGTTAAAAAAAGAAATATAGAGAAAATAAGGGGGATAAATTGTAGTTTAATACTAAAAAATCTTTTAATTAGAGGATTAATTGAAGAGAAGTCGGCAGATGAACCAGAAGATAATGAATATTCAGTAAGTTTGGATTTTATTAGATTTTTGGGTGTGTCAAAGTTAGACGAATTGCCAGATTATGAGAAATTCAATAAAAGCGAAGATATCGAAAGAATATTAAATGAAAATAAAGTTAGCCTTAATTTAAACGAAGAAGCAGTTGATTCTGATATTGAAAAAATATGATTAGTTCATTGTTTTTTTACATAATAAGCAGTCTGTTGTTTTCCAATATTTCTTGGCCAGTTTTAAATTTGGAAAATCATGGGCAAGTAATTAAAAGATGGGAAACGGAGTCTTTTGGTCAGAGGTTAAAAGAGATGGAAACTTTAGATCTTTCAGCTCATAGTGTCGCTGTTTTAGATTTGGATTCGGATTTTTTTGTTTTTGAGAAAAATTCCGACGAATCTTTGCCAATAGCCAGCATTAGCAAGCTTATGTCGGCCTTGGTTTTTATGGACCTAGATATTGACTTCGATGCTTATTATAAAATTAAGCAAGACGATCGTCGCTTAGGAGGTAGAGATTATCTATTTTTAGGTGAGGAAGTAAAGAATATTGATTTACTAGCTTTAGCACTTATTGCTTCTGACAATACGGCGGTTATCGCCCTGATTAGTTCTTCTGGAATAAGCGAGGAGGAATTTGTCTCTAGAATGAACGAGAAGGCAAAAGAAATGAAATTGTATAAGACTTACTTTGAAGATCCTACTGGACTTAGCTACAAAAACGTTTCTAGCGCTAAAGAGGTAGCCCTAATTGCAAGAGAAGCTTTGAGCAGGAAAGAAATAGTTGATTTATCAAGACTTTATGAATATAGTTTTGAGACTAAAAATGGCAGGAAAAAGAATATTAATTCTACCAACGAACTCCTTCTAGGCCTGAAAGATACAGGTATTAAAGGAAATGTTATTGCTGGAAAAACTGGCTACAATGATTTAGCTGGCTATTGCTTGAGCCTTGATTTTTCTCTAGAAGGCGGACAAAAATTCATAAGTGTTGTGTTGAATTCGTCGAGTATTAAAAATAGATTTTTAGATACAGAAAAAATTGCAGAAAAAATTGACAGCATTTATAAATAATTTTTATTATGTATCAAAAACTAAAGTTTTTAGTATTTTCATATTTTCCCATTACCTTTAAGATTTTAAAATTAGGGAAAGTTTATGTAAAGTTTTTTGTTACCGGATTTTTTACCTTGATTTTAGATTTAATTTTTTTATTTTTGTTTTACGATATTTTTGATTGCGACATTTTAGTGTCGACAGCCATTGCCTTTATTCTATCTTTTGTTTTTAATTTTTTCGTTCATAAATTTTGGACATTCAGAAATGATAATTTAAAATATATTTACAAACAAATTTTGTATTATATGTTTATTGCTCTTTTGAATTTAGGTATAAATATTAAGTTGATGCACATTTTTGTAAATAATATGGATTTCAATTATCTTTTATCTCAAATCGCAACTACAATTTTAATTGGTATAGAAAGTTTCTTTGTTTATAACTTTGTTATTTTCAATAAAAATAAAGGGTGTAAAAATTAATTTTTTTTAAAATGAAATTTTTGGTCGTAGCAAGTAAATATGAAGATTTAAAAAATGTAACTCGTCATTTTGGTTATGCGGCTATTTTTGATAAAAGAAGCGGTCAGGAAAGCTTTGTTAGGCGATTGGGCGATGGTTATTATCCTCGTTTTCATCTTTATTTAGAGGAAAAAGGGGCAAATGTAGCCTTCAGTTTACACTTAGATCAGAAAAAGGCTAGCTATCAGGATCAACATATGCATAGCGCTGAGTACGATGGTGATTTAGTTGAAAATGAAATAAACGATTTAAAAACTTTTGTCGCAAATAACGGTTTTAATATAAATTTTAATAATTCTATGGAAGCGAACAAAGAAGAGTTGCCAGATAGTTCAAAGCAAGCAGATGACCATGGTCATGAACCTGAGTTTAGGGCCGAAGATGTTTTGAATAATCTTGAAGCCGGAGATTTAGATAGAGATTTAAATAATTTTCAAAAGAATAAAGTTAAAAAAAGTTTTTTTACTATTTTTTAAATTTTTATGAATCATTCCGAAGAAATAAAAGCCAAATTAGATATTGTTGATGTTGTTTCTGGATATTTAAATTTAAAAGCCGCCGGATCAAACTTTAGGGCGACATGTCCTTTTCATAACGAAAAAACTCCGTCTTTTATGGTTTCTCCAGAAAAACAAATTTGGCATTGTTTTGGCTGTGGCAAGGGGGGTGATATATTTTCTTTTGTAATGGAGATGGAGGGTTTGGATTTTGTGGAGACTATAAAGTTGTTAGCTCCTAAGGCTGGAGTTATTTTGGATGATAAAGATTTTTCTCAAGATAAAAATAAAAATAGATCGTTAGAGATTCTTGAACTTAGTCAGAAATACTATAATTTTATTTTAACTAATGAAAAAAATAAAAATGATAACATAATAAAGATTAGAGAATATTTGCTCGGTCGAGGTTTAGATTTGGAGGCTATAAATAGATGGGGTATAGGTTACAGCTTAAATAGCTTTGATGATTTGAGCAATTTTTTAAAAAGCAAAAAATTTACTGAAAATGAAATATTTCTAAGTGGGATGTCAGTTAAAAACGAAAAGGGTAGACACTATAATCGTTTTAGAGATCGTATAATGTTTCCTATTAAGGACGTTAGCGGAAGGACCTTGGCTTTTACTGCCAGAGTGAACCCCTTTGCCGAAAACAATGATAAATCAATGGGAAAATATATAAATAGCCCTCAAACTACACTTTATGATAAAAGTCGTATTTTGTTTGCCTTGGATAAGGCTAAAATGGCTATTAAAGAAAAGGGTTTTGTAATTATAGTTGAAGGTCAAATGGATGCTATAACGGCTCATGAGGCTGGTTTTAAGAACCTTGTAGCCTCTTCTGGCACCGCATTGACAATAGCGCAGCTCAATCTGATAAAGAGATATACAAACAACCTAGTATTGTCTTTTGATCAGGATTTAGCCGGTTTAGCAGCCACCGACAGAGGAGTGGCTGAAGCTTTAAAAATGGGCCTAAATTTAAAGATAATATCATTTGAGGGGATTGGTGCCAAGGACCCAGATGAGATTATTAGGCAGAATCCAGAGGCATTTAAACGGGCTGTGGATAACGCTAAAAATATCATAGATTATTATTTGACCGAAGAGTCAAAAAATGTTGATTTGTCAAAACCAGAGTTAAAAAACAAATCTGTTCACAAGATATTAACAGTGATAAATATGTTGTATAATAAAGTTGAACAGGATTTTTGGTTAAAAGAATTGAGCCAAAAGTATGATGTTAATGAGGACTCATTAAGAGAAGAAATACTAAAAATAGGCAAAAAGGACAATAAAACGAACATTTCTGCAAGTACCAAGAATAAGGGAAAAAATTTTATACAGCAAGAGAAAGCAGATGCAAAGAGTAGGGACGACAAACTTTTTGAACTTTTGTTAGCTCTAATCTTTAGATTTCCACAGATTTTTGATTATGTTGTCAATAATTTAAATCTGGAGTATATATTGGAAAAATATCGAAAACTTTACGATTTGATGCTTGTTTATTATAATGAAAATAATAAAAAACTTGATTATAATCAGTTTTTAGCATATATTAGTACTAAGGAAGATTATCAGGACGCAAGCTTTTCAATCTTTTTAAATAAGATAGGTCTTTTGGCTGATTTTTATCTACAGGAACAAGACGATAGTGATCTTGAAAATAAAATAAAAAAAGAGGTAACCGGTATAATTTTGGAAATTAAAAAGCTTTATTACAAGAATTTGGTAAGAAATAAAAAAGAAGAATTGATTTTATTAGAAAAGAGAAATGACAAGGACGAAATCTCCGGAGTGATGAATGATTTGAAAAGTTTAAGCGAAGAATTAAAAAAATTAGAATAAATAAAATAATTAAAATATATGCCCTTCAAAAAAATAAAGGATAAAAAAAAGTTGTCGAAAAAAGAAAAAAAAGTAAAGAAGAAGGATGTTAAGAGGAAAGAGACGAAAATTAAAAAAACTAAAAAAGTATTATTAAAAAAAATCCCAAAGTTTAAAGTTGTAAAAAAAGTTGAAAAAGATAAGTATTCTAAAATTAAACAGAAAAAAGTGAAAAAAGAAGTAATGGCGAAAAAAAAGGTATTGATTAAAAAAGGTTTAAAAAATAAGCAGGAGGTTTATGAAACAAAAGAAGCTCCGAGTGAAGAACAAATTTTAAAAATAATAGAGAAGGGCAGATCAAGAGGATTTTTAACGGAAACAGAGATACTTCATTTATTTCCAAATGTTGAGGATTATATTTACGATTATGAGATTTTTTTAAGCCGTTTAACTGATGTTGGTATTAAGGTGAGTGAAGACAGTGGCAATATTTTGGGCTTAGGTACGGATATTCAAAAACTCGTTAAGAAGCCGGTTGGCAGCGCTATTGACTTCTCTAGTTTGGCAGCCGATTCTATTCAAATGTATTTGAAAGAAATAGGGAAAATACCTCTTTTGACTGGCGAAGAAGAAGTCGATTTGTCAAAAAAGAAAGATAGAGGCGATAAAGATGCCGAGAGAAAAATGATAGAATCAAATTTGAAGTTGGTTGTTTCTATCGCTAAAAAGTTTTCCGGCGTCAAGGGTCTTAGTTTGTTGGATTTGATTCAAGAGGGCAATATTGGTCTTTTTAGAGCCGTGGATAAGTTTGAACATCAAAAGGGTTATAAATTTTCGACCTACGCTACTTGGTGGATTAGACAGGCTATAACAAGAGCATTGGCTGATCAGTCTAGAACTATTCGTATCCCAGTTCATATGGTTGAAAATATAAACAAATTTCAACAAGCTCAAAGATTCTTGATTCAAGAGTTAGGAAGAGAGCCAATGGTTGAAGAAACAGCAGCTGAGCTAGGAGAAGAATTGAGTAAGGTTGTATATATCATGAAGATTTCCCAGGAGACAATTTCATTGGAGACAACTATTGGCGATGATGATGATAATTCTACTTTAGAAGACTTTATTGAAGATATTAAAAACGAAACACCAGATAGAGTTGCTGCCTTGCAACTTCTTAAAGATTATGTTAAGGAAGTTATAATAACACTTTCTCCGCGTGAACAGAAAATTTTGGAAATGAGGTTTGGATTAGTTGACGGTGTAGCTCATACCTTGGAGGAGGTTGGTCAAGAATTTGAAGTAACAAGAGAAAGAATTAGACAAATCGAAGCTAAGGCTTTAGAAAAAATTAGAAAAATGAAAAGTAAAGGTTTAGAAAAATTAAGAGATTTTTAAATATTTTAAAAATTAAAACAAAAAAGTATGAAAAACAACAATCCTAAGTATGCTTTTTATTATTTATTGTCATTAGTTTCTTTGATTTTCATGGCCATTTCATCGGCAATGATAATTTTTCAAATTATAAACAAAAACATTTTTGATGCTTTGTCAAATTATAGCGGTGCTTATGATGGTCAAATGCGCTTTGGTGTTTCAGCCTTGTTAATTTCAGCCCCTATATTCTTTTTAATGGTCAGACTGATAAACAAAGGTTTAAGAAAAAACGAACTAGATGATAATTCTGGGATTCGTCGTTGGTTAACTTATTTTATTTTGTTTGTTTCAGCGGTGATTATTCTTGGATCTTTGATAGGTGTAATTAATAGTTTCTTATCTGGAGGGATGACCTTAAAATCAGTTTTGCAATTTGTTACCGTTATTTTAATATCAGTCTTGGTGTTTAGTTTTTATCTTTATGATATTAAAAGGGAAGACTTAACTAGACGAGACCCCGTTCTAAAGATATTTTTCTGGGGATCAATCGCTCTAGTAGCAGTTGTCTTTGTTTCTGCTTTGTTTTTCGTAGAATCACCGAAGGTAGCCAGAGAGAAAAAAGCTGATCAGATTGTTTTAAACAATATCTACAGTTTAGAGAATTCTATCAATAGTTATTATGATATCAATAAGGCTTTGCCAGATAATTTAGATGAGATGTCGGGAAATGCCAATGTTTATTTTGATAAAAAAAGTATAATCGATCAGGAGAGCGGTGAAAGTATAGAATACAGAAAAATCGGAGAAAAAGATTTTGAATTATGTGCTACTTTCAGAACCGACAGTAATACAGGTGATCAAACTTATTACATTGGTACAGGCAAAGATTATAAAAAGGGCTGGAATTGTTTTAAGGGAAATTTATGGTCAGATCCAAAAATTTTAGAAAAGAACATTGATTAAGAAGTAAAACATATTTTTAGCGTTTTTGTGTAATGAAAATTATTGACAATTTTTTTCAATTAATTTATTATATAGATTAGTTTTAAAAAATAGTCATTATTCCGGGGTAGCGCAGCGGTAGCGCAGTTGACTGTTAATCAATTGGTCGTGGGTTCGAATCCCACCCCCGGAGCCGCGTAAAATAAAAACAAAAAAGCCACTAAATGTGGCTTGTTTTGTTTTTATCACGCGGCCACGTGAACACCGAAGGTGTTTTTACGTGGACAAGATAAAAGGTCTATATTCATTAGGTCTTTTTTTATATCCTGGACGGGAATTAGAACTTTTTATTATACTGCGCCATTATTGACAAAAGTATACTATTTTAGTATACTTTTTTGTTAGTTAAAATTATATTGTTGAACCTTAAAAACTTATATCATGAACAGAAAATATTTTTTTGAATTTATTTGGCCAAAGATAATGGGTTCCATTATTATCCTTTTGATTCTTTCCTCCTTCTTTTTCGGTATATTTTTCATTTCACGCTATTCCTATGAACAAGAAACTGTAAAGAAAGAGCAAGAGCTCGGTTTTGTAATTAGTAGCTTAAAAGATGGGGAGGTGTTTAGTGTTTCAAGCGCCACTCACATGTATCTCGTTGAACGATTAAGAGAACAGGCAACTCGTAGTCAAGGTGACGTCGTGGAGTTAGGATTGTTAACTTATTATGTGAGAGAAATAAGCAGTGGCTATATTCTCTTTTGTTCTTGTGAGCCGGTAAATGATGGTTATTATTTAGAGGTTATTCAAAAATCTATTAAAATCAATCCTGTTGGGCAATATATAGACATGTTGCTTATCAAAAAAGTTTATGGCCCGTATTACAAAGAATGAAACCACATTGTTGAATTTTAAAAATTGAATACAAATTAAAGATGGGAGGTTGAATCATGATTTTATTTATTACACCTAATGTTATTTATAGACGCGGCTTGGTGGTTATAAACGGAGGAATTCAATTAATTGCTCGGTGGTCGCGCGATCGACTCATTATTAAGGAAGTGAATGCTATGGCATATGATGGTTTGCATTTTTTCCCCAATGAAGACCCTATTGGAGGAAAGGTTTTGGAATGTCCAATTATTGACTTGATATCCTTGCGGGAAGATGGAACCGGTTGGAATGTTGAAGGCGAAACTGCCGATGGAAAAAAATTTAAGTTCCCGATACATCATGATTTTGTTGAAGGAAAAAATTACTTAGGAAAAGAGCCAATTTATTTTCCGTTTTGGCCTCATAAGTAGTTTAACGATTTTTAAATGACACAGACCCTGAAGCTAAAACAGTTTTGGGGTTTTTTATTTTATACATAGCAAGCCAGAGGGTGGGATAAATCAAACAAGTTTTGACATCTTACAACATGCGGAGCAAGTCTTGACAAAAAATATATTAATGTGGTATATTTTTTTGTCGATCTTTAAAATTAATGTTTCACTAAAAATAGGAGGATAAGCAATGAGTAAACTTAAGCCATTTCACGAATCAATTGTTGATGCAATTGATTTATGTCAAGAAAAAGACATTTTTATTTTGTCTTCTATTCTTGTGAACACTAAAATCCCCAAAAATCACAATGTCATTATTGCGGCCTGGGAAAAGAAAATCGAAGAGCTTTCTTGTCCCGATTATGATGTTGTTGATGCTATTCTCGAACAAAAAAAAGAGGCAGAAGAAAAAAGTGTAGACGTTACCTTTTTAACCGATGACCCAAAAATTAAATCCCAGCTTATGCAATTGGGGCATTCCTTTTCGCAGGTAGTTGCCGAAAATAATGCTGATTTGGCGGAATCTATTCGTCAAGAAGCCCTCATGCTTAAGGGCGAGACAAAATAAGTGGTTGATAGTTTATTTAAGGAGGTCTAACCTCGGACTTTCTTTTCACCGCATCCAAAACAGATGCGGTTTTTTTATATAACAAGAAACAGTTTTGGATTTTTTTCTTTGTTTTTGTTGATTAATATTAGTTTGAATTTTTGCCCCCATTTTTAAATTATGTTATAATATTTTTATTATAAAAGTAATATTATTAATATGAATCTTGTTTTGTATTTGTTGGCGTTGCTAGCGTCATTTTACTTATTAGCCGTTGTTTGTGATCGTTATTTCGTTTTTTCCTTGGACAAAATCGCCCTTAAGCTTAATATGAATTCAGATATGGCCGGAGCAACCTTGATGGCGGTTGGTTCAAGCGCCCCAGAATTATTTGTTTCCTTTATCGCCTTGTTTAAGCCAGGTAACGAAGCCATGGGCGCGGGAACGATTGTTGGTTCAGCGATTTTTAATATTTTAGTAATTATTGGCGCCTCGGCCATGGTTCGTAAAGCCTTTATTGCTTGGCAACCAGTAATTAGAGATGTTATTTTTTACTCTCTGTCTATAATTTTACTTATATATTCTTTTTGGGACGGAAAGATAGTTCTTTTAGAGTCTATTGCTTTTTTGGCTCTTTACGGTGTTTATATAATTGCTGTTTTACAATGGAGAAAAATTTTGCCATATAAAGATGATGAAAAAGAGCCGATTGAGGTATTAGAGGAAGGGGAGGACAAAGAGCAAAAAAACAAAAGCGCTCTTGGTAAGTTTTTAAATGGTATTAATTTAGTTTTAGATTTTATTTTTCCCAAAGAAGACAAATACTGGTTAGTATTCATTGTATCTATTGCCTCTATCGCTGGTTTAAGTTGGGTTTTAGTGGAAAGCGCTGTTGGTATTTCTGTTATTCTACATGTCCCCGCCGTTATTATTGGCTTAACTGTTTTGGCTGCTGGTACTAGTATTCCAGATTTAATATCATCAATGATAGTGGCTCGTCAGGGCAGAGGTGGGATGGCAATTTCTAATGCCATCGGTTCTAATATTTTTGATATTTTAATTGGGCTTGGATTGCCATGGTTCATAATAACTGTAGGCGGCAAAGTCATTCCAGTGGTTACAGAAAACCTTAACAGTTCGATTATTTTATTGTTTGCGACCGTCCTTGCAGTTCTTGGCTTTTTAATGGCTAAAAAATGGCATATCAATAAGTTGGCCGGTATTGGCTTGATTAGTATATACATTGGATATTTGTTGTGGAATATTTTTCAAGTATTGTAATTATATTTTTATTTATCAAGACGTTTTTAAATGAAAATAGAACTTGAGAATTTAATTTTTCAATATTAGTCATGCCATTTTCAATTTTATTCACTATTCCGCGTTCTGTTGACAAAAAGTATATCTTATGATATGCTTTTTTTGATAGTTAAATTTATTATTGAACCTTTAAAATTAAGTAACATGAACGAATTAAATTTATCTGATAGACCAGATTGGTTTAAAAGCAATAGTTGGTTAGTACAAAACCAAAAAACGTCTTTTGTTCTTAGGTTGAGCAATGTTATTCATCAGCTTCAGGCAGACAGAGGTATTAAAAAGCCAGACGACGAACCAATGGACGCTACCAGGGGTTGTTTTATGGGGGAAATAGCAGTTGAAGGAACATTGTTCCAGTACAAGCACATGATAATTGAGTTAAACAAACTGACAGGAGATGATGCTTTGCGAGCCAAAGAGGCAATGGAGAGTTTTGAAAATGATTTTAAGGATTATTTGCCGTTTTTACGACAAGTAAAATAAAAATTTTGGAAATTATCGCGTCTTTATTTATCCGTAAAATTGCTGGTAGACATTTAGAATACGCCGATGTCCAAAGTCACTGTATTCCCAACCGAGGGCCCAAAAGGTACCCGAACGCAATATCGGTTAGAATGTTAAAAGATAATTACAAAGGAGGCCAAATGGTTTCCTTTTTTATTTTTTAAAGTAATTTTTAGGATTTTTTATAGCATAAAGAGTACTTTTTAAATATTTTCTTACAAGGATTTAGTATTTTAATTTAAATTTTATATTTATCAAACAAGTTATTTTTTGGTATAATAAAATTGTAACTGAATATTAAATTTATAAAAAATGCCATAGTTTTTTATATTAATAAAAATATATGACCATAGGTTTTAGCGACGGAGTTTTACATAATTTATTTAATCAAGAGAGCGATAGACATAAAGCTGGTTATTTAAAGTATATTAACTTTAATGCCGTAGAGCTGCATTGTATAAATGAGAGCTTAATGGATGAAATGATTAACAATTTAGACAATAAACTGTATTCTGAGTTTTTATATATTTCTTTGCATGCCCCCGCTTTTTCGTGGAACAACGATAAAAATATCTCATTGTTAAAAAAAATAAGATTGATTTTTGTTAAATTTAATATAAAAAATGTCGTAATTCATCCTGACGAAATAAAGGATTGGAGTATATTTGAAAAATTCAAAGATTTACCATTGTCATTGGAAAATATGGACAGAGATAAAAAAGCATATAAAAACATAAAGAGTTTAAAAGAAATAATCAACAAATATGGTTTTATGTTGACATTGGATTTGAATCATTGTTACGACAACGACGAAACAATGATTTTAGCCGAAGACTTTCAAGATGAATTCAAAGATAAAATTGTTGAATATCATATTAGCGGTTATGATAAAGAAAAAAAACATACGACTTTGTTTGACAAAAGTGAGCAGATAAGAATTATAAACTCTATAAAATTTAAGAATATCCCGATAATTATTGAAAGTTGTTTTAATAAAGCTTATGACGTTAAAAAAGAATATAAATATATAGAGGACTGTTTACGGACTAGATTGACATAAATATATTCTAGTGTTATATTTTCGTATTACATTAACAATTTGTTTAACTAAAAGGAGGCTTAATAATGATTAATTTAGATGAAAGAAGGCTGGATATAATATCTGTTGCCACAAAAGCTTTTGAGATAATTACTAGAATACCAAACGATGTTCGTAAGGACGACAAAGAACGTACGGGAATACAGGTGTTAGTTCGTCAGCCAGGCACGAGAAATTTAGTTTTTGTTTCAATTAAAGAGCCGTCAGAGGCCGCTAAATTTTTTTCTGCAGAAAAAGCTGTAAGATCTGATCTTCGTTTTGAAATGACCTCACAAGAGAGTGAGGACCCAAAAAAACTGCAATTCCCCGGAAGTGTTATGATCGAAGTGGAGGATGGACATTTTTTGCAGGCTTCGATATCTGGCTTACAATCAGAGGAAGATGTCGCCGTAGCTATTGCGATTCTGTCATCGCTTTTGTCAACTATTCCGTCGGATTTATGCGAAAGAATAAGGGCACAAGGGGGAGAGCTCCCCAGTTGTTTTGAAGAAGAAGGCCATTATTTATATGAGAAAGAAATTAACTCCTTAGTTTGGCCTTTTATGTAGCACGCATAAAAACTTATCCCGTCTAGTTAAAGACGGGATTTTTTATTTATGTTGCTTTGCTGTTTTTATTAATGTAATATATAAACATGTCTATATTACTTCAAGTAAAAGATTTGAAAAAAGAATATAGTGGTCAGATTATCTTTTCTGGCCTGTCTTTTGCTGTATCCGAAAAACAAAAAATAGGAGTAGTTGGTGTAAATGGGGCAGGGAAATCAACTTTGTTTCGTATTATTAGCGGAGAAGAAAGTTCTGACTCCGGTGAAATGATAATAAATAAAAAAGCAGATATTGGATACTTAAAACAAAAAGATGATTGGTTTGAAGATGAGAGCGGATTGGAATATTTAATTAGACAAGCAGATTGTCCCGATTGGCAGGCCAAAAAAATGGCTAGTCGCTTTGAACTAGACGATAAAAAGCTTTCTCTTTTGGCCAAAGAACTATCTGGGGGATGGCGTATTCGCTTGCGTCTTTGCGGCATGTTGATTAAAGGGCCAAATCTTCTTTTGCTTGATGAACCAAGTAATTATCTTGACTTGAATACTCTTATTTTGTTGGAAAACTATTTAAATTCATATAATGGAAGTTTTTTAATTATTTCTCATGATCGCGAATTTTTAAAAAATGTTTGTAGTGAAACAATAGAAATTTCGAAAAATGGTTGTTATTATTATCCTGGTAATATAGATAATTATCTTACTTTCAAAAAACAAAAATTGGCCACGACTATAAAAGCTAATAAAAATCTTGAGAAACAACAAGAACATTGGCAAGAGTTCGTTGATCGTTTTCGCTACAAAGATTCAAAAGCTAAACAGGCGCAGGCTCTTATTAAAAAAATTGCAAAGATAGAAAAAAATCGTGTCATTATTGAGCGTAAGGCGAGTATAAGTAGAATAATTATTCCAGCAATTAAAAATAAGAAAAACTTTTCCTTGAGAATAGACAATCTTAGTATTGGTTATAAGGGGAAGAAAATTGTTTCGAATATAGATTTTATTTGTCGTTTTGGTGAAAAATTAGCTATATTGGGTTTAAATGGCCAGGGCAAAACAACTCTAATTAGAACCCTTGCGGGTTGCTTGGAGGTAGTAGAGGGGTCATTCCAATTTGCTAGAAATAGTTCAGTGGCTTATCATGGGCAAGAGGAAATGGAACTCATGAATGATCGTGAACAGGCTGGAGATTTTTTGCGTCGTCTTGCTTCACCGGATATTAAGTTGGAAAGTATTTTAAAGATGGCTGGAGATTTTTTATTTAAAGAAGAAGAGTTAAAGAAACCAATATCTGTTTTATCTGGTGGTGAAAAATCGCGCTTGCTTCTCGCTGGTTTATTATTATCAAGACCAAGTATATTGATTTTAGACGAACCAACTTGCCACCTTGATTTCGAAACAACGGAGGCCCTGGGACAGGCTCTCAAAAAGTGGGATGGAATGGTGCTTTTTGCCAGTCATGATAGGGCCTTTTCAAAGTTAGTGTCGACTGGCATTATTGAAATAAAAGATAAAAAAGCCAAACGTTTGCATAATGATTATGATGATTATGTCAACAAATTGAAAAAAGACCTTATTAAAAAAACATCAGAAGAAAAAAACAATGGAAATTTTTCTGAAAAGAAACATAATTATCTTGAAAATAAATTAAAGAAAAAAGAAATTAGTTTACTTGAGAAAAAAATAATAAAAATGGAGGAACGCAAAAAGGAATTAATAACTTATTTTCTTAAAAATTATAGCAATTATGATTTAGACAAAGTTAAGGAATTAGAAGAGCTTGAAAAAAGCTTGAAAGAGAAGGAGGATCTTTGGCTAGCTTTGAACGAGGACTAAAAGGGAGGGGGCGTTGATTTGATGTAATATTTTTTCTTATATTAATATATGAATATTTTTTACCCAATACAATTATTAGCAGATTTAATTAGTTATGGTTTAATAGGGCTAGTCGAAAAGTCTTATTTGGGCAGTGCTGTCAATTTTTTTGTTTATGACACAATAAAGATTGGCCTTCTTTTGTTGTTTATTAATTATTTAATGGCGGTAACTAGATTTTATTTTCCAATGGAAAGAGCCAAAAACATTTTGACTAAAAAACGTTGGTTCGGTTTGAATTATTTAATAGCGGCTCTTTTAGGAGTGGTTACTCCTTTTTGTTCTTGCTCCTCTATTCCTTTGTTTATTGGTTTTATGGGGGCGGGAATACCCTTGGGAATAACTTTTGCCTTTTTAATTAGTTCGCCTCTTATCAATGAAGCATCTTTATATCTTTTTCCGGCAATGTTTGGGATAAAGGTTGCAATTTTGTACAATTTGTTTGGGTTAACAATAGCCGTTCTTGGCGGTATGTTAATTCAAAAATTAAAATTGGAGAAATATATAATGCCGGAGCTTTTGAAATTTAAATCGCGCGCTCAAGTGGAAGCAGAAAATAACAATTCTAAGTTATCATTTAAAAAACTTGTGACTTACTTTTGGAAAGACGGGATGAATATTACTAAACAGATTTTTCCGTATGTAGTTTTGGGCGTCGGCATTGGCGCTATTATTCATGGTTTTGTGCCGAGTAATTTGATCGAATATTATTTATCTGCCAAATCTTGGTGGACCGTCCCAATGGCCGTTATCTTAGGTGTGCCGCTTTACGCCAATTCTATAAGCGTACTTCCGATAATGGAGGCTTTAGTAGGAAAGGGAGCGCCGTTGGGCACAATTTTAGCTTTTATGACAGCGATTGTAACCTTGTCGCTGCCCGAGGCTTTAATTCTTAAAAAAGTAATGCGTTGGCCATTGTTGGTAGTATTTTTTAGTATTACTATAGTTGGGATTTTGATTATGGGATATTTATTTAATATTATTTTGTAAAATAAAAATAAATTTAAATATAATTTTTTTCTAAAATAACAAAACCGCCTCTAAAAAGAAGCGGTTTTGTTTTATCTAAATTTTGAGTTTAAATTTAATTTAAATTATTTACTTACTACGATTATATTTTTTTCTATTTCTTTGATAGTTTCATGATAGCCAGTAGGGTAATCTCGAATAGCATTATAGAGTATTGTTTTATCATAGTAATATGACTCACCATTTCTTGTTCCTGGGTCGTTGGTAATAAATTCTTCTGTTGTTGGATCGAAACCACGAATAACCATCATGTGTTGACCTGGCCCGGGAGGTCTGTAATTGGGATTGTGCACTATCTGTCCATTCATAGGGGCCAGAACTAAATGGCCCTTGGATAGTTCTTCTACTATATCATTTATAGTTACATCTTTTTTTAAAACCACTTGGTCGTATTGAAAATAATCTTTAAAAATCCAATCAAGAGTATCTTGGGCTGATGTGTCACGTGATTCTCCGTATTTTTTTTTGAGCCAATCAGAGATACCAGTAATTTCTTTCAAAGACTCTTCCTTGCTTAAACTTTTTTCTTGAACCCATTTCATCGCCATTAAAGCTGATGATTCCTCACAACCATTTTGTTGACGCGAATCAGACCAGTCACCAAAGGGGGCTTGTGTGGTGAAGGGTACGTCGTTGATTAATATTTTTTCATTAGCCTTGGGCAGTGTCATTGATTTTGCCATTGGTTCTCCTGTTATACCAACTGGAATACGAGCTAAATCTGAATTTGTTATGCCTCGACCTAGTTCGCGCATAATCTTGAAAGCATCTTCTGGCCTTCCTAGGTAATATTTTTTTCTGTCTCCAGGATAAATATAATAAGCTTCGCCATTTTTTTCTACATCTAAGAGAATCGTGCCTGACAGTCTCTCGGGGAAAACATTTGTATCAATAATAAAGTTATGTTTGGCTCCAAGTGCTAATTCTTTCATGATTTTAAAAGCGTCATAGGGACGACCAAGATAGTATGCCTTGTTATTTGCTGGATAAATATACCAAGCCTCGCCCTTGCTTTCTACCTGTAACAGAATGTAACCAGTGGTTTCTCCTGAGTATGTCACCCCTTTAACAGTTGGCAATCCAAGCGAAATTATGGCTACCAAACTAAAAACTAGAATAATTGCTTTATATTTTAATTTTGTTCTTGTTAATGGTTTCATATAGAAGTATTATACTTAAATACTAATAATAAATCAATTTTTTTTGAAATTCTTTGCTTATTGTTTCTAATCCCTTAAAGATGTATAATAGATATTAGATAAATTTTAATTACTAATTTATGGATAACATCGAAGAAATTTGCTCTATTTGTCATCAGCCCGTTTTGACTGAATTCTATTTTTGTCCGAATTGTGGCAACAACTTAAGAGAAAGACCAAAGCCAATTTCTATTCTGACTCAAATCGGTCTTTATATTTTGGCTATTTTTTTGCCACCATTAGGTTTGTGGCCAGGCATTAAATATTTGGCCAAAAAAGGCAAACAGGCGAAGTGGGTGGGCTCAATAACAATTGTTTTAACCCTAATATCTTCAGTTATAGTAACCTGGTCAATTTTTAACCTTTTTAATAGTTATTTAAGTCAGTTGGAGGGAGTATTATACTAGCGTTATCTGATATTTTAGAATAGAAGTATTATAAGAAAAATGTAAAAGCTTCATTGTTGATGGGGCTTTTGTTATATCTTTGATATATGATATAATATTATTAATAAAGTTAAATATTGATTTATATTTAAATTAAAAATTATGAAATTCAAAAAAGACATATCATGCAAGCGTGTAAAATTTTTGCATGGTTTTACCTTGATTGAACTTTTAGTTGTTATTGCTATTATTGGAATACTAGCTACTTTAGCCGTGGTGGCCCTTCAACAAGCCAGATCTCGCGCTCGTGATAGCAAAAGGGTAGCTGATATAAAACAAGCTCAAACCGCTTTAGAATTATTTTATAATGAAAATGGTAGATACCCAACGACAGAAGAGTGGGAAAGTGGCTCTATAGTATCTTCTTCTACGGGAGAAGTGTTTATGTATAATATTCCTGTTGCTCCAACTCCGGCCGATGGAGATTGTTCTGGTCCTGAAAATGACTATACTTACATTCCTAATATTGATAATTCTGACTATGATCTAAATTTTTGCGTTGGTAATTCTCCTTCCGGTTTGCCCGATGGTAATTTAGTCGCTTTTTCCGGTGGCATCAAGAGTGGCACTGAATCAGGGGCGCCAGAAGAAGATGTTTGCGACCCAGTTTGTGATTATGGGTATAACTGCGAGGGTACTTCTTGTGTTTTAAAAGATAATTTTTTTGTTTCTTTGGTTTACGGATCTGTTAATTGGAGTGACGATAAAGAGTTGGTGGACTTGACTTCTGATTCTCAGTATATTTATGCCGCTGGCAATAACGAGCTTGAAGGCGCTGGTCAGTTAGATGGGATGATTGTTAAATACGACAAAGATAGCATGAGCATAGAAGCTAAAAGAGTTTATGGTGGTGCGGGGAAAGATGATTTAGAGTCAATAGTTGAACAGGGAGATTATCTTTATACGGCTGGAACTGTAAACTCTGGAGCTTCCGGCAATGCTTCTTTGACAAAATATAATAAGTCAGACTTATCTTTGGTTTCTGCCTTGAGTCTTGGTAGCAGTGGAAGCAGTTCTTACACTTTAACCCGAGATGATAATTATTTATACATAGGCGTTGGGAATACGGTTATGGTTTATGATTTTGATCTTAATTTAATAAAACAAAACTCTTATACCAACTCCATTACTTCTATAACTATTGATGGTAATTATTTGTATTTAGCATCTTCGGCAGGAAACAAAATAACCACTTTGAAAGTGGATAAAAATACTATGTCCGTTGATAGTGAGAATGCCTATGGTCGAACGGGAATTATTTTTTTCCCAACGTTTAGGGGCTCGGTTGATGATAGTTATTATTATGTCTATGGTCAAATTATTGGTGAAGGTCCAGCTGGTCGCAATGGTCTTATTCTTAAATATGACAAGAGCGATCTTAGTCTTTTGGGCAAAAAAATATATGGCAGTGCTGATACTGATTATTTTGGCTCTCTTTGTCTTTCTGGCGAGTTCCTTTATGCAGTTGGTTACACTGGCGGAGCTTTTGATGGCAGTGGTGATTTATGGTTGAACAAGATTAATCGTAGTGATTTATCTTTAGTAAGCAGCGAAGTGATAAGAGAAAGTAATCTTGATACTTGGGGATACGAAGATACTTATTCCAGCTCCTGTCTTTATGAGAATCAGAGTTTATATTTTACTGCCTATGTTGACGAGTATGATGATGAATATAACAATATCTTTGGTAATAGCGCTGCACTTATTAAAATTAAATCGGATTTTGTTAGCAGCGACGCAAGCTCTTCTAACTCAATTTTTACAGTTTCTCCATATACCTTAACAACAGCAGATAGCAATTTAGACATTACTGATCCTAATATTTCTAGCCAGGTTGGTACTCAGGCTAGTAATCCTCTTGTTCTTTCTAGTTCTGTGAGCAATTTGGATATTTATGGCCCTTATATTATTGAGTAGTAATAAAATAAAAAAGTATGAAAAAATTGTTTACTTGCAAAAGCTTGATTTTAGTAGCTTTAGTTGCCTGTGTTTTAATATTTTTTTTGTTTTTAATTAGGGGAGACGAAGATACTTGGATTTGTAAAGACGGACGATGGATAGAGCATGGGCATCCGAGCTCTTCGATGCCCAGTATTGCTTGTATTAATAAAGAAGAAATTAATAATTTTGAAGAATGTGTTTCTGCTGGTAATGCTGTAATGGAAAGTTATCCTAGACAATGCCGGTCAGATGAAAAAACATTTGTTGAAAATATTGGCAACGAATTAGAAAAAAATGATTTGATACGGGTAGAAAATCCTCGTCCTAATCAGTTTATAGAGAATCAGCTTTTAATTAAAGGGGAAGCAAGAGGCACTTGGTATTTTGAGGCAAGTTTTCCAATATTTCTTTATGATAATAATGGCAAGGAAATTGCAATATCTATTGCTCAGGCAAAAAGTGATTGGATGACAGAAAATTTTGTTTCTTTTGAGGCAGTTTTGGAATTTTCTACACCAGAAACAAACAATGGATTTTTAATTTTTAAAAAAGATAACCCTTCCGGCCTATCCGAGTATGACGACGAATTAAAAATTCCAGTAAAATTTTCAAAATAGTAATTATTAGAATAAAGACTTTAGATTATATCGTTAAAAATATAAACTAGAAGTATAATAATATGAAAATAGTCATTATTTTGAGCGATAACTTAAATAAAATTATTTAAAAACAAAAGAATGGATTACAAAATAAGAAAATTACAAAAAAATGACTTAAAAGGAGTGTCGTTCTTTGAAACACTGTCGAGCTTGAGACCGGTTGAGGATTTGTCATTTTCTTTGTCTGAGAGTATTTTTTCTGATTGTCAAAAAAGAGGAATTGAAATTTATGTAGCCGAAAGTGAGGGCTTGATCGTTGGTACGATTAGATTAATGTTTGAACCAAAATTTTATCATCATGGCAAATTGGTCGCGCATATTGAAGATGTCTCTACTCATGAAAAATATCAGGGCAAGGGAGTGGCCCGCTCATTGATTGATTATGCCATTTCTTTATGTAAAGAAAAAAAATGTTATAAAATAATTTTAGATTGCGATAGTCAATTGGTAGAGTTTTATAAAAAGTTTGGATTTCAGCTTGATAGTAACTGTATGCGAATAAATTTATAAAGTAAAAGCGTATTTTTTATTGTGTTTTTTTTGAAGTTTTTGGTGTAAAAACTAAAAAAGACTTTCATTTTGAAAGTCTTTTGTGTGTCGAGACATTATTTAGCCTTTTTCGAGGGATATAGTGGCCAAAAAGAGAGATTTTTCTTTCTCTAATTTCTGGGTAACATCCAATAATTTTTTAAGCTCTTTTTCTTCTTTGGCTAATTTTTCTTCTAGCTTTTTTAAGTAACCCTTACTATTTCCTTGTAATAACTTATTGCTAAATTTTTCTAATGTTACTTGAAAAATCTTTAATTTATTGCTTATTTCTTCGTTTTTTTTTCTTAGATTTAAACCGTAAGCTTTTAAAATAATAGTTTCGATTCGCATTAAAATCATTTCTTCAAAAGTTTTCATTTTGATTAAATCGCTATATGTTTCTTCTAAGAAAAAATCTTTATCAATAAACTTTTCTTGTTTAACGCTTTCTTCAATTATTGAAAAAATTTCTTTCCAATCCTTTTCGGTTTCGCTAGAAACCACCTCTTTTTGTTTGCGTTCTAATAAGCCCAGGGACTTGATTACGAGACTGTCGGGATCTTTCATGGCACATTTTTTTAAATTAAGTATATTTTTTTTAGGATATTATTTATAATTATTAAAGAACTATTTTTAAATCTTTTTATCTTACTAAGTTTTTTGTTTTTTGTCAATAAAAATGGGATTTTTATTGAAATTTGATTTTTTGTGTGCTACTATGGTATTGTTATAAAATAAATTGAAGTCATAAAATTATGAAAAGTTTTTTAAAGGTTTTATTGATTGTGCTTATTACAATCGTGGCCATTATCATTTTTGTTTTTTCCTATGTAATCATTAAGAATCCATTGGGGATAGGAGATGTTGTAAAGTCCTATATAATACCTCGGAAAGCGGATGTTAATATGGAGGATTATGCCGATTATGATAATCCCTTGCTTACAGATGCGCAAGAGGAGAAAATTATTAAAGCTGGTATTGATATAAGAAAAATACCAACAGAGATAACGCCAGAACAACAAAAATGTGGAGTTGAGAAGTTGGGAGAGGAAAGAATATTAGAAATAGTAAATGGCGCCGAGCCATCTCCGACCGAGATGCTAAAAGTTTTACCTTGTTTATAACTCTTAGCTTAAAAATTAGTTTAGTTTTGAATGAATTTATAATTAAGATTAATGTATGTCCGAAGAAGTAATATTAAGATTTAACGAAGTTAGTTTTGAATATATTCACAAGAAACCCATTTTAGATGAGGCTAGTTTTAGTATTAGAAGAGGCTCCAAGGTAACATTAATGGGACAAAATGGAGCCGGAAAGAGCACTATTTTTGGTTTAATTAAAGGAGATTTAAAGTCTAAAAGTGGTTTAGTGTCAATTACTGGAGGAGCTACCGTTGGAACAGCTTCTCAAACTATTGCCAGAGAAGATTTGGCTTTAAATGTTGAGGATTATTTTAGCAAAGCATTTGCGATTGTTCCGGGAAATATAAAAAGTCGGATTAGTAAAGTTTTGGAAGCAGTTAATTTTAATGTTCCGCTTGAAAAAATAGTCGGAGATCTTTCTGGTGGACAACAAGCTAGATTGCTTTTGGCTTATGCTTTAATTCAAAATCCAGATATTTTATTATTAGATGAACCAACTAATAATTTGGACCAAGATGGCATAGATCATTTAATTAATTTTTTGATCATGCATGATAAAACAGTGGTAGTTATTTCTCACGATGCCGATTTTTTAAATTGTTTTACCGAAGGAGTTATCTACCTCGATGTTTTTACCAAGAAAACTGAATTATATGTTGGTGACTATTACTCGGTGGTGGAGGAGATTAGCAGAAGAGTGGAGAGAGAGATTATGAAAAACGCTCAATTAGAGAAAAAAATTAAAGATCGAAAAGAAAAAGTTAATTTTTTTGCTAATAAAGGAGGTAAGATGCGTAAGTTGGCTCAAAAAATGAAAGAAGAGACGGAGGATTTGGAGGAAAATAAAGTGGACGTTAGAAGGGAAGATAAGACTATTAGGAAATTTGAAATTCCTAATCAGGAAAAACTTAGCGGGAATATAGTTACTATAAGTAAGGTAAGGATTATAAAAAATCATGAGCCAGTTTTTAAAAATATTGATAAAGTATTGGGCAAAAAAGACAGATTGCTTATAACTGGCCCAAATGGTATTGGGAAGAGCACTTTGTTGAGATCTTTAGTCTTTAAGACTCAAGAAGGACTTGATATTTTGCCAGGCGTGAAAGTTGGTTATTATAGCCAAGATTTTTCTACCTTAAATTTTGATGATAAAGTTTTCAAGTCACTGGAAGACGTCTTGTCCGATGGGATTGATGAACAAATGATGCGGGCTATAGCCGCTGGATTTTTGATAACTGGTGATTTAATGGAGAACAAAGTTGGCAACTTGTCAGAAGGACAAAAAGGTTTATTATCATTTTCTAGATTAGTTTTAATGCGCCCCGGCTTGCTTATTTTAGACGAACCAACTAATCATATCAATTTCCGTCATATTCCAGTGATTGCCGAGGCTATTAATAATTATCAAGGATCAATGATTATAATTAGCCATATGTCCGATTTTATTAAAGAAATCAGATTAACAGACAGGCTTGATTTGGGTAATTTATAGTCTAAAAAATATAAAACAGTAAAAAATGTTTGGCATTGATTTTATTTTAATAATAAGATAAGATAAGCATAGTAGTTATTATTTATTAAATATTTATATGGCAAAAAGAGACACTGGTGTTGGTAAACACAAAAAAGCGCATTCTCATAAAACAAAAAAAAGACTAGAAGTTAAACGTTTAATGCTTGAGAAAAAAGCTTCTAAAAAAAAGTAATATTTTTTATCTCAAGTTTAAAACAACCCTTTTTGAAAGGGTTGTTTTTTGTTTGCCGTTCAATGTTTCAATTTTTAGTTTTGTAAATTTATCTTATGTATTTCTTCGCTACTACCGTCAGTAAAAAACAAATTTGACTGATTTTTGTCTATCATTATTGATGAAATATTGTAGTTTTGGTCTGGTATTGCTATTAATGTTTTTTGTCCTGTTTCTATGTTGATTTTGTACAAATCATCAGAAGTTACCATTGCTGTTTCTGAAAAAATACCAGAACTATTTTCTATATATTTAGGAACAGCACAATAAACCTCAGAGTTACTAACAAAAACACATTTTTCTGCCCATGTTTCCAGTCCTAAGTTTTTTCTACTGGTACCAGTTTGATCTCCGTTGGCATTTACAATCCATAAATTTGGTTTTAAGCCATTTTTGGGCGAGCTAACACTGTAAAGTAATTTTTCTCCGTTTTGCGACCATTGTGGCTGGAAATCTTGACCTTCTACGATTATTGATTTAAAACTCTGTCCGTATTCACCGATAAAAATAACCTCTTTTTTATTAATGTCAAGACTTTTTGTGTACATAGCCACTGATTGATTGTTTGGTGACCAATATGGGATTATAGAGTTATTACTTGCCTCTATTTTCTCTAATGACTTAGTTTGAGATCCGTCACTATTTGAAACCACCAACCAGTTGTTATTAGAATCTGTGCCCAGACTTTTGTTAATCAGTTTTTTGCTATCCGGTGAAAACGTAAAGTCTTCCCAATGGCTAGGTAGGGTTATTTGTTTGTCGGTGTTAAAATCATAGACTATTTTTGTTTGGTTGGAAAACTCTATTACAGCTTTTGTTTTGTTTGGTGCCCATTCGACATTAGATGCGTTTTTAAAAATTTTATCACTCAACAAAACTAATTCTCCATTTTCGTTTATTTTATAGAATTGTCCATCATCTTTGTTGTAAAATTGAATAGAGTTACCGTCTATACTTAAGGTTGGTTTTAGGGTGAGCGAATCAACGATTGTTGTTGTTTGTGTTAGCCCTCCAATAGCTATAGGACTGGCATAATTTGAATCGCCAGAAACTTGGGCCTCTTGTGGTTTTAAAGCTTGAGGAGCGTCTTCTGATTCTACGATATTTTGTTCGTTGGTATCAGCTATTATTGGTGTTCCGTCGGCCGAAGTTGGTAAACCATCAAAAATTGCAGTGTCGGAGTTTGTAGTTGTTGGTGACAAAATTGTTGATTGTTTAAAAAATATGCGCCATATCAAAAAACCAATAAGGGAAATAAAAACTAAAAAACCGATTACTAAAAATATTTTTTTGATTTTTTCGTTTTCCATTTTTTTATTATATTATAACAAAGAATAATTATTATAATATTTGTTTATTTTTAAATTATTGTTTAAATTATAGCATTTTTTTGGATAAAATGAAACTTTTAGTATAAACGTAGCAAAGATTACTCGCCAATCTGTAAAGTTAATTGAAGATAAGAGCCAATAAAGCATATTCATTTTTTGAGTAATTTATGCTAGAATTATTATATCGGCAAGTTTAGTTATAAAAAATTAATAAAAAAAATATGAATGATCAAAATTTTGAACAGTTATCTTCCGATGATTCTAAATTGGTCGGTCCGGGGCCAAAATCAAACAAACTTATATTTTTATTGTTGGTTGTTTTGGCCATATTGATTTCTTATTCTGTTTTTATCAATGTAAATAGAAATAACCAAGAGGAGGAAGAAAAAGTAGTTATAAATGAGAGTGATATAATAAAAGTAGAAGATAAAAAGAGCGAAAATACCGTTGTTTTGTCGAATTTTGCAAGTTATAGTGAATTTCCGGTAAATATAAATCCAAAAGTTCTGGCATATTCGGTTGGTCAAAATTTAAATAATATTTCAAATTCTAATGACTTTACCTTTTCTTCGCCTGAAAAAAGCCAATTAATCAAAAATGCTTTTTTTGTTCGCCCGGCTTATTATGATGAATTTTTTCAACTCTATGAAAATAATAGATATGGTTATGTTCCGAGTTTTATTACTACTGACTCCATTCTTCATAATTATCATTTAATGTTTGCTTATTCGCTTAAACAGTTGGAGGAAGAGAAGTTAATTCCTGAAGTAAAAAAACTTAGCTCTCAAATGCTTTCCGATTCTACAAATCAATACAAGATTTTAAAAGGAGGTGATTGGGAGAATGCCGCCAAAAGAAATGTAGGGTTTTTCTCGGTTGGAGCTAGTATTCTGGATCCATCTTTGAATGTTGATTCGATTGTAAAGAACAACGTTGAGCGAGAGTTGGTTTTTATAAATGATCATCAGGGAATTGAAAAATCTCCAGTAATGAATATTGGTAGTGAAAACGGTGTTATTATTGATACCCCTCAAGGGCCGCAAGAGTTGGGCAGTATTATGGAGGACTACTCCCAATATATTCCTAGAGGTCACTATGATAAAAATGAAGAATTAAGAACTTATTTCAAATCAATGATGTGGTATGGTCGTTTATCTTTTAGATTAAAAAATATTGATGAAGTGAAATCGGCTGTACTTATCACACTCTCTCTTAGTGAAAAGGAAAATTATGATAGTTGGAACAAGATTTATGAACCAATAAACTTTTTTGTTGGTAAGAGTGATGACATAACTTATTATCAATTTAAAGATTTACTGGGACAGGTTTACGGACAAAATTTTAATCTTGAGGATGTTATAGCTGATGACGATAAGCTTGAAGTATTTGTGAATTTAGTTAAAAAGTTAGACCCACCACAAATAAACTCAATGCCTATTTTTGAAGCCTCGATTCAAGCTGATAGAAATGCAGAGATTATGGGTTTTCGTTTTTTAGGACAAAGGTTCACAATTGATGCCTCTATTTTTCAAAGACTTATTTATAGAGAAGTTGGAGATAAAAGCAAGTCTTGCCAGGACTATAAGCCAGAAGAAAGCTCTTGCTTGTCTGGCGCTAGATGTCTACCGAAAGGATTGGACATCCCAGCTACGATGGGCTCGAAAGAGGCTTCTAGTATTTTAGAACGATTAGGTGAAGCCAGTTACGCTTGTTATCAGGAGAATATGAGTAAAATGCAGTCTTATCTTGGTAATTTACCAATTAATACCTGGACACAAAATTTGTACTGGTCTTGGTTGTATCAGTTATTGCCTCTTCTTAGTGAAAAAACTGATGGATATCCTTCTTTTATGAGAAATAATGCTTGGTTGAGAAAAGATTTGAACACTTTTTTGGGAAGTTTTACGGAATTGAAACATGATACGATTCTTTATGCCAAACAAGTATATGCCGAGCTTGGGGCCGGAATGCCAGAAGAGCGAGATGATAGGGGCTACGTGGAGCCAAATCCTTATGTTTATTCTCGGTTAGCCTCGCTTTTAAAAATGACCAGAGAGGGGCTGGAATCTCGTGGAATCTTAGATATAGGTATGAAAGAGAATTTTGCTAGAATGGAAGAATTGGCGTTGTCACTTAAAGTTATAGCAGAGAAGGAATTGAATGGAGAGAAAGTAACGGACGATGAGTATGAAATTATTCGTTCTTACGGAGGTCAATTAGAACATTTATGGATTGAAGTTAATAAAAACGAACAGCAATATAAAGAATCATCAAGCCAAAGGGATTATTTAGATGAAAATCCAGCCGCTATAGTTGCCGATATCGCTACCGATCCAAATGGACAGGTGCTTGAGCTTGGTACTGGCAAAATTTTTGAGATTTATGTTGTAGTTCCGATTGATGGAGAGTTAAGGATAGCCAAGGGTGGTGTTTATTCTTATTATGAATTCTCATGGCCGATGTCAGACAGATTAACTGATAAAAAATGGCGAGAAATGATTGATACCGAGCAAACACCAGAATTACCTCAGTGGACCGATGTTTTTATAGTTAAATAAAATAAATGAAAGGGAGAATTGTTTGGGTAATACTATTTTCTGTTCTCGGTATTTTTATAGCCATTTTTGAGAGTGACAAGGTTTTCGATTTTTCTGTTCTTAGTTTTTCAAAAGACGGGAGCACAAACAAACAGGAGGAAGTTAAAAAAAATTTTTTAACATTTTTAGAACAGAAAAAGAAAATTACTTCAGTAGACGATGGGGTTTCCTTGATTGCAGTTGGCGATATTTCTTATTCGCGTGGAGTAGAAAGAATGGTTAAAGCAAAAGGGGATATTAATTATCCATTTTTAGAAATAAAAGACTATTTAAAAAATTCCGATTTAGTTTTTGCTAATTTAGAAACACCAATTACGGAGGGAAGGGAAATTTCTGATTTTGAAATGGTTTTTAGATCAAATCCTGGGACGGAGCAAGCTTTAAAAGATGCCGGTTTTTCTATTATGTCTTTGGCCAATAATCATACTCCTAATTTTGGAGAAAGAGGTCTTCTCGATACCTTTGCATGTCTTGATAGAGTTAATATAGTTTATTCTGGGGCTGGAAAAAACAACGAAGAGGCCGATGCTCCGGTTTATATAGAAAGAAAGGGAATAAGGTTCGCCTTTCTTTCTTATAACGATTTTGATGTTGTGCCTGCTTATTATGAGGCTAGTGAAAATAGGGCCGGAACAGCCTTCATGAGAATTGAAAAAATGAATGAAAATGTAAAAAAAGCGAAAGAGAATAGTGACTTTGTAATTATTTCTATGCACTCTGGTACGGAATATGTTGATAATCCAAACAATTCACAAATAAATTTTGCACATTCTGCAATTGATGCTGGTGCTGATATGGTTATCGGACACCATCCTCATGTAGTTCAAACAGTGGAAGAGTATAAGGGTAAGTTTATTTTTTATAGTTTGGGTAATTTTGTCTTTGATCAATCTTGGTCACAAGATACGACAGAAGCTTTGTTAGTTAAAATATACTTCACAAAAAATGGAATTAGTAAAATTTCTTTTTTGCCAGTAGTTTCTGATAATTTAGTCCAAGTAAAGGTTGCCGACAGAGAAGAGGCTAAAAAAATAATAACAAGATTAAAACTTTCTTTAGATGAAAGTTTTCTTTATTTTTGGAATAACGGAAAAGGTGATTTCGAAAAAGAAACCAGGAGTGTGATCTATCAAAAAGAATTGGTTAGCAAAAATATTTTTTCAAAAGAAGAAAGTGCTGATTTAGATAATGATTCTGTTTTAGAAAAATATATATTAGAAAATGGTGTTATTAAAGTTTTTGAAATGGGCAATTTTATTTGGCAATCTCCAGTTGATTGGTGGGTAGATGATTTTGCCCTGGTTGATTCTGATAATAGTGGAAATTTAAATTTAAACTTATCTTTATGGAAGGAGGGTAATTTTGGAAGCTCCAAGCCTTTTTGGATAAAAGAGAACGACATGAGTATAAAAAATCATTTTTTTATTTATGAGTTTTCTGTTGATAAAGAATTCAAGCAAGTTTGGTCTTCTTCCAACCTTGCCGTGCCTAATTGTGAGTTTAAAATTGGTGATGTGGATATGGACGGGAAAAATGATTTAATTGTAATTGAGGGAAGCTATTTAGATGATTTTTCGTGTAAAGGAAATTACGTTGCTGTTTGGAAGTGGAATTCATGGGGTTTTTCAAACGAATGGAGGTCCGAAAGTGGTGTTTTTTCAAATTTAGAGCTGGAAAAAAACAATAATGAAACTTTTTTTACAGTTGACTTTTCGAGATAAATTTAATGAGATTAATTATTGTTTTACTTCCGTTTCTTTTTAATATATAATTGTTTAATATTTATAAATTAATTTTAAATCCATGAAAGAGGTTCAAGAAATTTTTAATACGATACAGGCTCGTCAAAAAGAACAAAAGACAATAAGGGGAATGTATAGAGATGTATTGGCTAATTCTCAAGAATATCAAAGCATATTAGAAGAATTGGAAGTTTTAAAAACTAAAAAAAGAAAGACCCTGGAGGCCTTAAAAATGGATTTAAGATCGGAGATGGATGAATTAGATAAAATAAAAAGTGACATTGATTCTGAAAAAGAATTATTGAGTCATGCTACCTTGAGTAAATTAATAAAAGGGGAGCAACTTGAGATAGTCGACGAGAATAATAATAAATATGAACCAATATTTAGTGTTCGCTTCAAGAAATTTTAAATTTTTATATTGTAGAAGCTTTTAGTCTTTTTATATTTTTTAACTAATATTCAAAATTTTGTATATTTTTGTTCCGCCGTTTATTAGGAGTTTTATTATATCTCCTTTTCTTTTGTTAATTAAAGCATTGCCCAGAGGAGAACTGTAAGATATAAGTCCCTTACTTGGGTTAGTCTCTAGAGATCCCAATATTTGATACTTTTTAATTTCTCCTTCAATTTCTAATTTTACCAAACTACCAATCTCGATTATTTCGCTGTTTTCTTTTGTTTCTATTATTTCGGCTCTATTCAAAAGATCCTCTATTTTTGTTATTTTATTGTTTGTTCTTCTGAGATTCTGTTTGGCCATTTGATAACCGGCATTTTCAGAGTAGTCACCAGTGGTTGAAAGCTCTTTAACTTCCTTGCTCTCCGTTGGTCTTATTTCATTTTTGAGCTTGCTGAGATTATTTTGCAAAATTTGATATCTTTTCAGGGTAATCTTCGGATCACTTTTGCTGATTGGTATTTTGTCATTTTTTCTAATTGGGGTTCTCATTTTTTTATATAATTTTAATTGTTTAATTCCTTTTCTTCTTTTTCTACTTCTTTAATAGCAGTTCTTCTAACCTTTTGCAGATGTATAAGAGAGAAAACAATCAAGCCCCCCAAAAATATTCCAAGAACGTTCATCAAAAAGAACATTGATACATGTGACAATAGTTCTAAGTTGAAACTAGGAATAATCAATCCTATTGATGTTAGAGGCGGAATTATTGTTACGGCGATTGCTATTCCTGATAGATAATCTTTTGAATTTGTTCTAGTCCAGGCATAACTAGCGGTTATTCCAGCGGTTAGGGCTATGGCAAAAGTTAACCAAGAAATGTTCATTTCTTTTATAAGGAGTATTTCTTCTACGTTTATATTAAATACTGTTCCGACAAGTGTTGAAACAAAAACGGCTACAAATAAAGATAAAGCAAAAATTTTAAAAGATCGCCAGAAGACTTTAAAATTTGTAATAACGCAACCGAGAGATATGGCCAGTATCGGTGACAAAAGTGGAGCAACTATCATACCGGCTATTACCAGTGCCAGATTGTCAGCTATCAATCCTAGCGATGTTATAATGGACGATAAAGAGACCATTAAGTAAAAATCAAGCTTTGGAGCGCTGGAGTCAATGATGCTTGAAATAAACGTCTTTTTGTTTTCCTTGCTAATGTCCCTCACTCTAATTATTTCTCTAAAATTTATCATATAATTTGTTTGTTGTTGTTTAGTTTTATAAGTTCATTTTATAGTATTTATATGTTTTTATCAAATAAAGAGGGTTTAATTTTACTTTTTTTAAAATTAAGCTATAATATTATCATCTAATAAACAAAATTAATATATAAACTTATGCTCAGAACGCATACCTGCGGCGAATTAAATGAAAAAAATATTGGCGAAATAGTAGTTTTATCGGGTTGGGTAAATTCTTGTCGAGATTTAGGATCTCTGATTTTTATTGATTTACGCGATAAATATGGCCTGACTCAAATAAAGTTTGATTCTACTGTTGGTGATAAAAATATTTTTAATATTTTAAAAGATATAAAAAATGAATGGGTTTTGCAAATAGAGGGAAAGGTTGTTGCGCGTAGCCCAGAAACCACAAATACCAAAATTTTTACCGGTCATATAGAGCTGGAAATAGTAAGCATTACTGTTTTGAATAGAAGTCTTGTCTTGCCTTTTGAATTGAACGAAGAAAGGGGAGGAGAGGTTAATGAAGCTCTTCGTTTAAAATACAGATTTTTAGATTTAAGAAGACCAAAGTTACAACAAATGTTAAAGACCAAAGATGAGATAATCAAATATACCCGAGCTTATTTTCATAAGCTAGATTTTACAGAGATCCAAACTCCAATTTTAGCCAACTCATCACCAGAAGGTGCTAGAGACTTTTTAATTCCTTCTAGAATATATCCAGGGAAATTTTTTGCCTTGCCTCAAGCCCCACAACAGTTTAAGCAACTTTTAATGGTTGGTGGAGTCGATAAGTATTTTCAAATTGCTCCTTGTTTTCGCGATGAAGATCCTCGTATGGATAGACATTATGGAGAGTTTTATCAATTAGATATGGAGATGAGTTTTGTTGAGCAAGACGATATTTTTAAAATAATGGAGCCTCTAATGATTGAGTTAGTTGAAAAATTTAGCAGCAAAAAGATAGTCAATTTAATGGAGAATGGTCGCTTTGAAAAAATCTCATGGACCGAGTCTATGAATCGCTTTGGCTCCGATAAGCCAGATTTACGTTTTGCCTTGGAGATTAAGGACCTTTCTGAGATATTAAAAGATTGTAATTTTGCTATTTTTCAAGATCAAATAAAAGATGGTGGTTTTGTGAAGGCTTTCAATGTTAAGGGAGGCGCTTTTTTTAGCAGAAAAGAGATTGATTTGGTGATTGAAGAGGCCAAGAAAAAAGGCTTAAAGGGTTTGTCTTATATAGTTCTAAAAGATAATATTATTCAATCTTCACTAAGTAAATTTTTAACGGAAGACTTAATAAATAAAATAGTAGCAGAGTGCTCGGCTTTAGATGGTGATATAATTTTTATTGCTGCCGATAAATGGAGAGAGCTTTGCGGGGCCATGGGTCATTTAAGGTCTTATTTGGCTGAAAAAATGAATTTAAAAGATAATAATTTGGCTGCTTTTGCTTGGATCGTTGATTTTCCGATGTACGAATATTCAGAAATAGAAGATGGAAGAATAGACTTTGGGCACAATCCTTTCTCTATGCCTCAGGGAGGAATTGAGGCTTTAAATAGTCAAGATCCTTTGTCTATTTTGGCATATCAGTACGATTTAGTGTTTAATGGTTTTGAAATTTCTTCTGGAGCAATAAGAAATCATGATCCAGAAATCATGTATAAAGCTTTTGAGGTGGCTGGTTATTCAAAAAAGGAAGTTGATGAAAAATTTTCAGCCATGATTAACGCCTTTTCTTATGGTGCACCACCTCATGGTGGAAATGCTCCAGGTCTAGATCGTATAATTATGGTTTTAAATGATTGGAGCTCAATTAGAGACATTTATGCCTTTCCAAAGGATAGCAGGGGCAAGGATTTAATGACTGGAGCTCCTTGTGAAGTTGATAAAAAATTGTTAGATGATTTAAGTTTGATTTTAAAAAAAACCGAAAAGTAAAAAATAAATAAAAAAAGGAAGTATTGTTTTTTGCTTCCTTTTAAATTATTTTCAGTTTTAAATTATTTTCCGTATCGAATAATAAATTATTACCAATATTTCTCGGAAAATAAAGAAGAATCTTCTTCGTGTCCAAAATTGTTTGGACCTTTTGTCATATGGCACCATATTGGTGTTGACAATGACGGTCTCGAGCCTCATTTTTTTAAGTGTTTTATTTACTCTCCAGGCATGGTCAGGATGCGCTACTATAGCTATTTTTTTCCAATCATTTTTTAAGCAAACTTCATTTGCTTGTTTGCAAACTTCATAAGTATCCAAATATTTTCTATTTTTTTTGATTATGTTTAAAAAATTACTATGCAAGCATTCCGCGACTTCTCCTTGCAGAATCGGAGGGATTGCCTGTCTTGAGATTATTTTTAACACAATCTTGGATAAATATTTATTGCTGAGACTATTATTTGATCCGAAAGAAAGAGAGATTATTGCCTGACAAGAATAAACTTCCTCAAGAGACCCATATTCTTCATTTCTATTTTTAAGAAATGCAAGAAATTCTAGGACTTTTTTCATTTTTTAAAGAATTGGTTGCTGTTATTTTACCATTTGTTTATTTAATTGTCAATAAATAATTTGACTTTTTTCATAAAACAGCCTATTATTAATTTGAGTTTTGGTTCTTATTAATAAAAAACAAAATGACAGAAGAGTTTATTTTAGAAGAAGATTTTGTTGAGTTAAGCTGGGGAGAACTTATTGAACTATTTGTATTTTTTTCTCAATTACTAAGCTTCTTTCTGATCTTTTCTTTTATTTTTCTTCCATTTTTTCCTTGGTTAGCCAAGGGGCTGATACTTTTAATCGCGATCTTCTCTTCAATGGGGAGCGTTGGTTCTTTTTGGTTAAGGGGCAATTTTTTTCCGAAATTTTTGTGTTTTTTTACCTATTTTTTATTAGCTTCATTTTTTTGGTGGAGTTACTGTAATTTTTCTTATTGCTAAAAATCTTACCAGAAAGGGCAAATCCTCGGACAAATGTTTGGGGATTTTTTATTTTTATTTCATGGATTGTTTCAAATTGTTGAATTAAACTTTTCTCATATTGACAAAAAACAGATTTTTATATACTATCTTGTTATTCAAGTTTTTTGACAAAAAATAAATTCACTTTTACTAAAAAAACCGATCAAATGACAAAGGAAAGATTTATTATTCTTAATCAGCGAGTTTTTGCTGATTTGATGGGCATTGCAAGCATAATCGACAAGTCTTCTCATAGTGAGAAAATTTTTCAAGAATGCAGAATAAGACAAAATGGTACCTGGGAAGAAGGATTCTCGGCAACTGTGTTTTCAAACAACAAAAGATTGCTTGATGGCAATATCCCGACTACACCCGAGGATCTTTTGGATGATCTTGTTACCGGATCATTTTCCGACTTTTTTCCGACTGAAAAAATTTTTGTAAACAAGGATTTATTTAGATCCATAAGCCAGTTATTGGAAATAGACAAGTTTGGCGGTTTTATTATTGAGGCTGCCGAGATGGATCACAAAATTCAGGCCAAGGGGAGAGAGGGAAAAATAATGAAAATTAAATTTAATATGTTAAGGATTTTTGAAACCCTCCCTAGCATTAAAGTTCGCGAGCTTGAAGCAGTGAAGTAACACAAAATTACAACATTATAAAACCAGAGAAATCTGGTTTTTTTCTTTTTTAGAATTTTTTTCTTCTCATTATTAATGAGTTACTTACAACACTAACCGAAGAAAAGGCCATGGCCAAGGCTGCTATTTCTGGACTTAGTAATTTCCCACTTATAGGGAAGAGGATGCCAGCGGCTATTGGTATGCCAATTATGTTATAAAAAAAGGCCCAAAATAAATTTTGTTTTATTTTTTTAAAGGTGTATTTAGAGATGTTTATGGCCTTTATAATGTCGGCTAATTTACTTTTTATTAATACTATGTCTCCCGTTTCTATGGCTATGTCAGTCCCGGATCCGATAGCTATTCCTAAATTAGATTTAGCTATAGCCGGCGCGTCGTTTATTCCATCCCCAATCATAGCGACTATATGTCCTTCGTCTTGCATTTTTTCTATTTCCCTTGCTTTGTCAGACGGCATAATTTCAGCTAAAACCTTTTTTATGCCTAATTTAGCGGCAATGGCTTTTGCTACACGAATGTTGTCTCCGCTAAGCATGACAGTATTTTTCCCCATTTTGTGTATAGCAGTTATCATTTGTATCGAATCATTTTTTAAAGTGTCGGCTATAGCAAATAATGCTAATATTTCTTTTTCCATAGCCAAAATTATGACAGTTTTTCCTTCTTTTTCCATCTTTTCCATCTTTGATTCAATGGTTAAACAGTTTATATTTTTTTCTGTCATCAGCCTTTTAGTTCCTAGTAAGATTTCTTTTTCTCGCCAAATTCCTCTTATACCTTGTCCTGGTAGCGTTTGGAAATCAGAAGTTTCCTCTATTTCTATCTTTGCCAATTTGGCCTTGTTTAGAATTGCCTGAGCCAAGGGATGTTCCGATTTTTTTTCTATTGAAGCAGCTATTTTTAATACCTCAGTCTCTTCTATACCTTTTTTTATTTTTATAATATCTGTTAGCACGGGGGTCCCGTTTGTCAGTGTTCCTGTTTTATCAAAAACAAAAGTGTCTATATTTTTAGCTGTTTCTAGTGCTCGACTATTTTTTATCAAGATGCCATTTTCGGCTGCTATTCCAGTGCCTACCATTATAGCGGTTGGTGTAGCTAGTCCCAGGGCGCAAGGACAGGCGATAATTAAGACGGCGACAAAGCTTGTTAAGGCGAAAGAAAAACTTTGTCCGAGTATTAGCCAAGTTGAAAATGATATAATGGCTATAAATATAACAGTTGGAACAAAATAAAAAGACACTTTATCGGCCAAAAGTTGGATTGGAGCTTTTGAGCCCATAGCTTCTTCCACTATTTTGATAATTTGGGCCAGCATAGTTTCTTTTCCTATTTTTTCTGCTTTAATTTTTAAAAATCCACTTTTATTTAAAGTTGAGCCGATAACTCGATCATTTTTATTCTTTTCAACGGGAATACTTTCACCGCTTATCATTTTTTCGTCAACAGCAGAATAGCCATCAATAACTATGCCGTCAACTGGAATTTTTTCGCCAGGCTTAATTATAATTATATCCCCTATAATCACCCTGGAAATCTCTATCGTTTCTTCTTTGTTTCCTCTTATTACAGTGGCGGTTTTAGCTTGAAGACCAATCAGTTTTTTTATAACTTCACTAGTTCGTCCTTTGCTTAAATTTTCTAAATATTTTCCGAGAGTAATAAAAATTAGAATAAGGGCCGCACTTTCAAAATACAGGTGTAGTCCGTTGATTCCTAAAAATATCTCTTTAAAAAGATTGATTAAACTATAAAAATAAGCGGAAAATGTTCCAATAAAGACTAGAGAGTCCATATTTGGAGTCATTTTGAGTATATTTTTAAAACCATTTTTCCAAATTTTAACAACCATAAAAACGACAACGCTAGCTAATCCAAATTGGATTAAATGATTATTATCGCCAGATAGTATTTTTGGTATAGGCCAAGAAAACATTTCTCCCATGGCTAAATAGAATATAATAATTCCTAAAGAGGAAATTCCAAAGAGAATTGTTTTGTCGCTTTTAATTTTTGTTTTTTTTGACTTTTTTTTGTTTAGATTTTTATCTTTTTCGACTTCATATCCGAGAGATTCTATTATTTTTTCTATCTTTTCGATTTTTATTTGTTCATCGTCAAATTCTAAATTAGCCTTTTCGGAGGCAAAATTAATATTAACGCTCATTATTCCTTTTTCTTTCTTCAATTTGTTTTCAATATTAGCCGAGCAAGATGCGCAGGACATTTTTGATATTTTTACAATTTCTCTTGTTATCATTTTTAGTTTGTTTAATTTTTAATGTTTTTTTATATTTTTATTCAACAACTTCTATAACGCCGGAGACCATACCCATCCAGCAAGAAAATTTGTATTTGCCTGTTTTTTGAGGAATAAATTCTTTTGTACTTGTTCCGCCTATTTTTAGACGAAATTCTCCCTCAAATAAGTCTTTGGCTATAATAGCGTTAGTGCAACCGCTTACTCCTATATCTTTAACCTCCCAAACAACAGGGACCCCGACTTTAATTTTAAAGTAACTAGGAGAATATTTTGAACTACTGGCTTCCATTTTTATGATTTGTTCATTGTTGACTATTTTTGTTGTTTCATCTTTTTGTGGATACTCTATTTTTTTGTTTGATCGAATATTCAAATTGCTTAAACTATTCTTTCCCATTGCGTTTAATCCAGCATTAATGTTATAAACAGCTAAAAACAAAATTAAAATACCGGCAATTTTTGAAAATTTATTTGCCGTGTCTTTGTTGTCTGTTAATTTTGAGGCTGAGATACCTATAAGTAGTAACGACGGCATTGTTCCTAGAGCAAAAAACAACATTATCAATGATCCTAAAATAGCGCTTCCGGATATCAGGGCCATGCTTTGAGCTGTTATTGTAAAACCGCAAGGCAGAAAAAAAGTTAAAGCACCTATTAGAAAGGGGGAGTATTTACCGTTTAAATTTTTTTTGTTACTAATATTTTTGCTAATGAATTTGGGCCAAGATATTTTTATTTTATTAAAATAATTAAAACCTAGCATTTGCATTGCTAAAATTATCATAATTAATGATACTGCAAACATTAAAAACGATGTTCCGATTGTAGAAAATTGTAGTCTTTCGCCAACGAATCCAATTACTGCTCCAAAAAAAGCATAAGAGAGTAATCTTCCGAAATTAAATATTATATGAGGTGTCATTTTGGCGAAAGCTCTTCCTTCGTCTTGGTAGATTTCAAGCCATTTTTTTGATATAGAGAGAATTAAACCGCCCACTAGAGCGGCGCAGCTAGAGACTCCGGCAAGCAACCCCAGAATTAAAAAAGAGATAAGAGATGATTTTGGCGTCACGCTCATTGAGCTTAAAGCTCCATTGTTTCTAACTATCAGGAATGTAATTATGAATAAACCTAATATTATGATGGGAAAAATAGGATTATTTTTTTTAGAATTTTTTTCTTCTGAAAATGAGTAGCCATCTTTCATAAAAATATTATTCAAATCTTCTTTATTGGGCATTTTTCCATCGTAAGTAATTGTTATTTTCTTTTCCGATGAGTTTAATTTGCTTGATTTTACTCCATTGATTTCTGCTGTCTTATTTTCAATTAAGATTTCGCAAGAAGGGCAGTGTATACCACTAACGTAGTATGTACATTTTTTTTCTTTTTGGTCGTCATTGTTCATATATAAAATTTATTTATTAGAAAGTTTTGACACTTTTAGAACTTCGTCGATAGCGACGTCTTGCTGTTTGTTACTTTTACTGTTCATTTTGTTTTTAAAACAAGTTTTAAGATGGTTTTCTAAAAGAGCCTGATGGGCAGATTTTAATAATCCTATGGCCGCTAAATTTTGTTGCATAATGTTGATGCAGTATTGGTTTTCTTCTGTCATTTTAATTATTTTTTGAACGGTTCCTAGGGCCTTCCTAAAATTAATTAAAGTTTTTTGTTTTTCCATTGTCATAATTTTTGATTTAAAAATTAAAGTTAAATTTTTATAACCTATACCATAGGTGTAGGTTATGTCAATTGTAATTTACTTTTAATTTATTGTCAATATTTGTTATTTCTTGTTTACAATTTGCTTTATTGTTGTTAAAATGAATTCAGTTTCTCGGTATAATTTATATTTAATTATTTTTTAAGATGGTAAATAAAAAACTAAAAATAGCTATAGTTTCAAAGCTTTGGGAAGAGACGTTTCCTGGCTCTCGTGGGGGAACCGGGTCGTCCATTGGTTATTTAGTTAATGGTTTGGTTAATAAAGGTCATCAAGTCACTCTTTTCGCCACCGGTAATTCAAAAACTAAGGCCCAGGAGCTAGTTTCGGTTAGGCCTAGGCATTATTTAGATGATTATTCTGAGATTCATGAGTATGAAAACATAGCAGGGGCCTTCAGAAGGGCAAAAGATTTTGATATTATTCATTGCGCCGTTGAACATAAAAGTGTTTTTTTTGGAGACTTGGTCAAAACCCCCTCTATTCACTCTATACGATATGGAGAATTTTTTGATCAAGAAGTAAAATTGCTTAAAAAATATAAGAATTTAAACTATGTTGGAATATCGAAGTCGTTAAAGAAGTTTTTGCCTTTTTTAAATTGGAAAGATTTTATTTATAATGGAGTTGATTATAGAGACTTTAAACAAGAAGAAAAAAGGGGTGATTATTTACTTTTTTTAGCCAGGGTTACGCCTCAGAAGGGAGTAGATACAGCTATAAAAGTTGCCAAAAAACTTAATATGAAGTTAATAATAGCCGGAAAAACATCTGATGTTGATAAAGATTTTTTGAATAAAAAGGTTTATCCCTTTATTGATGGAAAACAAATAATGTACGTTGGTGAGGTGTTAGGAGAAAAAAAGAAAAAACTTTTAAGTCAAGCTCTTTGTTTAATACAACCCAATAGAGTTATAGAGGCTTTTGGTAATAGTTTTTTAGAGTCAATGGCGTCGGCCGTCCCAGTAGTTGCTTTTGACAGGGGTGCTATGTCAGAGCTGATAAAAAACGGTAAAACCGGATACGTTGTCAATAATTTTAATGAAATGCTTAAAGCTGTCAAAAATATTCATAATTTGAGTAAGAAAGATTGCGTAGAAAGGGTTAAAAAATCATTTTCTTTAGACAAAATGATAGAGTCTTATGAGGCTTTGTATTACAGAATAATTGACGGAAAATAGAGTTTTTGAAGAAAGTTTTTTACTTTAGATATTTGATATCATTTTTTATTTATTGAAAGTATAGTTTTTTTATGTTAAAATATCTTAAGACAAACATATTTAATATATTTTACAATTAATTATAATTTAAAATTAAAACTATGAAAATTTCCAAGTTTTATTTTTTTGTTCTTTTTTTGTTCTTAATTTTTTCTTTCTCAGCTTGTGGTAAAAAAGATTTATCTGATCAAAACCAAAATGGTAAAAATGAAGAAAAGCAATTAGGGGCTAATGTTTCTAATGAAGAGTCTTATTTTTCAAAATCAGTTGAGGATCTTTTTGCCGAAGGAAAACCTTTGCAGTGTTCAGCCACAGTTGAGAGCGGTGAAGGCTCTGTCGTTATGAATTATTATTTTGATAACAATGGTAAAAAATTGAGAGTCGAATCACAGACATTAAACAAGGCAAGCAACTTAAATATTAATTCAGTTAGTATTTTGGATGATAATTGGTACTATTTTTGGGATGATTTGACTAACAAGGATGGTATGAAAATGAAAGTTGAAGAAAATCAAGAGAATGTAAAAGATAAAAATATAGATGAAAATAATAATTTTGACATGAAAGAAGAATTTGATTTCAAATGTAAATCATGGAAAGTGGATAGTTCAATGTTTGATTTGCCTAAGGATAAAACTTTTAAAGATTTAACAAGCTTAATGAATGGTTTTGGCACAAATGCCCCAACAATTAACAATGAACAAAGTGGCACGGCTCCAAGTTTTGGTAATGGAAATTCCGTGGATGCCTGTTCTTATTGCAACATGTTGCCAGCCGGTAGCGATAGGGATGAGTGTCTAGATGCTTGTTCTTAATGCTTTTTAGAATTTATTATATAAAGATATAAAACAGAGAGGTCTTTTAGGCCTCTCTTCTTTTATTTTTTGTTTTTATTTTTTTACATTAATATTCATGCACTGGCAACATTTTGTTGCGCCCGGAAAACTTTTTAACCTTGCCATTTCTATTTCGCGACCACAAATTAAACAAATGCCATAACGATCGAGTTTTATCATTTCCAGGGCCGTTTTTAGTATTGGTACAACATTTTTTTGTTTCTCCCTTATGTAAACCATGTAAGGAGATTCGCCGTCTTCGGGGTTTGTTTTTTCCCCTTCTAGCGCTTCTTTGATTTTTTCTGGGTCGTTGTATTCTTTTAGTAATCCCAAAATTTTTTCTTTTTGCTCCTCGATGAAGCTTTGGGTCAGGGTGGGTGTGTTGTCCATAAATCTCTCTCTTTTAGGTTAAAAGTTTAACATTATAATATTAATGCACTATGGTTTTATGCTAGCATAATTATTGATAAAAGTAAAGGGCTTTTGAATTTGTGGTTTTTATTTTTTAAAATATGTGCTAATATTACAATATAAAGCTTTTTTGCGATGGCTTTTTAAGGAATAAAAATTAATAAAATTACTTATGAATAAAAAGAAAACAAAGGAAAGCGTTCAGCCTCATATTTTGTGCAAGAAGGGTGACGTGGCAGAGAGCGTTATTTTGCCAGGTGATCCAGGCAGAGTTCTCAGAATAGCCAAACTTTTAGATAGCGGGAAGGAGGTGTCCTTTAATAGGGAGTTCCGTGTTTTTACGGGGAAATATAAGGGGTTACCTATTACTATTTGTTCCACTGGAATTGGTGGACCTTCAACAGCTATCGCTATGGAGGAATTGATCTCTTTGGGGGCTAAAAATTTTATTAGAGTTGGTTCTTGCGGAGCCAATCAAGACAAAATTAAGATTGGAGATTTAATAATTTCCGATAGCGTGGTTAGGGAAGATCATACTTGTTTGGATTATGTACCTCTTCAATATCCGGCCATTGCTGATCCTGATATCTTCCAAATCATGAAAAAGGTTAGTGAAAATTTAAAATTTAAATATTATGCTGGGTCAACTGTTACTGTCGATGCTTTATATTCTTTTAAAACAAAAGAAATAAAAAGTTTTTGGCAAAAATTTCATACCTTAGCTCAAGACATGGAAACTGGCACTGTTTTAACCTTGGCTAGAGTAAAAAATGTTAGAGCGGGGGCAGTGTTATTAGTTGTTGATCAAGAAGCTGAAAAGAATATCAGAGAAAAGATTGCCAAATATTCAGTTGAAGCTCAATCCGGAAAAGGTGAGCTGGTTAAAATGGAGAACAAGGCCTCTTTGGTCGCCCTAGAGTCCTTCTTATTATTATCTAAAAATAATTAATATGGGAGAAAAATATACAGGAACAAAATTTAAAACTGTTTTTAAAGGAAAATTTATTCCAAATGCAAAAGAAAGTGAAATTATCAAAACTTTAATCAAGATTGGCAAGGAATTAGGTAGGATGGGATTTAAAGATAATAATGGCGGAAATTTTAGCGTTAGGACTAAAAATGGAATAATTATAAAGACCACCGGATCGTTTCCACACCAGCTCAAGAAAAGCGATTTTGCTTTGGTTGCTGGTTTTAAAAAAGATGAGGTTTATGTCTATGGTGAGAAGGAACCTAGTTCCGAGGCTAGGCTTCATTGGGGAATATATCAGGCTAGGCCAGAAATAAATTGTGCTTTGCATACCCATGATTTTACAGCCATACACTGTTTGACCAAAGTAAATGGTTGTATTTATATTAGAGAAATCTCTTATGGGACAATGGAATCTGCTAGAGCGGTTAAAAATGCCGCCAAGAAAGGTGATTATTTAATAATGAAAAATCATGGGGTTATTGCTTTGGGTAAAAACATGATTTCTGCTTTAAAATTAATTAAAAAATACCATGAAAAATTTGAAACAATTGCGACAACTCCTTCCTCTGACTGTCGAACTAAAAAAGGATAGAGTAATAATAATTGATCAAGTATATCTTCCTGATAGATTGAAGTTTATTCAACTAAAAAAATATTCTCAAGCTATTTCAGCTATTAAAGAGTTTAATGTTCGTGGTGCTCAAGCCATTGGAGCTGTTGGTGGTGCTGGTATTTTTTTAGCATCGCTTGTTTATAAGGGGGACAATTCTTTTAATTTTTTAATTTATTTAAAAAAAATAGCCAAAGAAATAATAAAAGCCAGACCAACCGCTAATAATTTAGCTTGGGCGGTTAATCGTGTTTTGGGTGAAATAAAGTCGAACAACGTTTTTGATATAAAAAAAGATATTTATAATAGCTACAAAAAATTATTAGAAGAAGAAACTAATAATAATTTAAAAATTGGTGCCTATGGTGAGAAATTAATAAAGAATAACTATCGCATTTTAACACATTGTAACGCTGGTTCACTTTCTGCTATTTGGTATGGAACTGCTACCGCACCAATTTATAGCGCTTTAATTAAGGGGAAAAAACTATCTGTCTTAATTGACGAAACGAGACCATGGCTCCAGGGAGCCAGACTTACTGCCTGGGAAATGAGTAAATCTGGGATAGATTATACCGTAAATATTGATAGTGCTAGTGGTTTTTTAATGGAAAACAAAATGGTTGATATGGTAATAGTTGGCGCCGACAGAATTGCCTTAAATGGTGATACGGCTAACAAGATCGGGACATTTCCTTTAGCTTTAATGGCTAAGAGATATAACATCCCTTTTTATGTAGCAGCCGTTAAAGCCACGATTGATTTTGAAACTAAAGCTGGAAAGGATATAAGAATAGAGCAAAGATCTGGCGATGAAGTTTTAAAACATACATCATATTGGGAAAATAGAAATTTAATAAAAAAACAAAGTAAAAAATTTGATTCTTTATTAAATATAGCGCCCAAAGGTGCCAAGGCTTTTAATCCTGTTTTTGATGTTACTCCAGCTGACTTAATTACCGGAATTATAACTGAGGATGGCATTTTAAAGCCATCCGTTTTATCTTCTAAGCTTAAGCGGTAATGTAAAAGTTATTTTTTTCTATTGACATTTTTTTCTATTTAGTGTTAAATGTAAAGTTAGCAAACAGTTGTTTAACAAAAAAAATACAAAATGAAAAAAGACGAAATTGCGGAAATAGATAGACTCCTTTTTTTGTCCAGGGATCTTCTATTGAGAGAAATAATGTCTATTTCTCAGTTTAAAAAATTTCTTGATGGCAGAATTGAAGAGGAAAAAAAGAATGAGACAATAGAAGAAGAAAAAAATAATAAAAGAGTTTGTGTCAACTTTTCTGATATTATTGTAAAAATTGATTCCTTGGAATCTTTAATTACCGAGCTAAAGATTAGCATTAAGGATCAAAGAATTAATTTTACTTTTTTTCCGCCTCATTATAATCGAGAAGTTTATTTGGAAACAAAACTTTTTTCTTTTGAAGATGAAAGTTTTAGCTCTGACATTATTTCGATTATGAACGATGAAGATTTTCGTCCCGCCTGCTTTCATGAATTAATATTTTGTAGAAAATTTTTTTCTAGAAAAAAACGCGAAACTACCCCGATTGTCTCCTTGCTTTTTCCTTATTCACCACCAAGTGGAGGTAAATTTTCACCTTTTTTAAATGATAGAGGTGAAATATATTTATCCAACTTTAATTCTTCTTGGGAGAAAAATTGGAGATTCTTAGGAGTCAAAATGAAGTAATTTTTTAAAAGCCTTATATTTTAGGCTTTTTTTTATTATTTTTTTATAGTTTTATTTGTGCTATTATTTGAATATGAAAAAAATAACTATTTTAAGCGTCGGGAGTGTTAGGGAGAAGTATTATCAAAACGCAATAGCTGAATATAGTAAAAGATTGAGTAAGGATATAAAACTTGAATTTACTGAGTTGCCAGCTAAAAGCTTCTCCGAGAAAGATAGCTTAATTGCCAAAAAGCAAGACAGTCAAAGAGTTTTGGAGTTTTTAAATAAAAACAAAAGTTCTAAAGTTTTTTTGTTATCAGAAAATGGGGAAGAATTAGATTCAGTCCAATTTTCTAAAAAAATATTTTCTTTTAACGAAGAAATAATTTTTGTAATTGCCGGGGCCTTAGGCTTTGATTTTGAAGTTTTAAAAAACTATAAGAAAATTTCTTTATCTAAGATGACATTTCTTCACGAAATGGCCAAAGTTATTTTGGTAGAGCAAATTTATAGAGCAGTAAATATTGAGAAGGGGAAGAGGTATCATTATTAATTTTTTATTTCTGTTGCACCCAAGTGATAATCTTATCTTTGTCATTCCCGGCGAGCCACGTTATTTATCTGATATGCGAAGCATAGCTGATAAGGTCTACGTGGTGAGGGAAGGGAATCCAGGGTTAACACCTAAGAATTTTATTATCTAATAAATTAATATAAATATAACTAAGATAAATTAATTTAATATTTTAATATGCCCCTTTTTTTTGAAAAAAAAGTGGGCCCAAAAAAACTTAGCGAACAGCAAAAATTTTGGATTACTCGCTATGAAAGCTAGTAAAATTTTAAAAGCATAAAATTTTACACGCTTTCTACGTTCGCAATCTATTCAAAATTGTTTGCGATGTTCGCATTAAAAAGCGCTTTTTATGTAATTGTCTCATCTAAAATTTTTTCAATACTGGCAATATTTTTTAAAATAGATTGACAAATATTATTTAAAATTTAAGAGCCTTCTTTCTATGCTTACTGATTCTGGCGATATAGTGTTTATAACCGAAGCTTTATTTGTATATGAGCGCATAGTTGCCGATGGAATGCTTGTGACTCCTAATTTAACCCCTGATTTTTAGTAATTTTTTTGAATAACTTTTTTATAAACCCGCCAGTAGAAAATCTACTTTGGCGGGTTTTCTTTTTTATTTGAATTTAAGCTTTGATGATGTTATAATTATACAAGATTAATACAAAATTTATATAAAATTGTGTCTGAAAAGATATTTAAATTAAAATCAGATTTTGAGCCAGCCGGTGATCAACCGCAAGCCATAAAGAAGCTTTTACAAGGAATAAGAGATGGTTTTGATTATCAAACCTTGCTTGGTGTTACTGGTTCTGGAAAAACCTTTACCATTGCTAATATTATTCAAGAATTGGATAGACCGGTTTTGGTAATGGCGCCCAATAAATCATTAGCCGCACAATTATACAGAGAATACAAAAACTTTTTTCCAGAAAATGCGGTTCATTATTTTGTTTCTTATTATGATTATTATCAACCAGAGGCTTATATGCCTGGATCTGATACCTATATAGAGAAAGAAGCTATGATTAACGAAGAAATCGACAGGCTTCGTCATGGGGCAACGTCGGCCTTGCTTTCTCGTCGAGATGTAATTATTGTTGCTTCTGTTTCTTGTATTTATAATCTAGGTATTCCGCTTAGCTATATGAATGCCTCACTTCATCTGGAAAAAGATAAACCGATGACTCGCGCTGATTTAATCTCTCAATTAATTAAAATGCAGTTTGAAAGATTCTTGGGTGACGTAAAAAGAGGCCAATTTAGAGTTAGAGGTGATGTTTTTGAGATTCGTCCGATGTCAGAGAATATAATTTATAGACTAGAGTTAAATGAACAAAAAATCTCTGATTTAACAATTATTGATAATACCACTAAAAATATTTTGGAACATTTGCCAGAAATAGTTATTTTTCCGCCTAAACATTTTATTTCCACCAAGCCGCAAATAGAGCAGGCCATAAAAACTATCAAGGAGGAATTAAAAGATCGTTTAAAATATTTTAAAAAAAATAAATTATATTTAGAAGCAGAAAGGCTAGAAAGAAGAGTGCGATATGATATGGAAATGCTCAAGAGCTTAGGTTATTGTCATGGAATAGAAAATTATTCTCGTCACCTAACTGGTAAACTCGCAGGTGAAGCACCGGATTCGTTATTGGAATATTTTCCTAAAGACAAGAATGGTAAGCCAGATTTTCTTTTAGTGGCCGATGAAAGTCATATTGGAATCCCGCAGATCGGTGGCATGTATGCAGGTGATCGTAGTCGTAAGGAAACTTTAATTAAATATGGTTGGCGTTTGCCCTCAGCTTTGGATAATCGTCCTTTAAGGTTTTCCGAATTTGAAAGTAAAATAAATCAAACAATATTTACGAGTGCTACTCCGGCTAAGTTTGAAGCTGAAAAATCAAAACAAGTAGTAGAACAAGTTATTCGTCCAACTGGTTTAGTTGATCCAGAAATAGAGATTCGCCCGGTTTTTAATAAGGAAACAAATTACAGTCAAATAAATGATATAATTAAAGAGGCTGAGAAAATTATTAAGAAGGGTGAGCGTTTAATAATTAATACTCTTACTAAAAAACAGGCTGAAGACTTAGATGCGCATTTGAGACAGAATAAAATCAAGTCAAACTATATGCACTCTGACACTAAAACTTTGGCTCGTAACGAGATATTAAAAGATTTTCGTACTGGCAAATTTGATATTTTAATTGGTGTTAATTTACTTCGTGAGGGATTAGATTTGCCAGAGGTTTCTTTGGTGGCCATATTAGATGCCGACAGGGAAGGTTTTTTGCGTAGTCAAACCTCGCTTATTCAAACCATGGGTCGTGCAGCCAGAAATGTTTCTGGCAAAATTATTCTTTATGCTGATAATATGACTGGTTCAATAAAAAAAGCAGTTAAAGAAGTAGAGAGAAGACGTAAGAAACAATTAGCTTATAATAAAAAGCACAAGATTAATCCAAAAACCATTATAAAAAAGATTGAAGACTTCTTGGATCTGGCCGAAAAATAAAGCATAAATATGTTTTCTTGCTCTTTTTATTAAAATATGTTATAATTAGTTTATGATAAAAAAATCTATCAAGATTTTCTTGGTTTTGTTATTTTTAGGGCTTTTCGTGAAAGGCTCATCTTTTGTTTTTGGTCAAACAGCCGAACAAATAGATGAAGAAATAAGAATATTAAATAATCAAATAGAGGGGCAAAGGAAACAATTGGAAACCGTGCAAAACCGTCAGAAAGAATATGCCGCTTTAATAAAACAAAAAGAACAAGAAAAGGATACTTTGCAAAATCAATTAGAAATTCTTGATAGTCGTTTTAAACAATCAGAACTAGAAATTGAGGAGGTGAAGCTAGAGATCAGCAAGAATGATTTGGAAATCAGAAAAACAGCTATTGATATTGATAATAATAGTGAAAAAATAGAAAAAGAAAAAAGACATATTTCTGATTTGTTAAAATTGATTTATAAACAAAATAAAACAACTCCAATAGAAATAATCTTGTTGAATGATTCTTTGACTGATTTTATAAATCAGGTTAAGTACTTAGAAAATACTAACGAAGAAATAAGTGATAGCTTGGAGTTACTAAAAGATGCTAAGGATCAATTAGAAAAACAAGAAGTAATTTTAAAAGAAAAAGAGGACAAGTTGGCTGAATTGAGAAAAGAGCTAGATAAAAAACAAATGATTTTGGAGGGCGAATTGGAGGATAAAGCTTTTTTACTTACAGAGACCAATCAGTCAGAGCAAGAGTATAGAAACTTGTTGGATTTAGCTAAAAAAGAGCAAGAAAAGGCTGCCAATGAAATAGTTTCTTTAGAGAAGAGTGTTAGAGAAAAGCTAGCTCAAAGACCAGAAAAAGATATAAACGAATTTAATGATAGTGGCTTTATTTGGCCAGTTGCTAAAAATGTTATAACAACAACTTTTCATGATCCGGATTATCCCTTTAAACGTAGTATAGGAGAACACTCTGGGGTAGATATTCGAGCATCTCAAGGCAGTACTTTATATGCGGCGGCATCTGGTTATGTGGCTAGGGTCAAATTTGACGGCAGCACGGCCTATGCTTATATTATGATAATTCATGGTGACGGGCTTTCTACTGTTTATGGTCATGTCTCAGGGGTGATTGTTAAGGAGGATGAATATGTTGTTCAAGGACAAACAATAGGGAAGAGCGGAGGGTCTCCGAGAACTGTAGGCTCTGGTGCTTTTTCAACCGGACCTCATCTTCATTTCGAAATCAGGAAAGATGGAATGCCGGTTAATCCTTTAAATTATTTACCTTAATTTTAGATATATAAAAATATAATTCAAAAAACTATGCTAAAAAAAGCTAAAAAGCGTATATCAGCTTTTACACTCATTGAACTTTTAGTTGTTATTGCTATCATTGGAATACTAGCCACTTTAGCCGTGGTGGCCCTTCAACAAGCCAGATCTCGCGCTCGTGATAGCAAAAGGGTAGCTGATATAAAACAAGTTCATACAGCATTAGAATTATTTTTTAATGAAAACAATAGATATCCAACAGATGATGAATGGGCCAGTGGCTCTATAGTATCATCTTCTTCGGGGGAAGTATTTATGTACAATATTCCTGCCGCTCCTACTCCATCGGATGGAGACTGTCTGGAAGCTTCTAATACTTATCAATACACTCAAATAAGTGGTGGTGTTTCTTATGAGATTTCCTTTTGTACTGGTAAACAAATCGCCAACTTGCTTGAGGGGTCAAAATGTCTCACCCCCGGAGGTATAACAGACTGCGATGGCCAATCTGGCGTGCCAGAAGAAACGTCGGGCACTTTTGTTGATTCTAGGGACAGCCAGACATATGCGTGGATTAAAATTGGCAATGACACTTGGATGAATGATAATTTAAATTATAATGGAGATTTTATAGTTCAACAAAACCAAGTTCCTTGCGTTGAAGATGTTGTTGGTTGGAACTATTGGTCATGTCAAACAGACAACAATAATCAAGAAAGATCATGTTTTAATAATATAGAAGGTAATTGTTCTGATTACGGTGGTTTATATGAATGGTCAGAGACTATGAGTTTTCCTTACCAATGTAATGCTGCGTTCTTTTGGGATGGAGAAAGTGATGATTGTGGTCTAGGAGGCAGTGCCTACGTTATAGACGCTAAGCATCAAGGTATTTGCCCTCCAGGTTGGCACCTGCCAAATAACGAAGAGCTCGATGATTTATCGTTAAATTATAACAATCATTTTTTAGCTGATTTTCCTGGGATGTTTATTTACTTCTGGTCGGCCGTTCCTACGCAGGGTTACGGCCCTATATTAGCTAAATATTTCTCTCTTGATTCTGGTGATAATTCTTATGTGAATATTAGCGAAACCAACAAATCTCTTGCCGCAAACGTTAGATGTGTTAAAGATTAAAATTTTTTTAAATACTTATAAAAAAACGAGGGTTATACCCTCGTTTTTTTTGTCTATTTAATTAATGTTACAAATCTCTATTGTTGTGTATTTTTTTATGTATATCCTTTAATTGTTTGCTAGTGACATGAGTGTATATTTGAGTTGTCGCAATATTTTTATGACCAAGAAATTCTTGGACCAACCTGAGATCAACTCCTTGAGCTAACAAGTCAGTGGCAAAACTATGTCGTAGCGTGTGAGGCGTGGCCATAATTGGCAGTCCAGTTATTTTTATATATTTCTTTACTATATCTTCAATGCTTTTGGGGCTCAATCTTCTGGGTTCTCCAGTTTTTTCTATACCTGGTTTATAATTTATAAAAAGGGAAGGGTCCATGTCATTTCTTTTATCTAAATAAATTTTTAGACTTTCTAGTGACCTCCTAGAAAAATAGACTGTTCTTACTTTTTGTCCTTTTCCCGTGACAGCAATTTCTAAATAATCAATGTTTGGCCTTATCTTTATTTGTTCTCTGTCTAGCGCTACTAATTCTGAGACTCGAAGCCCCGTAGAAAACAAAGTCTCCAAGATTGCGCCATCTCTTAAGCCAATGGCCTTTGTTTTGTCGGGTGACTCTAGAAGTCTTTTTAATTGTTCGATAGTTAAAAATTTAATTTCTCGCTCAGACCTGTCTTTGGCTAATTTTATTTTGCTTGGTGGCAGGGAAGGGATGTTTTTTTCGATAAAAAAATCGAGTAATGAACGCAGGGCTATTAAATAATAATTCTGGGTGCTCTTTTTTAAGTTCTTTTTGCTTTTTAAGTCTGTATGACGGGATAGAAATAAACGATATTTCCAAATTATTTCATCAGTTAGTGATTTTGGGGTAATGTGGTCCAATTTAACATCCTTTAACCATTTAAAAAACTTATTCAAAAATCTAGAATAGTTTTCTTGGGTTTTAATAGATAAACCTTTTTCTATTTCACAATAGTCCAGGAAATCTTTCAGGTACTTTATTATAGGTTTATTTTCCATAATCTATTTTTTAAATTGATTTCCAAAAGAGAAGGCTATTCTTCTTAATATTGCCATTGCTTAAGTAGTGTGCTATACTTCGCATAATGTATATTAATTAACCTTATATTAATATAATATATTAAAATCAATAACAAAGCAAGGTTTAGACTAGTAATTAGAGCTAGTTAGTATATAGTTAAGCCCATGATATTTATTTCTGGTGTAAACAGAAGCCCTATCTTTAAAAAGATTAAAAAAACTCCAATAGTAACTAAGCAAAAAACAAAAATAGCTAAACCAAATATAAACTTGAATGTTCCTTCTCCCATATTTTTTTAAATTATATTATATTAATGATAATAAATTTTATCTCCATAACGAATATCAATATACTCAATATTCTTTAAATTGTCCTTATATTCCTTTTTAAGCAATAAAAAGCGCTGTATTTGGTCATTATAGTCATCTTTTAAGCTAAAAAAGACTAAAACGTCATTAAACAGTCTTACTTTTATAGTGTCTACTGATTCGTCAATTATAAAGTTTTTGGCTCTAAAATCAGTCTCTATGCCCAGGTCGTTGTATAATTTGATGGCAAATTCGAGGTATTCTTTGTTAATTTTAGCATATTTTGAGTCAGAATCAAGCCTTGAAGAGCTAATATTTTCCATTAAAGGAAGATATTTGTCAGATAAAAAATCATCAATTGATTCTATGCAATTATTTTCTTGACCTTCTTGTACTTCTTCGTAATTATTTATTTCAGGATTGTCCGAATTAATAACTTTGTCTAGGGATTCCACCTTTTCCTCTAAAACTTCATAATCTCCTTCATTTGTCAGTAAATCTCCCGTTGTTTCTTCTTTTTCATCTTCGCATAAGTAGTAAGTTGATATAATGTTGCCGTCACTATCCAAATAATAGTAGCTTTTGCCCTCTTTAAGAATGTAGGCAACTTCCCTTTCTTCTATTTCCATTTCAATGGTGTTAAATAAGGACTTTTTTATTATAATCTTGGAAAAATTGTAGGGACTAAGAGAATTTGCAAGCTTTGTCTTATTAAATAATATTAGATTTTTTTCAGAAAAAAACAAAAATTTGGAATTATTTATCTGATCTTTCACTATATTTTCTATTTCTAGATTATCAACCTCTTTTAAGTCATTGATTTTTATATTCTTTATTGTAAAAAGACCAGAAAAGAAGGTTAAATAGACAAAAACAAGCACAAAAATAATAAAAGAAAAGAAAATAATTCTGCATTTTTTTCTAAATTTTCTATGGGTTTTCTCTTTCATGAAGGGGTTATTTATTTTTTTCCCACTTATTTTTGTTAATCCACTGTTTATCATTTTGTATTTATTATATTATTTTTCTCTTTATATTAGAGTTTAATCTAATGAGCATTTCGTAGTTAATTATTTCTATTTTGTTACTTAGATTATTAATAGAGTTCTCCATGTTATTTATTTCTGAAATTATTTGTACTTTATCACCAATGCTTATTTCTCTGTTCATACAATTTATACAGGATAAATTCATGCACACATTTCCAGCGACTTTAGCCCAGAAAATGTCACTGTTTTTATTGAATAAAAATTTTGCACAGTTAGAAAATCTTCTGTCTAAACCCTCAAAATAGCCGAAAGGAATAATTGCAATATTAGAATCTTCTTCTAGTCTAAAATTATCATTATACGATACTCTGTCCCCTGTTTTTAACTTATGAACGGAGACGATAGTAGAATAAAGCCTTAAGGCTGGCTTTAAATTTGAAGCCACCACAAAGCTCTTATCTTGCTCTTTAAAGGGGTTGTGGCCATAAAGGGCAATACCAGGCCTAAAAGCCGTAAAAACCTTGTTTTTTAGGTTAAATACACCAGCAGAGTTGCCTAAATGTACCCATTTGGGATAAATTTTGTTTTTATGGAGTATCTCAAGACCTTCAAAAAATTTTGTTTCTTGTTTTTTGTTAAAAGGGCTGTCTGTATTGTCGGCTTCCGCTAAATGTGAACAAAAACCACTTACCTCTACCTTTTCTAAGTATTTTCTATTATTGTTTATAAAAGATTCTAAGTCGTCTATGCCCTCCCTGTTCATTCCAGTATTCAAAAAAAGGTGAATTTTTATTTTTTTACCAAACCTTGATAGATATTTTAAAGTCTTTTCGTTATAAACTACAAATTCTGTTCTCTTTTTTTTACAATACTTATAAGCACCAATGGGCATTTCGCCCATAATCAAAACATCTCCCTTGAAATTTTTATAAACTATTTGCGCCTCAGGAAAAGAATCAACGGCTAACATTTTAATGTTACTCTTATTTAATATTTGACAAACCTCTTTCAAGCCATGTCCATAGGCGTTTGATTTTAAAACTGGAAACATTTCGGCTTGTTTTTGTAGAGAGGAAAGATAATCTAAATTATCAAGTATATTTTTACCTAATATTTCTATTTCATTTAAAGCTTGATATTTTGGTTTAATTATTTTTTTTATTAAATCAATCATAATTTTTTATACCAATAACAATGTTTATCTAATAACAGTAACTTTTCCTTTACCACTAGACAAGCGATCGTTTTCTAAATTTGTATTTATGTTTCTCAGTGATCCGGAAATTTCCTCTTCCGTGAAATCATCGTAGGCTGTAAATTTAATATTATTTAATAATTCTAAAACATTACCGAAGTCTTTTTGCCCTGGAATTAAAGTTATTTCGAAATCAGCTCGATATTTGTTGACGCCTCCGTCTATTTCATTTATTTCCCAAATAAATCTCTTGCCTATTTCGGCATAAGTTAATTTTCCATCTAAAACTCTTTTGTTTTCTGAAAAATAAACATTATCAGGCAACTCAGCTGTTAAAATAAAATCTCGTAGTTTGTTGCCAGAATTATTAAACTCCAAAAATACCCAATAATTTGTCGCCATATCAACGGCCGGTGGCAATGGACCGACTCCCAATTGGTCGCCTTGTGGGCTGTAGTAATAAGCCGAAGCTAATGCTGATACCTGAGAAACAACCTTGTTTTTGCTTGAATAAGAGTTGTATTTGACTTTTTGTTCATCGATTTGGTATTCAATTTCAGCTTTTAAATAAACTTCTTGGTTTGAGTCTATTCGCCTTTGGTCAAACTTAATATCTAAAGTTATTTCGCCCGATTCATTCCCCGACAAATCTTCTATTTTTATCACATTTCCATCTAAATAATAATTATTAACCGATCCTGTAGATTTTACAGAAAAAATAGAAAAAGCCGAGTTAGCTGATGTTAAAGTAACTGCTATGTCTTTAATTGTATTTATTTCTTTATTTTTATAAATTATTTTGTAGTTTATATCTTCTTTGTCTTTTATATTTTTTTGATCAGATACAATATCTAATTTTAGCTCTGGCTCCTTGACCGGAATTGTAACAGCACCTTCTTCTAGGTTAAATTCACTATCGATAAAATCAAAGTTAATATTTGATTTTATTTCTAGATCCTTATTCTCTCTGAGTGAAGCAAGAAAAATTATTTCTTTATTTTCCTTAGGACTTATTTTTTCTAATAATAATTTATTATCTTTTATTTCAAGGTCTGTTTTTTTTAGAATTAAATTTTCTCCTAAGTCAATAACTAAATTGCTCAAATCTCGACTAGCATTATTCTTAATAAGTATTTTCCCCTCGAAATCACCACCAAAATATATCTTATCCGGCAACTCAAGATTGTAGTTCAAAAAATATTTGTTTATATTATAAAAGTATGAATTTAAAATACCATTTTTTCCACATTTATCACAATTAAAAGTAAAAGAAATCATTTGATGGTCCTCTTTATTCCCTGTCGCGTATCCATCTATTTTTATTTTACCACTGGTGTCAGAGTCCAATGCTCCTAAATAAAAAGTATTTTTTTCCTTGTTGTACAGATTGGAAGGTGAAACACCCTCTAATATAAAACCCCTGGGAAGCACAACTTTTATACTGCCGTCTTTCAGGTCGTCATTTGCTTTATAATCCAATTCAAAAGTTTTTAGCTGTCCAACTATTACATCTTGACTATCGCTATTTATTTGCAGAGAAACGGTTTTGTTGGTATTTACATTTTTTTCAAAAAACAAAAACACAAGCAAAGCAATTATCACCAAAGACAAAGCAATGTCGGCGACTAAGTGCCAAAGATTTTCTTTGTAATGTCTTTCATGTCTTCTTTTTATTGGCCCCATTATTAAACTTAATTTACCAACAACAAGGTTGCCACTTTTTTTAACATTAATACCGTCAGGGCTTATTTTAACTGATTGGCTTTCGTCACTTTCAATTATTTGATTGTTTCTATCTTTCGGATCAATTATTTCTAAGTCATTACTATTGTAATTGAAATTTTCAGTTTTATCTTTATTCATATTTTTTTTCGCACAATGTGCTTATTATATTTATATTATAGTTTATTTTTCTTTAAAAATCAATTAACTTTATTGGTTAAAACGATAAGCGGAGATAAACAAGGTGGAGAGTAAAAAGCATTAAAAACTAATCGCTCCAACGAGAATTTCGTCCGTACCATTTGCATCTATATCGTCTACCATAATTCTAAGCCCGGCAGTAAAATCTTTCTCGTAAGCCAGAAATGATTGTATATTTTTCCCATCTTTATCAAATATTTTTACTTCAGGATCCCTGCCTGGACCAGGAACACTGATTATTTCCTTTTTACCATCACCATCAATATCACCAACGGCTATAGAAACGCCACCACGGAAAGTTTGCTCATAGGCAAAAAAACCAGCAGTTATGGACTTACCATCTTTATTAAAAACTCTAATATGAGGACCACCGCCGATACCAGCTGCTGTTATTATTTCTTGTGTTCCATCACCATCTAGATCCATAACAGCAACTCTAACTCCGCCTCGAAAATCCTTGTCATAAGCAAAAAAACCACCTATCAGGGGTTTACCGTCTTTATTAAAAACTCTAACATGAGGACCGCCACCCTGCCCTGCTCCGGTTATTATTTCTTTGACACCATCACCATCCAAATCAGCTACAGCAAAAGATATTTCGCCTTTAAACTTTCCGTCGTAAGGCTTGAATTCTCTTATTTTCTGATTATTTTTGTAAATTGTAATTAGGCCGTTGCTGTTTACCAATGTTTCATCTTGTTTATCGTTATCGATATCACTAATTAATATCTGAGAACTAGGAGAGAAAGCATCCATGTAGGCAAAAAAACCGGAACGGCTTTGTTGCCCTTGTTTATTAAAAACACGAATAAAATCACCATTATTAAAGCTGTTGTTTTTTATGGTTGCCACCGAAGAAGCTCTTTTTAAAAGCATTATTGCGTCATTAGCTTTTAATTTTATGAAGTTTATTATAGAACCATTATTTACACTTCTATCTTGAGTACCATTGATTTTTTCAAATTCTTCGCCTTTAAAAACATAAAGTTGTTCTTTGTCCGAGGAATTAACCATGACAACGCCATTTTCAAAGTCTCTTCTCCATAAACTATTTTTATAATCAGTTATAGTTCTATCTAAAAGGTTGTAAGCCGCTGATCTTGCTTTTCCCAAGCTAACGTCATATTCGTCATACCACCAAATTTGATTATGACTAGAAACGTCAAAATCAAAACTAAAATATCCATGATTTTCTAACATAGTAGTTGCCAAACCAAATCTCATTTTTTGATAATTTTGACGACTACCGTCATAAGAATTTACAATTGTTATTTTAGGACTATTATTATCATTATCTATTTTTGAATAAGTGGATAGAATCCCACTCCAATTGCCATTACTTTCCCAAGAAGCCGGAAATCCCTCGAACATCACTCCGTTTAAAAGACTTTGATAATCAAGAAAAACTTTACCATTACCCAAAATTAAATATTTATCACCAATAAGATCCCTGGTCTTTTTTAACATTTTTTTTACACCATTGGACCATCCGTCATTAACATTTTTAATGCTATCAGCTTGACCATCATTGTTTATATCAAAATCACCTCTGACCCAAGCAACATCGCCCCAAATATTGTCATAAAAGACTCCGTCCCATAAACCGGTAGAAATTATTTCTTTGTTTACAAATTCTGGTAAAAAATCATTCCATCTTTGACCATTGTTGTTTGTCTTAGCGCTATCACTCATATTCAAAAGATATGTTCCTTCCCAAAAAGTTGTTCTGTTACCGTCTTTATTTTTCAGCCACCAACCATCGACAATACTATCAACCAATTTTTTTCTAAGTGTTGCATTATAGCTCCACTGATCAGAATAAATATTAGCATTAGCTTCTTGGGAGGTTATGTAGGCTAAAATTATTATATTTGGATTTAATTCTCTTATTTTTTTTAAGTTTTGACGACTATTTACTTGAACCTCCATATCTAGAATTAATAAATCCCACTTGGCTAATTCTGTAACCTCATAATCAGCTATTGTCCATTTCAAAAAATAATTAGCCACTTTAGGATAGTCGCTTTTTTCATAAATAGCAAAACAGGGCCTTGTTTGAAAAATAATCAAAAAGCCTAACAAAACAAAAAAAATATTTATTTTTTTTAAATATTTAAACATTTATTTATCACTAGTATAACCGTGAATTATAACACTTTTTTGAAATAAAGTCAACACTACCTATTTTTGACTTGTTTTTACTTAAAAACCTATGTTTAAGACGCTTATTTCTGGAAAATCAAAGATTCTTAATGGCAAAACAACGTTCCCTATTCCAGGGGTCACGAACAGATTAATTCCGTCAATAGTATAAAATTCTTTGTCGAATCCATGGCTACTTGGAATAACATGCTTATACAAAAATGGTATCCTCATTTGCCCGGCATGAGTATGGCCAGAGACCATTAAGTTTATATCTTTAATTTCACTTGAATCTTTTTTTAATTCATAAATTGAATCAGGATTATGAGTTAACAAAATTGTAAGATCAATTTTGTCTTCAAACTCGCTCGGTTTTAAAATTGAATAATCAGGATTGCCTACCCATAAATCGCCCAGCCCCACTATTTCTATGTTTTTATTTTTTATTTCTAGAATTTTTATTTTGTTATCAATCACTAGAACTCCCGCCGACTCCAGAGATGAAGAAATCAATTTTGACATATTATTTTCGTTTTTGCCATAATCATGATTGCCCAAAATAGCTATCTTTGGCATTTTCAAATCTTTGAGTACAGAAAAGTTTTCTACCAAATTTTCTTTGTTAGCAAAATAAACAAAATCGCCAGGAATAAGCACTAAGTCTGGCTTTGCCTTGTTTATTTTTTTAATAGCCCTTTTTAATAATACCGTATCGTTGTATGCGCCTAAATGAATATCAGAGAAAACCACTACTTTCAGAGTGTTTTGACTATTGTTTTGAATGTTGAGGTTGTAGTTTTTTGTTATTAAAAAATTAGGCTCAACAAACCTGGCCCAAATAAAAACGAAACTTATAAGCATTAAAACTATTATTTCGAGTTGAACCTTTCTTTTTTTGTAAGTCCGGTAAATTAATAAAAATAGCAGGGGAAATATTAGATAAAAACCGTAATATATAAAGCTTATTAGAATTCTAGTCATTATTTTTTAGAAATTTTATCTAATTTTATAGGTAAAAATTGTTTTAATACTTCTGGAATCAGAACACTGCCGTCTTCTTGTTGATTTTGTTCTAAGATAGCCGGAAGCAAACGTGAAGTGGCTAATCCTGAAGCATTTAGAGTATGCAAAAATTCATTTTTACCATTCTTATCTTTGAAACGCATATTTCCTCTTCTAGCTTGGTAATCCAATGCGTTGGAAGCTGAGCTTACCTCTTTATAGATATTCATACTCGGGATCCAAACCTCTAGGTCTACTGTTTTGGCCATGGCCGCGCTACAATCACCGGCAGCTAAATCACTAACCTGAAAATGTAAATCCAAGCCTTCTAATAATTTTGTGGCCTGATTTTTCATTTCTTCAAAAACTGTCCAAGAATCTTCTGGCTTTGTATATTGAAACATCTCAATTTTATTAAACTGATGGCCCCTTATCATTCCTCTCTCTTCTTGACGATAGCTTCCCGCCTCCCTTCTAAAACAAGCAGAATAAGCGAAGTATTTTAAAGGCAAATCCTCTTCTTTTAAAATTTCATCTCTGTGATAGTTTCCTAGCATCATTTCCGCGGTGGCGTTTAGACATAGACCATCTTCTACCCAAAAAAGGTCATCTCTAAACTTTGGCATATGACCGGAAGCATAGGCCGATTCTTTGTTTAGCAAAAATGGTGGAATTATAAACTGATAATTATTTTTAGTGTGGAAATCAATGAAATAGTTGAGGAGAGCCCATTCAAGTAAGGCGCCGTCTCCTTTGTAGAGCCAAAAACCAGAACCGGACATCTTAGCCGCTCTCTTGTAGTCTATAATATCAAGACTTTCCGCCAGTTCAACATGATCTTTAGCTTTAAACGAAAATTTAGGCTTTTCCTTAAAAGTATAAGAAACTTTATTATTTTCTTTGCCACCAGCTAAAACTTCAGGGGCAACTATATTTGGTAAAGATGACATTTTTTGATGCAAATCATCCTCAACTTGATTCAAACTATCTTCCAAGTCTTTAATATTGGTATTATTTTTCTTAATGTTTTTTATAGTTTCTTCGTCTGGTTTTGTTTTTGATAACTTATTTTTTTCAGCTTTCAAGCCTTCTAATTCCAAAATTATTTTTTTTCTAGTATCATCTAACAAAATTATTTTATCCAACCCCAAATTAACGTCACCAAGGCGTTTTTTAAGAGAAACTTCAATTTCTTTTGTTTCCTCTCTAATTTTTTTTATATCCAACATAAATTTATTTGTCGCGCCTATTGTTTTTTGTTGTTACGCAAAGTGCTAGGCGTAATAAAAACGAATTATTAATTAATTATTTGACCACCAAATGTTTTTAGTAAATTATCCACGGTTTCATTCGAATTAGAAGTGCTATTTATCTTTAAATCTTCATTAACTAACGTTTCTATATCTAAATCATTGTTATAGACATCTTTCAATATTTTTTTTACTATATTTTTTATTTCTGGATTATCCAATCGATCTTTGTGCAGTTTATATCTAAAAGATAAGCATATTTTATTCCCACTTACCGAATTTATCTGGCAAGACTGCATCACGAAAGACAAGGAGTGGTTATGTGGCTTGAGCTTCATTAAAAATTCAGGCCAAAGATCTACGATTTTTTCCAGACTCAGAACCTCATTTTTTAATTCTTCGTTTTTGCTTTTTATTGATTCTTTAAAATCATCTACTTTTTTAATCTCACTAGGATTTTTTAAATTTTCTAGAATTTTCTGATCTTTTTTTAACAAAACCTCTTCTTTGATAAAGTTTTGTTTACTGTTTGATTGACAAAACTTTATTATAGTAAATTCAACTGGCATTTGTGGTATAAAAGAGCTACCTATCTCTTTTATATCAAGCATTAAGCTCTGACTAAGCTCCATTAATTCGTTTATAGTAAAAATGGAGCTCAATTCGCTTATTTTTATTTCCATTTTTTCATTTAAATCTAAGCCTAAATTACTAGTTAAGGAAATACTAACTTTGCTTAATATTATTTTTCTTAATAATTCGATCAAATCGTTTACAAATAATTTCAAGTTTACACCGCTTGTAAGTAGATCATTTACTAATTTTATAGCCTCCATGGCGTCCTTCCTCGATAAATGCTTCAGTAAATTTATATTTTCTTCTATATTATTATAAGGAATAACTAAATTGGCCGTATCTATATCTATTTTTTTATCAGAAATTGACATTATTTGACTGAGTAAGCTCTCAGCATCCCTTAGATGACCATCAGATTTTAAAGAAATAAGCTCTAAAACTTCTCTGTCTACCTCTATTTTTTCACTTTTAACTATGGTTTCTAATTTTAAAACCATATCGTTAACGCTTATTTTTTTGAAATCAAACCTTTCGCAACGAGAAATTATTGTAAGAGGAACTTTGTAAGCCTCGGTTGTGCACAGAATAAACATGACATTAGTTGGTGGTTCCTCTAATGTTTTTAGTAGTGCATTAAAAGCCGATAGTGACAACATATGCACCTCGTCTATTATAAAAACCTTGTATTTATTATTGGTTGATATTACTCGGCTTAAAGATATAATATTCTCCCTAACATTATCAACGCCAGTATTACTGGCAGCGTCAATTTCTATAACGTCAAGATTGCTAAAACTATTTATACTAATACAAGCTTCACATTTATTACAAGGCTCGAATTCGTTTTCTTTTCTATTTTTACAATTTATTGTCTTCGCCAAAATCCTGGCCAAGGTAGTTTTACCCACAGCCCTTGGCCCACAGAACAAATAAGCATGAGAAGTTTTATTGTGCAAAACTTCATTTTGCAGAGTTATTCTTATATTATTTTGCCCAAAGATTTCAGAAAATTTTTGGGGGCGATATTTCTGATATAAAACGGCCATAAATTTTATCTAGTTGCGCCGGAATAAGTTATAGCTTGCATAATATTCCAATCTTCGGTTGTCCCTGGTACTTCACCGAAAATATTTTTAAAAATTTCTATTCCCTTCTTTTCGCTATTCAAGTTTCTGTTTTCGGCTCTTTGTCTTAATCCATAAGCCATAATTTTAACAGCTGACATGTCTTTTTCGTTATCCTCATTAACTTCCCTCTTGTAAATCTGCATAAACATCTCTCTAGCCCTTAATTCAGCTTCTTGATTATAATTTTCTGGCCATCGACCGCTAGCAATTTTTATAACATCAGTCAACTCTTGTTCGTTTTCTGGTAGTTTGCCAAAAGCCTCTTTAAAGGAATAGATAACGGCAGCCCTTTCACCTTCTCCCAATTTTTTAGTATTATCATCAACTCCGTAACTAACGAAGCTGTTTATTGAATTTCTAGCTTCTTCGCTAATTATTTTCATTTCACCCATTAAAGTTTTTAAATATGTTAACTCTGCTTGCTGCTCTTTTATTATATTTCTTAATTCTTTAAGTTCGTTTAAAATTTCTTGTAAATCGTTATTTACCAACAAGTCAGCCTTCTCTTTTATCCCCTCTATCATATCATCTTTTACCGATGTTGACTTACATTCACCTTCATAAGCAACTTCCTGCTTATATTGTTTCTCGGCAGCGCATTTATTAGAATAAGTTTTCCCATTCTTAGCACAAACTGGAGCATATTCTAGAGTACAAGCGACAGGCTTCGTCTCTTCTGTGTTTTTTCCGAGAGTCACTTTTATTTGGTTGCTATAGGTATAACATTTACCATTTAAATATTCACAAACTCTAACGTAATAAATACCATCGCCATCAAAAGCCTCTAATGTGTCAGAATTTTTGTTCGCGTCAGTAAAATAATGATATTTGTCTTTTGCCCTTAGTGGATAAGTTGGGCTTTCATTTTTTGACCAAACTACTTTAAAACCATCTTTGGAATAACCGTCAGTAGACCACACTATTCTTGTCCCATCAGCTTTTAAAGCAATAGATGAAACCTTGCTGGTTTCGCTTTCTTGGTCAGTACCATAGATAGCGTTGGCCGATTTCAGATTAAAAACAACAAAAACAATAAAGAATGCTAGCATTACTAAAAAGATTTTTTTGTTCATAAAATTGGTTTTTTTACTTTTATTTTTTTTAAAACATAAAAGTAAAAAATTAAATTAAGTTAATTATTTAAGTTAATTAATATAGATTGATTATAACAATTTTGATTAAATAAATCAATTTTATCAAATATTTAAAAAATTAGTATTTATTTTAAACTATGTTATAATATGATTTGTAATATAATGAAAAATTTAGTAAATTATTACTATACAATTAAGCTTATTTTATATGATAAAAAATATTTTAAAAGGAATGCTTGTTATTACTGTTCTATTTTCCGGTTTATTCTTTTCGTTAAACAGGGCTAGGGCCGAAGATATAAAAGAGGATAAATCAATAGAAATATTGTTTTTTGGTAGTCCAACTTGTCCTCATTGCTTAGCAGAAAAACAATTTTTAAAGGAATTAAAAGAAAAACACCCAGAAATTATTTTAAAAGAATATGAATTTTCTAAGAATATTGACTTAGCTAATAAATTATATGAAAGTCATAAGGTTCCAAAAAATCAACAAGGACTAGTCCCTGCTACTTTTATAGATGATGTATTTTTTGTCGGCTTTAGCGAGTCCACTGGAAATGATATAGAAAACCATATCAAAGGTCTTGAAATTAAAAAATCGTCTGAGATAAAAATTCCTTTCTTTGGAAAAGTAGATATGTACAAACTGTCATTACCGGTTTTGTCCATCGTTTTGGGAATAGTTGACGGATTTAATGTTTGTTCTTTGGGAGCTTTGGTTATTATTCTAGGACTGGTGCTTGTTTTAAGGTCAAGAAAAAAAATATTGCTTTTAGGAGGAACATTCTTGCTAGTAACCGGATTGACCTATGGCCTTTTGATATTTATGTGGCACCAACTTTTTTCTTTCATTTCGCCCTATATAAAAAGCATGGAATTATTAATAGGAGTCCTATCTATGGTTGGGGGCATATATTTATTGAGAGAATTTATAAAGTCACTCAAACAAGGTGCTAGTTGTGACTCTGGTGGTATAGTTTCCAAGCTTAGCCCAAAAGTTGAAAAAATATTTTCTAATAAAAAAAGTTTGGCGGTATTAATTGGTGTTGTTTTTTTATTTTCTGCTATCATAACCATAGTCGAATTTCCATGTTCGGCCTTGTTACCAGTTTTGTTTGCAAGTATTTTATTTGAATCTAACCTATCTCTATCTAGCACCTTGTTTTATATGGCAATATTTTTACTTTTTTACATGCTGGATGAATTGATCGTTTTTTTAATTGCCTTCTTTACTATGAAAATAAAAATAATTTCACCCAAATTTATAAATACCTTTAATTTGATAGCTGCCTTAATATTTTTATTTTTGGGATCATATTATTTATATAGATTGTTTTAAACTGTTTTAAATTGTATACAAAAAAAAGAACGCTGATTTTTCGTCAGCGTTCTTTTTTTTGTATTTGAGTTTTTTTATTTTTTCTTTTTAGCCTTTTTCAAAACCTTTGTTTTTGGAGTGACTAATTTTTTAAGTTTTTTAACTTCTTTTTTTTCTTTACCCATAGCAACCTTAACTTCTGTTAGTTTAATTTCTTTTTTAATTTCATTTTTGTTTTCTTTCCTGGGGTCCTCCTTCTTTGTTTCTTCTTTTTTTGAAGTTAATTTTATTGTATGATTTGGAGCTAAAATGCTTAAAATTTTATCCAATTTTGCATTTAATGCTTCAAACTGTTTGCCAGAAGAATCATTGTTTCCTCCTCCTCTTTTATTAGACCCATCTCCTTTGCCAAAACATTCATTACAATAAACTGGCTTGTCGGGTGATGGTTCAAAAGGAACTTCACAATCCTTGCCGCATTTATCACAAACAACTTTGAATAATTTTCTATCACCGCCACCAAACATTGGCTTGGAAAATTCTCTGTCATTAGATCTTCTTGGAGCTGAGTTTTCTTTACCAGAAAAACAATTACTGCAATAAACTGGTTTGTCGCCAGTAGGTTTAAATGGTACTTCACAGCTCTGTCCGCATTCAGCACAAACAGCTCTATGCATTTCTGGTCTGCCACCAGAACTTCTACCACCTCCACCAAAACTTCTACCACCTCCACCAAAACTTCTACCACCTCCACCAAAACTTCTACCACCAGAATCTCTCCTACTGAAACCCCCACCCCTTCTGTCGCCAGAACCACCATCTCGATTAAAATTTTTCATAAAATTTATAATACTAATTTTTTATTTATTTTAATTAATTAACTATTTGTTTTTCATTACTGTTCCCCTAAAGCAATATCCCGCCAAATTTACTGAGGCGGGATATTGTTTTTGAGTTTTTAAACGCGTTGAACATTCACTGCGTTCATTCCTTTTGGAGACATCTCAGTTTCGAAAGAAACTGTGTCGCCTTGGCGCAATTCATTGAATTGAACATCAACCAAAGAATTGCTATGGAAGAAAAGATCTTTCTCTTGACCCTCCACGATAATAAAACCAAAACCTTTTTCGTTTAAAGCTTTAATAGTACCAGTCATAATTTTAAGACTTAATTTGTAAAGTTTGCAATTTAATAAAGAGTTTAAAAATCGACTACTTTTTTTGAGACACGATATTCTTGCTTAAAGACTATAACATATAAAAATAAATGAGTCAAATCTTTTAAAAGACCTAATTTCAAAAGGCCAAACAAGCCATGAAATAAATAATTTTATTGCATAAGCTCTTCCAACAGACTTGGAATACCAATATTGCTCTTAGTCGAACATAGGATTATTTTACATTCACCAATTGAATCTTTTATTTTTTTAATCTGTTTATCTTTCTCTGAGCTTTTTACTTTGTCTATTTTATTAACAACAATTACGATATTTTTATTATGTTCTCTGAACGCTTGAAGAATTTCAAGATCATCTTTTGTGGGTCCCACCTTAGCATCAATAATTAAAAAAATCTTTTTTTGCTCATATCCGGATAGAAATAAATACCAATTAATTAATTTTTCTATTTCTATTCTCATGTCTTTCGGAAGCTTGGCATAGCCATATCCAGGTAAATCAATTAAATAGAAAGAATCATTTATTAAAAATAAATTTATCTCTCTGGTTCTACCGGGCAAGGAACTAATCTTGGCCAATTTATTTTGGCCAGTTAAAGAGTTGATAATACTGGATTTACCAACGTTAGATCGCCCAATAAAGGCAATCTGCGGTCTCATATCGTTGAATATACTATCTGGACCAACGGCGCCCTTTACAAACTGAGCTGATTTTATTTTTGTCATAATTAATTATTACATCAAGAACTTATTCTTTTATTTATTTAAACTTTAGTTATCTCTATTTTCAAAATTTTCTTTTTTCTTTTCCTTTATTCTTTGAAAAATTAAATAAATAATAATAACAACGGAAACGATTAAAATTACCCAAGCTATTAAGTCTTCCAACATATGTTTGTGTTATTAATCAAGTTTTACTGCTGTGCCATAGATTAATATCTCGCAAGCGCCTTGCATAATCATTGATGTCTGCATTCTCATATTTATCACAGCGTCAGCACCCATTCTGCGAGCATCGTCTTGCATGCGTTGCATTGCTTGTTCGCGTGCATCTGCCTGTAGCTTTGTATACTCACTGATTTCACCCCCAATAAGGTTCTTAAAACCAGCTAAAATATCGCGACCAACATTACGGGCTCTTACCGTACTGCCACGTGAAATGCCTAAAATTTCGCTTATTTGTTTTTTTGGGATCTGATCCCCTGTTGTAATAACCATAAATTTTATTAAAATTAATTATCCATGACTTTATTTTATCACAAAACAGATAAAATTAAAATGGTAAGTCAAAAAAAATCTTAAAAATTGCAAAAAGGTTAAAAAATAAGTATAATAATATTATCAATTTAGATAAAAATTATGATTAATTATCAACAAATATGCAAAATATCAAAACATTAGTTATTGACAACAAAAAGACTGTTGCCTTGTTTCAATTTGCCCTTTTATTGGGTCTAGTTTCAATTGCACCATTATTTGGCAAACAGTTAATCACCGGAACTATTGTAAACGCAATACTTTTTACCGCTACCATTCTTTTGGGTCTTAGGGCTGGAATTCTTATTGGAATCATCCCTAGTCTAATAGCGCTGGCGACTGGTACGCTACCCTTGGTTTTTGCCCCAGCAGTACCCTTTATTATTTTTGGTAATATTTTGTTGGTTACGTCTTTTTATCTTTTGAAAAATAAAAATTACTGGCTCGGATCAGTTTCGGCTAGTTTCATAAAATTTGTTTTTCTTTACGGAACAAGTTCTCTGTTATTTAATTTAATACTAAAGGAGCAAATTGCTTATAAACTGTCAGCTACTATGGGATGGGTTCAACTTGTAACGGCTCTTAGCGGTGGTATTTTGTCGTTTTTTGTTTTTAAATTATTAAATAATAATAAAGACTAATTATTTTATAATGGCCAAAAATATGGCAAATCATCTCCTTCTTTCCATCCAAACCTTGAATAATAATCATAGTCTTTTCTTAACAAATTAGATCGATGGGCAGAATGAAAACTCTTGTTTCCAACCCACCAAGGATAAACGACCCTTCCCCTAACTTTTTCTCGGGACATATTATTTCTATATCCCCTTCTTTCCCATTCGTCTATACAAGTATTAAAATATATCTTTAAAGCATTGGGATAACGACTCCACATCAAAACGGCCGGATGATTTCTCCATCCCATAGATTGAGTTCTGTTTAATATTATATTAAGTATTTGGCGAGCTTCAACCCTCTGCTTCCCCAATCTTCTATAATCCAAAGATTGAACAGATTTTTTAAAGCTTTTATAGGGCAAAAATGTTTGCATAATTTTTTATTACTAAAACATTATTTGAATTATGCAATGGCCAGCTATTTCTTCTCTATTTTTTAGGTAGTGTTGGAAAAAAAGAGCTGGTTCTTCTTTTATAATCAGCAAATTCTTGATGTTGAGACATCTTTTTTTCTAACATTGGAATGCCAGAAACTTTGAGAATTAAAATTGTTATGGTAAGTGGTCCAATAATGCCAAACAGATAATTTGGCACGTTAATTACAATTAGCCATAAACCCCACCACTGAGCAACTTCACCAAAATAATTAGGATGTCTAGTATATTGCCATAAACCACTCTGCATAAGTTTACCTTTATTAATAGGGTTTCTGATAAAACTAGATAACTGAGCATCGCCAACTGACTCAAAGAAAAAACCAATCATCCAAATCAATACACCCAGTATATTAATAAAATTAAGTGCTGGTCCAATGCTTTTGTTTGTAAATAATATGGGCAATATGATTAAGTATAAAAGAACCCCCTGAAGTATATAGACTTGCAAATAAGAACGAAGATAAAACCAAGTCCCCCATTCTTTCCTCCAAGCTAGATAGCGATAATCCTCGGGCTTTTCTTTGTTTCGATTATTAATATGCCAAGCTAGACGAAACCCCCAAATGCTCACTAAAAAATTAACCAATAAACTTCGCAAACTAAAATTTCCGGAAATTAAAAATGATGCCCAGGCAATAATAACAAAACCCAAGCCCCAGGCAATATCGACTACGTCATTTCTTTTTTTAAATAAAGAAATAACAAACCAAATACTCATGTAAGCCAGCAAAATAAACGCTAAGGCTATATAGTAATTCATAGACCTATTTTAATAGCTATAAAATAAGTAATTAATGAAACAGAAGAGGCAAGAATTGTTCCCCAGATTAAATCAACGAAGGTCACCAAGAGAGGCCAATTTTTAATAGTGGCAAGATTAGTTAAATCATAAGTAGCATAGGTTATTAAGCCAAACAAAGCCCCCAACAGTATTGCCTGTTTCCACGAATTTTTATCAAGAGCTGGGGTAATAACAAATATAACCAAACCGACAATAAAAAGTAAATAAAAAATTATCGCAGCAAGCCAGTTAACATTTGTTTTCATTAAAAAACCAATTTGTTTAGCATAAAAGCCTTTAGCTACTAAGCCAAGCCAAATTATATCAATACCCAAAAAAACTGGCAAAGCTATAAAATAAAGTTTTATAAACATATTATTTATTTAAATAAGTAATAGTTAATTGCAAAACCGTTGCAAAGGAAACCCAAATTAAATAAGGGACTTGAATATATGTAATCCAATGAGAATAATGATAAATGGCCACCATGGCCCAAATAAGAGTAATTAAAACCAAAAGAATGTCGATACCGGCTAATAAATTATTTTTTAATCCAAACTGCAGTGATGTAAAAGATAAGTTGAAAATAATATTAAGAATAAATGGCAACGCTACAATAAAAGGTATTTGTTTTTGCCATGTCATCATAAAGACTTTTCCGAATGAAATGATAATCAGAACGTAAAGGAATGTCCAGACAGGCCCAAACAGCCAAGACGGTGGCGACCAAGAAGGCTTAATTAATTGTGAGTACCAATTGTATGTATTCATATATATTAATTATACATCAAAAACATTATTAAATAAATAGGAGTTAGAATTATAATTTCTTTTCTCTAATCTCAAAAAAAATCATTTTTATATCAAAATCTTACAATTTATAAGTTAAAAAATCAATACAAAAGGCACCTCTTAATAAAGGCGCCTTTTGCTCAAAAATGTGCTCGCTCGGGGACTAGGATTCGAACCCAGATAAACAGGACCAGAACCTGTTGTCCTACCATTAGACGATCCCCGAAAAAAATAAGATTCTCAAAATTATCAAGATTCTTATTAAATATTCAATTTTATGCTCTTGGTTTCATTAAAGGAAACAGACTGGTTTCCCTGACTGGTTTATCGGCTAAAAAGGCAAACAATCTCTCACCAAAACCAAAACCACAGGTTGGAGGCATTCCATGTTCTAACATCTCCACAAATTCAAAATCAGGCATCATGGCCTCTTCGTCACCACGATCAATCAAAAGCTGTTGCTCCTCAAACCTTTTTCTCTGTTCAACTGGATTGTTCAGCTCGCTATAACCATTACCAACCTCACTTCCTGCTATTATTATTTGAAATCTTTCAGTTAAATCAGTATTATCTTCCTTTGATTTGGCTAACGGAGAAACTAGTTTAGGGTGATTTATCAAAAAAGCCGGTCCGGCAATACTTTTTCGACAATACTTCCAGAGTGTATCAACCAATCTTTCTCTGGTTTTTCCGTCATATTTTACTTTCAATTCTTGTAATTTGTCCATCATTTCCTTTTCGGTTGATTTTAAAACATCAATACCTGTTTGTTTCAGAACTTCAGTTTGGTAGTCTATCTCTTTCCATTCCTCTGCCAAATCATATTCATAATCTTTGGTTTTAAATTTTGTTGTACCAAAAACTTGTACAGCTATTTCTCTATATAATTCTTGGGTTATTTTCATCCCATCACTATAATTAGCATAAGCCCAATAAAACTCCATATTGGTAAATTCCTGCAAATGATCAGGGCTACTGCCTTCATTTCTGAATATTTTACCGATTTCAAAGGTTTTTTCATATCCAGCAGCCATTAACCTCTTTTGCCACAACTCCCCTACTGAGATTCTTAAATATACATCTAAATCAAAGTCGTTATGATGTGTTTTGAATGGTCTAGCCTCAGCTCCACCAGTTGTTGTCTCTAAAATTGGTGTTTCTACCTCAAAAAAACCCTTCTTTATCATAAAATCACGAGTAACTTGCCAAAATTTGGCTTTTTTAACAAACAAATCCCTTAATTCATCATTCAACAACAAATCTAAATAACGTTTTCTTAATTTTTCTTCCTCATCTTTGAGCCCGTGCCATTTTTCTGGCAGTGGCGACAATGCTTTACTTAAAACCTTATATGATTTAACTAATATACTATTCTCCCCTTTATGCGTTACGAAACAAGTTCCACCGACTTCTAAAAAATCAGCCATGTCAATCAGTTTGACAAAATTTTTGTAATCATCAACGCCCAATTCGTTTTTAGAAAAAGCTAACTGAATATTTCCAGAAGTATCTTTCAAATTAGCAAAACTCAAGTTACCATGAGTTCTGATAGTCAAAATTCTACCAGCCAAAAAAACTTCTTTTTTTTCTTTTTCTAAATCAGAAAAATTATCTAAAACTTCCGATATTAAATGGCTCCTATTAACCTTACTAGGATAAGGATTACAAATAGAATTTAATTTATTTAATTTTTCTTGACGATCAGCTTGTTCGCTGACTATACTATTTTCCATATTTTTATTTAACATCAATAATTTTGTATTCAAACTCACCTTTTGGCGTTTCGACAACTACATCATCTCCTTTTTTCTTACCTAAAAAAGCCATCCCTAATGGTGATTCATTTGATATCTTTCCATTCAAAGGATCAGCTTCGTTAAAACTAACAATTAAATATTCTCTTTCTTTACCATTTGAAAAAACTTTTATTTTTGATCCCATATCAATTTTTCCTTTTTCCTTGATAACATGCTCAACTATTTCAACATTTTTTAAAATACCCATTAATTCCAAAATTCTTCCCTCGTTTAAAGCTTGTGCGTCTTTAGCCTCACTATATTCAGCGTTTTCGCTTAAATCTCCCAACTCTTTAGCCCTTTCTATTCTTTCAGCAATTTCCTTTCTCTTGACGGTTCCTAAAAAATCTAATTCTTCTTTTAATTTATTATAGCCTTCTTGGGTTATAATTTGATTTTCCATAAATTTTTTTAAAAATTATTATAAGCTTTTAAAATATAGCAACTTTTTATAAATAATACAAGATTATTCACCTTTTTTGTTATTATTTTCAATTTATACTTCTTTCGGTCTTTTTTTGACGTTTTTACGGCCAAAAAAGCAAGCTCAGTAAATATAACACCAACAAATGTGCTGGATAGAATGAGTATTGGAGCAATCTATTGATCCTGAAATCATATTTTTGAAAATAATAAATAATAAAGAAGGCTGGTATAGAAAAAATCTGAAAAATACTATTTGGATTTAATAGCGCAAAAATAAAAACTAAAATAGACTGCCCTGGAATCATTAAAAAATTCTTTCTAAAAATAAAAAATAAAAGTATCATCAATACTCCATAAACACCATATTCAACATTCAAGACATAAGCCGAGGCAATGCTCAAAATTAAGAACAAAAGGTTTAGATAATTTTTAAAAATACGATCATAAAAATATATAGCTAACAATCCTAAAAATAAAGTAAAACATATATTTAAATAAGATTCACTTATAGCTAAATAAAAAATAGGTTGTGATATTATGGCTAATACCAATAATCTTTGCCCATATTTTTTGACATCTCTAGTTCTCGTATAACCAATGGCTACCCCCCAGGCAAAAAGAGGTAAGGCCAAGCGACCAATGATTCTAAAAATCAAAAAATCTGGGAAAAAGGTAAACCCAAGGTGATCGATTAACATTGTTACTATGGCCAATATCTTTAACATATTTCTTTAGTTGAATGACAAAAATTTAAAAATAAAACTAAAATAATTATATAAGAGATACCTAAGGGGTGATTTAAATAAGGTGTAAAAAAATTAACAGCACTTATCGATATAATTCCTAAAAAAATAGCCAAAAAATTAAAATTTTGTTTATCAAAAAAATAAAATAACGACTTTTTTAAAATTAAGAAAATTAATACAAAATAAGCTAGAAAGCCAAAAATACCCATTTTTAGTAGGATATCGAGCCAGCCCCATTCAAAGGTGTAAGTAGAGTATTTGCCGTCTGGACTACTTTCTAAAACCCTTGGATCGCTGGAAAAATACTCCAATCTAGCTCCGAATCCCCTACCAAATAAAAAATTAGCCCTCAAATCATCCTTTATTACATCAAGCAGCGCCCAGCGAGAAGATATAGCCGATTCGTTTGAAGTAATATTAGCTCTATCGGATATACTATCCATGCCAAATTCGTTGTTGATATTTGGCCAAGGAAACTTAATTACGATAAAAATAATAGATAATGACAGTATTAACGTTAAAAATATTTGACCAAAATAATTAACAGTTTTTTTTAGTTTAAACTTATAGACAGAAATAAACAAAAGAAAAATCAAAGAAGAAACTAAACCAAACCAGAAGCTCCTGGAAAAACTAATAACTACGGTTGAGATAAAAAATGATGATAATATTATTAAATAACTTTTTTCTTTTATCTTCTTAGAAGAAAGCAAAGCCGAAAGAGAAAAAAACAAGGCCAACAAATTGAAAATTTGATTTTGGAAAAAAATTCTATAGACTCCATTGTTCATGTTGGTTATTTCGCCCAAGGCATAAACTCTAGTCCAAGAATACAGATCAGAAATTATTGGTCTTAAATCATGAGAAAATAGAAACAAAAAAAGTAAAGACTTAAAACAAACATAAAGAGCGATTCCCATAAATAACAACGCTATGTCTTGCCAAAAAAGTTTTTTCTCCTTTTGATCTTGAAAATGGATAACAAAACCAAAAGGTAGAATCAAAGTAAAATAAAGCCAAGCATTAAAGTCAAAGAAAACATCGCCAAAGCTATTTCTGAATAAACCCAAGAAAAAGGCCAAAACAATGAATACGGCTAGATATAAAAAATTATTTTTAAAAATTAAATCTTTATATACTTTTCCAATTATTTTTTTATCTTTTAATGTCTTTAGTATTATCTTAGCTAAAAAAATAGACATCAAAATGAGCCACAAAGAAATTCGAAGCGATATTTTAAGACCACCATATTCATAATAGAAAAGATAACCCATTGAATTTAAAAAAACTTCCGCTAAAACAAAATACAATCCCAACTTCAACTTATAAAGACTGAGCAAAATAAAAACAACTACTATTGCAAAGAATATAACAGTATTTAAGACCGGGAAATTAAAGGATACAAAAGATAACATCTCCAAAAAAAGAGATGCTAAAAAAATGAAAAATATAATTTTTTTATTTTTAGTTAAAAAATCAAAATTCAACATTTCAAGATAAATTATGTTTTGTTTTTATAATTTTTACCGCCTGTTTATATTTTTTCACTGATGGTAAAAAAGGAAAAGCTTTGTAAGCGAAAGCCGGAATCCAAGAACTTATTGTGCCCACTGGCTTTACTTTAAATAATACTTCTTCAATAAAAATACCCTGATGTCCACATTCTAACATTGTTAACCACAAATCCCAATCTTGAAGTTTTTTAATACTCTCATCCCAGGCTTTTTCCGGAAAAGATTCTCTCCTGATTAAAGACATGGTGTGAATATACGGCATTTTCTTTAATTTCTCGGTATCAAAAGGCCATAGTTTGAATAATTTTTTTCCCCAATAAAAAGAAGAATAGGCATAAGCAGCCGAAGGATTTTCTTCTAATTTTGTTAACATTTTTTCTAAAGCATCTGACTTTAAGATGGCATCAGCATCACAAAAAAACAAATACTTACCCCTAGCTTCTTTTAAGCCTCTGTTTCTAGCAGCTGGAGCTCCTTTGTTTTCTTGGTTTATAAAATAATAATCATTTTCTAATTTAAATGTTTCAGCAAATTTTTCAAAAACAGACCGAGTATTATCTTTCGAGCCATCATTAACAATCACTACTTCAAAGTCGCGATAAGTTTGTTTTTCAATACTATTGACAGTGCCCACTAAAGTTTTCTCTCCGTTGTAAACTGGAATTATAATTGAAATCATAATACTAACACTTATTATTACTTTGTTAAAAACTGATATATTTTATCAACCTGTTTTATCCAATCAAAATCTCTTAAAACTCTCTGACGCCCTCGTTGACCAAGTTTTTCTCTTAAAGCCTTATTATCTGATAATTTTCTAATAGCCCTAGCAATGTCTTCCTCGCTCTCTGGGTTTACCAACAGTCCGTTAACGCCATCTAAAACTGCATCTGAAACTCCACCGCTATTTCCCGCTATAACAGCCTTGGAGGCTAAATTGGCCTCTAGATAAACAATCCCAAAGCCTTCAAAGTCGCCAGAAATGTTTCTGGCTGGCATAATAAAAATATCAGATAAAGACAAAAAAGTCCATTTTTCCTCTTCCGTTATTTCTCCAGTGAAAATAATCTTATCACTCCAAATTTGACCTATATTTTTTCTAGCTATTTCTTTTATATATTCTTCATCTGGTCCTTTCCCGGAAATAACATAAACCAAATCGTCGTTGCCGGATTTTATTAGCTCTTTAAAAGCTAAAATAACATAATCAAAGCCTTTTCTCTTCACTAACCTGCCAAGACTAAATAATATTTTTTTATTATCCAATTTGTATTTAGTCTTAAGCTCTTGTTCTTTTTCTAAACTTCTAAAATTGAAATCTTTGGCCCCAGGATTAACGACAACGCACTTCCCTTCTTGATCTAAAAATTTATTCAACATTTTAAATACCTCCGAATTTGCACAAACTATTTTTTCTGCTTTTCTTAAAATTAATTTAGTTAAAAATCTCTTCCATTTGTTTCTAAGAGCTAAAGAAAAATCCATACCATGAAGGAAAACTGTATATTTTATTTTTAAAATATCTGCTAAAATAAAAACAATAATTCCTAGAGGCAAAATATGACCAACTAGAACATGTTTTATTTTATTTTTTTTAACAAATCTATAGAAACTAAAAAACCCAGGCAACCATCTCAATATTCCCTTTTTTCTTATCAATTGATTATTGTTATTGTCCAAAACCAAAATATCAGAAGATTTCGGCCAGTAGTAAACCAAATTAGTATAATAATTAGCCACACCTCCTTTAAAAGGAAAATATTCTAATGTAAAAAGTAAAAATTTCATATTTTTTATTTTTTAGATAATTTAAAAGAATTTATAAGATATAAAATTTCGTCCTTTTTAAATCCTCCAGAAAAAAATAAAAACAAGAAATAAATAACAGCCGACAAAGAACAAAGCAAGAATATATTTATTGAGTTTTTTAATAAGAAAATAAACAAACCCATAATTAAAGATGCTAATAAAATTTTTACAAATATTAAAAAATTGTCTTTCAAGCTATAAGATATTATCTTCTTACATTCAATAATACCTAAAACGAACATTAAAGCATTGCTGGCCAAAACGGCGATCGAGGCTCCAACGGCTTGAAATCTTGGAATAAGTATAATATTTAAAATAATAGAAACCGTTAATGCCACTAACATGTTTCTGGTGTTTTTCGCTTGTTTATCGCAAGCATTCAAAAGTGATCCTAAAGGGAAATTTAAAAAAATAAAAATTAAAGAAATTATTGAAATCTTAAGTGGTAGATTTGCTTCGCTGTAATTACTTTTAAAAATTAAAATTATCTTATCTGACAATAGAAAAATAGCCAAAGAAATAGGAATAGAAATCAGTAATAAATAATCAATCGATCTTTTAAAGGTAGTCTTTAGTTGCTCCCTATTATTTTGCCAATAAAAGCTCATAGCTGGATAGAGGGAGGCCACGAAAGCCATTGGCAAAAATTGTAAAGCAAAAATTATTTTAAAAGAAACCTGATAAATACCTACATAATAATCACCAGAAAAAAAAGATAATAAGACAGAATCTAAATAAGTGTGTAGTCTTTGAAATATACCAAAAAGAGCGAATGGCAAGCTCGCTAAAACTATCTTTTTTATAAAAAGAAAATTAAAAGATAAATAAACCGGAATCTTTATTTTTACTTTTAGAATTAAATAAGAATATATAAAATTAAAAACACTGGCCAGAACTAAAGAAGCCATTATTATTCTAAGGTCTAGCTTTAAAAATAAAAAAAGACAGCCGAACGCTAGAACTATTAATTGAAAGATTACCGAAGAAATGCTTTCAAACTTTAAATTATGAAAACCCCTGGCTGAGCCAAAAAAAGTTAAGGTAAAAGAATCTAAAACCATACAGATCGAAGAAATATAAACTAGTTGCTTAGTCAAAACATCATGATTTCCTAAAAAATTGATGAATAAAAAAACGGCTAAAATAGAAATGAAACTAAAGATAAACTTAAGGCCCAGTATATTAGACAACAACAATTTTGATTCCTCTTTGTTCTTGGCGGTTTCCCTTGTTAAATAATTAACTAAACCCAAATCAATAAATATCGCGAAGATAGTAGTAAAAGATATAGCGAAATAATATTTTCCCAAGCTTTCTGGTCCCAAGCTCCTAGCTAAAATTACAAAATAAAAAAAAGAAATAACTTTTTGAATAATTAAAGCCAAAGTCAAATAAGAGGTATTTTTAGCGATGTTTTTTATTTTATTATCATCCATATTAATTATTATTATAGCATAAGAAGGTTTTATCAACAAACTTGTTTATATTAAATTTATCTTAAATTTAGGTACATTCGTTTAAAATAAAATAAATCTTACAATTAAAAAGTAATCGGGCTCTTATCCAAAAAACAGATAGGTTCAATTGCTTTAGTGTTTATGAAAATTTTAATAATAGAAGATGACAAAAAAACAAGTAATCTTCTTAAAGATTCTTTAAAAAAAGAATTTTTTACAGTTGATTTATCTGAAACTGGAGATGATGGAATTTATATATTTCAAACTAATACTTATGACCTGATTTTAGTGGATTATAATTTACCAGGTAAAAACGGCGATGAAGTTATAACTGAAATTAGAAAAGAAAATAAAAAAGTTCCAATAATAGCTCTCACTGTAGAGGCCGAACAGTCAATGAAAAACAAATTATTTAATATGGAAATAGACGACTACATAACCAAACCATTTATTTTTGAAGATTTGCTCACTAGAATAAAAGCTGTAATGCGTCGCCCAAGAGAAATAAAGAGTCAAATTTATAAAATAGACGATCTTTTTGTTGATGTAGAAAAGCACGCAGTAAAAAGGGGCAAGAATAAAATTTATCTTACTTTTAAAGAATTAATGCTCTTGGAATATTTTCTAAAAAACCAAGGAAAAATTTTATCAAGAACGGTGTTAATGGAAAACGTTTGGGACTTTAATGCTGATCCGTTTTCCAACACCATAGAATCACATATTTTAAAGATAAGAAAAAAAATAAATCCCAACAAAGACAAGAGGGATTTAATACATACAATAAAAGGCCGTGGCTATAAACTGGATTTAAGTAAATGGTAACTTATTTTAAAGAAACTTTTTCTATCTTCAATATCTTTCTTTCTAGAAAAAACTCACCTAATTCTTTAAATTTTTCAATATTATCAGTCGTATAAAACTTATAAACTGCTTTGTCGTTTTTTTCTATTCCCAATTCTGGATGTCGATTTAAATAATCAAAAAATCTATCACTGATTATTTTTTCGGTATCAAAAACTAAACATTTCCTACCCATTATTTTTTTTATATCTTTGAGTAAAAATGGATAATGAGTGCAAGCCAAGACCAAAGCCTCTACCTGTTTCATCTTAAAAAACCTCAAATATTTTTTAAGAATCATTTTGGTTTCTGGTTTTTTAAGCCAATTCTCTTCAATCAAAGGAACTAACAGCGGGGTCGCTTTTTGCAGTATTTCCAGATTACTATTTAGTGCACTTATTTCTTCTTGATAAATATTAGAATTAATAGTTGCTTTAGTGCCAATTATACCAACTTTCTTTATTTTTTTATGACTTACCACTTCTTCGGCTATTGGCCTGATGACACCTAGCACTTTTAAATTTGGATACTTAGTGGGTAAATATTCTTGTTGTATTTTTCTTAATGCTTGAGCGGAGGCGCTATTACAAGCAATTATTATTAATTTACATCCTTGTTCATGTAAAAAATCTATAGCTTTTGTACTATAGCCATAAATAATATCCGAAGATTTGTTACCATAAGGGACGTTGGCATTATCGCCCAAATATATATAATCATAATTAGGATGGTCTTTTAAAAAACCTTTCAAAACAGTTAAGCCTCCCACCCCCGAGTCAAATACACCAATCATAAAAAAACCAAAATTTATCCTTTAATAAAAAAGACAAACTTTTTAAAATATTACTTAGATTTTTCAATTTTGTAATTTATAGAAACATCAACTAAAACTTCATAAGAGCCACTGTTCACCGAAGGATTTCCACCGCCACCCATTCCTCCATAAGAATAATCATAGTAAGGATAAGGGTTTGTAACATTTTCCCACCAACCAACAATATCACCAAGCGACACTCCTACTGATTCGGAAAGTGATTGAGCTTTGTTTTTGGCATCCTTTATGGCTAAAAGGCGAGCGTCTTGTTTTATTTTTTCAATTTCTGAACTTTCGAAATTAACACCAATAATTTGATTAGCCCCTGCTTTTGTTGCTTCGGAAATTATTTGATTTACCTTATTAAAACTTTTATCAACATCATAAACCTTTACTACTATTTGTTGATTAGCATTGTATCCGGTCATTTTATTAACACCTTCTACGTAATCATAAAAAGGATAAAGAGAATAATTTTGATTTTTTATGTCTTTTGAATCTACTCCCAAAACATTTAAACTGGCTATTATTTTATTCACTTTCCCGTTTAATGTGCCCAAAGCTTCTTCCGGTTGTTCAACTTTGTCAACTTGAACCCCTATGGTTATATTAGCGATATTAGGTTCATAGGAAACCCTTCCCTGTCCATTAACCGAAACTTGATTCTGGATAGGATTCACTATTCTATCTCTCAAAATAGATATAACCGCTACTCCAGACAAAGCCAAAATTAATACCAAAGCAATAACGAGCTTAAAACTCTTGTTTTGATGGCAAGAACAATCTTTTGAATTTTTTTTCTCCTCCATATTTTTTTATTTGTTATCTTAAAAGTAAAAAAAATTATTTTTTAAGATAACTTAAAATTATTTATAACTAAAACAAAGTGACAATCTAAAAATTCAGCAGCCTTACGACAAAATATCATTCTTTCGTTAAATATTTCAAAGTATTCCATAACGCCTGTTATCTCCGTATCAATTGTCAATTTTAAAATAATCTCCTTTTTTTGTTTGTTAATTTTAAAAACAGAATCCATAACTGAATAATTAACACGATCGTGAATATCTTTTTTTATATTTTCTGGAGTTTTATTTTTCACTCTATTTCTGTGAACATCTGATTTGTCGGCCAAAACCAATATCGCCCCAATTTTGTTTATAATTTCAAACTTATGTTCATCATGATTGGCTATGGCCTGCATGATTTCTAGTATATCACTTACGTCCTTGCTGTCTTTGTAATCATTAATAAAGAATTGAGAAAAAAGTATGGCGCCCGTATAACAGTGATCGGTTCTTTGCAAAAAATTGCCCATATCATGACAATAACCAGCTATAGCAGTTAATTCTTGCTCTCTTTCGCTAAGCCCAATGTTTTTTGCTAAACTCTTGGCTCGATCCGAAACCACATTAATATGACGGGGACCATGGTCTGTATAACCTAAATAATCAAGATATTGTTCCGTCTTTTTTATACAGGCCTTTATCCCAGGATGATTTTTAACTTCATTTAAAGTTAGCATATTTTTGTAATAAATTAATTTTTTAACAAACCATGAGCAATACTTTCTTTAATTCCAGCGCCGGTAATAGATATAAAGTCGGCCTTTCCTTTTATTTTTTCAATACCATCAGCCCCCATATAGGTCATACCAGAAGCTAAGCCACCCAAAAGTTTGTTAACTATTGGAACAACTGAACCTTTATATTCAACGAGTGTCATTTCTCCCTCAACATGAACAACCTCTTCCTTTTTTACTCCGTCCAGGGCCATTTTCTTAACAGTGGCTAAATAACTAGCCATACCTCTATATTCTTTAAATTTCTTGCCATTTTTAATGATTATTTTTCCAGGGCTTTCTTCGGTTCCAGAAAACAATGAACCAAGCATAACAGTATCAGCACCAGCTCCAATAGCCTTAACCAAGTCTCCTGATATTTTTATACCACCGTCAGCACAAATTGGAACCCTTCCTTGGCTAGCTTCATAAACGTCCATAATGGCTGTAATTTGAGGAACGCCAGCTCCAGCCATAATTCTAGTAGTACACATTGAGCCTGGTCCAATACCAACTTTTATGGCATCGGCCTTTTTGCTTATGAAATATTCAGCCGCATCTTTAGTTGCAATATTACCTACAATTATATCAATTTTTGGATATTCTTTTTTAATATAATCCAAGGTTTTTCCAACTCTCTTAGAATGACCATGTGCAACATCTAAAACTAAAATATCGCAACCAACATTAACCAACGCCTTAACTCTTTCTTCATAATCTTTAACGCCAATTGCTGCCGCTGTTAATAATTTTTCTTTTTTAACTTTTTGGACTTCCTTAATTTGATTAGACAGAGTCATAAACCTATGAATAACACCTAAACCTCCCAATTTACCAACTGTGATGGCCATTTTACTTTCACAAACCGTGTCCATGTTGGCCACCAACAAAGGAATGTCTAGATAATGATTTTTAGTTACCTTAGTTCTAAAAGAAACATCTTTTCTGGAATTGACTCTATTATATTTTGGAACTATCAAAACATCATCGAAGGAGTAACCCTTCCCTATTATTCTGGCCATATTTTCTTAAATTAAATTAATTATTTTTAAAATTTTATTTCGGTGCTTGTCTAAATTTATTTTTTCAGGATCACCGGAAGAAGACCCAAACAAAATTGTTTTTTTATTTTTAATACCACAAAAAGCAAGCATTCTTTTTAGTGTTTTAGTGGCTAAATTGCCTATAAAGAAATAATAAATATTGGGTCCGCCAGAAGTACATATCAAAAATGACTTTTTGCCCTTCAAAAGTTTATCAGGAAAATTACTACCATTTTTACTATATTTGAAAGCAAAACTTGGCAAAAATATTCTATCAATAAAACCTTTTAAAATTGCCGGAAAGCTATACCACCACATCGGGAAAACAAAAACTAAACTATCGGCCCACAAAATATCTTCTTGAGCTTTCTTTAAATCAGGCTCTAACTCTTTGACCTCTCTATATCCTTTTGACAAGTTAAGATCAAAATTTAAATCACCTAAATTTATTCGACGAAAATCATATTGTTTGTTTTTTATTTCTTCTTCAAAAACATTTGCCAGCCTACCATTTAAACTATTTTTATCCGGATGGCCCAATATTAACAAAACCTTTTTCATAAAATTAATTTAATAAATAAATACTATAGGCTAAATAAGTAGCGAAAGACACCCAAACAAAATAAGGAATAAACAAGATGGCTGAAATTTTATAACCTCGCCACAGCATTAAAATCAAAATCAAATTTACTAAATTTAGAGCCATCATTTCAATAACCGACCAAAAAATTAAATGCCAACCAAAAAATAAAGTTGACCAAAAAATATTTAAAAAACCATTCAAAACAAAAAGTGAAACAATTATTATAAAAAACAAATTCCGACGATTTGTTTTGGGATGATTAGAAAAAAGTAAAATTGAAATAGCTGATAACAAAAAAATTATCGTCCAAACCAAACCAATAAATGAACCGTGTGGGGTAAAAATTGGCAAATTTAAAGTATCATACCAATCCATGTTTCCGCCAGTTATATAACCACCAATCAAGGAAACAGAAAGAACGGCCAATGGAATACCTAAATAATTTAATTTTAAACCTCTAATTTTCATAGTATTGTTTAATTAATAATTATCCCTTATATTATAGCAGATAATCAAAAAAATAACATTAAGCCGCTATTATACCGTCCACAATTTTCCCCAGAAAATAAGAAACCGTAATCACCACTACAGCAATAAATAAATGTTCGAAAACCACACTAAAATTTTTTCTCTCCTTTTCATTGCTTATCTTATAACTCAGCACTGACAACAAAATTACCCCCCAAACAACCGATATGATAGTGGAAATAAATAAATTAAAAAACATAAAAGGGATTAGAAAGCTAAGAGCAAAAATAGTCTTGGTTAAAAAAGTTGCTATAGTAGCTTCCCAAACTTGCTTGCGAGTATTTTCTTTATTGGCTTCTTCAGAAATATGAATACCCAAAGAATCAGAAAAGGCATCAGCAATGGCAATTATCAAAATACCACTGATAACAGCCAATTTTGAACCAGTACTAGAATTAAGACCCACCATTAAACCCAAGGTAGTTATAACGGCCGAAGTCAAACCAAAGCTTAGTCCTTTCTTTAATGATTTCTTCATATTTTTTGTGATCTTTTTCTAGCAGAGTTAGCAAAGCGATGAGCTTCGTCTCTGGCTTTGATTAAAATATTTTTAATTTTTAAAACTTTTTTTTGAAATTCAATATCAAAATTAGATAGAAAAACTAATTCATCACCAGCAAATTTTGATAGACCTACTACGCTCTTTATTTTATATTTTTTAAAGATTTTAGACAAGAAGTCAGTTTGGGGACGACCGCCATCTATTAAAATTAAATCTGGATATTCCCATTCTTTATGTTGCAAACGTCTACTTAGAACCTCGCTCAAAGCCCTTAAGTCATCGCTCAAAAATTCATTCTTTATCTTAAATAAACGATACTTAGCCTTTTCAGCTTCCCCCTCAAAATTAAAAACAACCATTGAACCATAAGCATTCTTTCCTGAAAAATGAGAAATATCATAAGCCTCAATTCTGCCAAAATTTGTTTCAACTATGTTATGATCCCTCTCCAGGAGCGAAACATCTTGTAAATGTTTCAAAGACTTAGCTTGCAAAGGATTTTCTTTTAACAATTTTTTAAGCAAAAAATCTCTCTTCCCTCTCAACAACAAAATTATATTCTTAATATTTTTTTGATAATCTTTTTTGTTAATTAAGCCCAAACAAGACCCTGGACAAAGTTTCACCTGATAATCAAAACAGGCTTTGCCAGAATTAGCCTTACAAGTTCCATAAGGAAATATTCGCCTAATTATTCTCAAAGCATTTTTAATTAAAGTTGAAGACTGATATGGTCCAAAAATATCATTTTCTTTTTCGGAAAATTTTTTTAAATCTTTCCCACGAACAATTAAAGGATAAGTAAAATCTTTTTTTGGAATAACAACGTAAACAAAAGAACGATCATCGCGATCCTTTATATTATATTTTGGCCAATATTTTTTGATATACTTGGCCTCCAAAATAATTGCCTCTAGTAAGGTTTTAGTTTCGATAACTTTTATTTTTTTAGCCTGCGCAACCATTTCCTTTATTCTCGAATCAACATTAGATAAAAAATACTGGCTCAGTCTATTCTTTAGACTAGTTGCTCGACCAACATATAAAACCCTCCCTCGACCATCAAGCCAGAAATAAACACCAGAATTTTTGGAAATTTTCTTTATTGTATCTTTGAGTGTCTTCATAATAAAATTATACCATTTAGAAAATCTTAACTCAAATAAAAAAGCCGATGTTTTATCATCGGCTAGTAAAATTTTATACTATTTCCATTTAACATAAACTTCCTGGCTCATATAAGTATTGTTAAGAACCAATATCCCTTCTTTTAAGAGCAAAATTTCAGCATCAACATATGCGCCCATCGGTGTACCGTCATTAATTTTGACTCGAGCTTTTTCCTTTTTACATTGATCAGAAAGAGGAAAAGTTAAATGTTCCAATTGAAGCTGACCAACAATACCAATATTGTCATAACGTTGTGACTTCAAAGGAAAAACAACATAAGTAATATTGGATCTTACATACCAACTGCCTTCTGTTAATTCATTACCAAACGCATCCACAACTTTTACGTTGTTACTGTGGACCACCTTGATAATTTTAATAGCCATGAAGTCTTTTTGGATTTCCTTTTCCAATGAACAATCATCAGAAATTAAATCCCCAATGGTTAGCGCCTCCCTTTTATTCGACTGACAACTTGGATAAAACAGAAGGAAAGCAATAGATAGAAGCATTGCTCCCGCCAAAATTCTTCCCAAATAAACCTTACTACCATTTCTTGTAGAAATAACAATGTCTCTGAAGTATTTTCTCATGACTAAACAAATTTAGGTTAAACAATCAAATTAATTACAAAATTTACTTAAGGCTATCAAACAAACTCAATAATTAACTCGATTATTATTTTTCAAGGCACTAATTTTGTTATTATAGCATACTTTAAATATTTTGTCAAATAAATTTTTGGCACTTTAAGGTCGTATTTCAAATAAAAAACAGGCTTTATGGGCCTGTTGTTGTTCTTAATTTAAGAGAAAAGATGAAAAACAAGAAAAATAACGAAAATAATTACTAATCCAATTATTAAATATATAATCCTTGCCAGAAACCTTCCGGGGTCTCTTTTCTTAGCTTTACTAAGTTCATCAAAAAAAGCATCCATATCAATACCATCGCCCTCTTTTATTGTTATTTTATCATAAACTTTTTTATATTCTTTTCTTATATTACCCTCTTTTTCTGCAACATCTTCAAATTTAAAAAGAAGAAAAATAAATATCATTGATGCGAAATGGATCAATAAAGACAAAAACAACAAAACCAAAACAAAAGAAATTGAAAATTGCTTCGAGGCGAAATAAAAAGAAAACAACAATAAAACTAAATGAAAGGACCACCTTTTCGCTTCTTTCAAATAAGCACACATCCAAATCATGGCGACTAAAATATTTATTCGTAGTCTACCCAAATAAAACAAAAAAACAGTTTCTCTCATCTCATTATTTTTAAAAAGGTTAGATAATCGAATTACTCATTATTTTCTTTACCGTTTTTTTTGCTAATTAATTATTTTAAAGTTCTATTAAATCGATTAATTCTAACACAAAAAAATAATCCTGTAAACACCAAATATTTCTAAGCAAAATTAATATAAACAAAAAAGGCTGATTTGGTCAGCCTTGATAATTTATTTCACAATAAACGGATCGTTATAATTGTTTGGCATTCCTAATACTTAAAATAGTGGCATTAAAAATAGCTTGCTCTGAAATGTTGTGCATAGTAAATGGCATTTCAAATGAAGTAGAAATACCTTCCGAGCGTGAAAATTCAATAATTTCTTTAGTCGACTCTTTCAAGGGATACATGCTAGAATCTCTAAAAAAATACCAACAATTTTTTTCTAGTTTTTTCCCAGAAAAATCCTTGGCGAGAGAGTCGATTAAAATCTCTTTAACCTGGAAAACAAAAAAATCATTTTTACCGGCAAATTCGGTTTTATTAAAAATTTCATTAAACTCATTTTGACTCCCTACTGTCCTTTGTCTTGCAAAAAATACAACAACACAAAAAATCGAAGAAACAACAAATGCTGCTCTCCAAAAAAATAACCATTTATTTTTCATTTTGAAAGATTTTAGGTTAAACAATCAAATTAATCACAAAATTTACTTAAGTCTATTAAATAAATTCAATGATTAATTCGATTATTATTTTTCAAGGCACTAATTTTGTTATTATAGCATACTTTAAATATTTTGTCAAATAAAAACGACGGAAAACGATTATTTCAAGTAATCCTTCAAATATTTCCCCGTAATGCTCTTTTCATTTCTTATTAAATCTTCTGGCTCTCCGCTGGCCAACAAATAGCCACCTTTTTCCCCGCCATCAGGGCCCAAATCTATTAAATAATCCATTGATTTAAGCATATGCATATTATGTTCAATAACAATAACAGTATGACCCTTCTCTACCAGTTTATTCAAAACTTGAAGAAGCAGGCTAATATCATGATAATGTAAGCCAGTAGTCGGTTCATCCAATAGATACAAGGTCTTCTGGCCCAAAACATAGGTAAGTTCTTTGGCTATCTTTACTCTCTGGGCCTCACCACCGGAAAGAGTTGTGGCACTTTGGCCCAATTTCAAATATCCCAAACCAACTGACTTCAAAATGTTTAATTTATCAGTAATATAATAATTTCCATCAAATAATTTTATAGCCTCTTCTACGCTCAAGTCTAATACATCTGAAATACTATGGTTTTTATATTCCACCTGTAAAGTTTCTCTATTAAACCTTTTACCACGACAAACCTCACATTCTACAAGCACTGCAGGCAAAAAATGCATCTCAATCAGATTAAACCCAGCTCCTTGGCAGGCTTCACACCTCCCACCTGGTCGATTAAAAGAAAAACGAGACAAAGTATAACCACGCTCCTTAGATTCTGGTAAGGCGGCAAAAAAATCCCTAATTGGGGTAAAAATACCTGTATAAGTAGCCGGATTTGACCTAGGAGTTCTACCTATTGGGGATTGGTTAATAATAGAAACCTTATTTATATACTCAGTTCCCTTAAAATCAGCTGCATTAAACAATTTATTCTTTTTACCAGGATTATTCTTTATCTGTACAATGTTTTTATACAAGACATCATAAAGTAGCGACGATTTACCACTACCGGACACACCACACAAACCAACCAATCTACCGAGCGGTACCTCTATATTAATATTCTTTAAATTATTAGCATTTGCCCCCTTTATATTGATATGTCCCTTGTTTTGAGACCTTCTTTTAAGCGGAATATCTATCTTTTTACGTCCACTTAAATAATCCAGAGTTAAGGATTTACTATTTTTGTCTTTATTTATTTCCCCCTTGTCTTTGCTGAACAAATTTTTTGTATAGTCACTGGCAACTATTTCACCACCATTTATGCCGGCTCCAGGACCGAGATCAACTAAATAATCAGATTGCAAAATAGTTTGCTCATCATGTTCTACCAAAATAACAGTATTCCCCTTATCTCTAAGAGACTTGAGCGTATCCACTAGCTTTAGAGTATCTCTTTCGTGAAGTCCTATTGTTGGCTCATCCAGAACATACAGAGTTCTAGACAACTGCGAGCCTATTTGCGAAGATAGCCTAATTCTTTGTGCCTCACCACCAGAAAGAGTCTCTGCTTCCCTGCTTAAAGTCAAATAACCCAGACCAACCTTGTTTAAAAACTCTAAACGGTCTATTATTTGTTGCATTACTGACGAGACTATATTCATTTGACGATCGCTTAGATTACCCAAAACTGTTTCAAAAAACAAATAAGCCTTATCAAGCGATAAAGCGCTAGCTTCAGCGATATTCTTATTATTTATTTTGACAGATAAAGCCTCTTCTCGAAGTCTTTGACCATTACATTTGGGACAAATATCGTCAGCATAAAAACCGATCTTTCCTAGGCCGGAGCAGGACGGACAAGCGCCATGGGGTGAATTAAAGGAAAAAAGTCTAGGTTCGACCTCCGGAAAGGCAAAGCTATCATTAGGACAAGTCCAATTAGAGGAAAGTAAAAATTCCTCTTTCTCTAAAGCTATAAAAACCAAGCCCTTACTATAAGCGATAGCATTCTCTATGGCTTCAAATAAGCGCGTATCATCATTTGGCAAAACTTTATCTATAATTATATCTATATCATGCTTTTTGGCTGGACTTAGCTTTATTTGGTCTCTGAGTGAACAAATTTTACCATCTATTCTAGCCTCTGAATAACCCAAAGACAGATAATCATAGAGTAATTGATAATATTCCCCTTTTCTACCTCGAACCACAGGAGAAATAATAGTTAAATATTTGCTTTTAGCCTCTTTGGCCCTAGAAATAGAAATATCAACCATTTCCTCCAGAGATAACTTTTGAATTTTGTGGCCACAAAGCGGACAAAAAACTTCCCCCAAACGCGCATATAAAACCCTCAAATAATCCCAAATATCAGTTAGAGTTCCAACCGTAGAACGAGGGTTATGAGATAATGCTTTTTGATCTATAGATATGGCCGGGGCCAAACCGATGATCTCATCAACTTCAGCCGGTTTCTTTTGCCCTAAAAACTGTCTCATATAGGGAGAAAGTGATTCTACGTAGCGACGCTGGCCCTCGGCAAAGATAGTGTCAAAAGCCAAAGACGATTTTCCGGAACCAGAAACTCCAGTAATTACCGTCAATTGATTATGTGGTATTTCTAGATCAATATTTTTTAAATTGTGCATCCGTGCTCCACGAATTATTATTTTATCATTCATATCTTAAATTTTTTTTCCAATAAACCTAATTGATAACTTAATGTCAAATTCTGGAAATTCATTTAACACCCAATTAATATAAGTATTACAATTAGGACCTATCGCCCAATATTTATCTTTATGCTTGTAGTTATTGCTTGAATTTTCAATAAAATCACACATTTTATTGGCCAAAGAATTTTCCCCACCTTCTATACATTTAATTAATTTTGGTTTCCATAAAAGTTTATCGAAGAAAAACGGTGTCATTCCCGCTCCAACGAAGGGATCAAGGGAATTGAGATGTAAATGCCTACCAATGATTTTATTTTTTTTATTTCTGTGAAAAAGAACCTCCCACCTTGAAACTTTTTTATTTCTAACACAAACAAACCAAGAATGACTAAAAAAAATATTAAAGGGTATAATAGCCGGACAGGAAAACAAAAAAATCTGATATCCTTCGCTTTTTAACATTTTAGAAAAATTTTCTTTTGAGATATTGTTCATATAATAAAAATAGGCAAGAATTTGTTTTACTTGCTGAATATATTTATTTTGTCTAATTATAACATCAAAAATAGATAAATTCAATTTAAACAAAAAACACCGATAAAGGTGTTTTTTAAGGATCAAAATCTTCCACTATATTTTTTCTAATTGCTTCTACATTCTGTTTTTCTTTTTTTGAACCAAGTAACAAGAAATAATGTTCCTACTAAAAAAGCAACCCCAGAAATTTGAATAGCCCAGGATAACAAATACCATTCGAACTGGTTTCTCATTAGTAAAACTATGTAAACTAATCCTGCCAGGATAAACCCCACACCACCGACAATTTCGTGTTTCCAAGAAATTATCAATACAACAAGCAAAACAAGGGCTGGCAAGTTATGCATGAACAAAGCCACAACGGTTTGCCAAAAATTTAATCCCGAACCAAAAACATCCAATGACATTAAAGCTAAAAAACAGATAAAAATAATCGATAAAATTCTTGGAGTCCAGTATAAACTTTTGCTAATTTTGTTTTCCATATTTTTTATAAAAAATTTAATTATTTATAATAACTCATTATTATGCGTTATCAAATCTGGTTTTTATTAAATACTTTAGTATTATCAAATTTTTATTATATTCCCCAAAGATTGGCACATGCTTCTTTCTATGTTTTTAATACATTTAAACGAGTAGCGTGCGTATATTTTTTCAACTATTACGCTATCTATACAGCCAAATAAGCTGACCCCAGACTACAGCAGCTAAATTAGCACCATCGGCTGATGATCTAATTGATTGCCAATTTCTTGAACCGGCCGAGGTTTCTTCTGCCCAGGTTTGTCCGGAGTCATCAGAGGTATAGACATAGCTACCACTGGTTACTGCGGCTAACTTGGTACCATCAGCCGAGGAGCTAATCGATTTCCAAACCCTTGTACTTCCAGCCGGATTTCTTTCTGTCCAAGTAAGACCAGAATCAGCAGAAGTATAGATGTAGCCACCGCTAACTGCCGCGGCTAATTTGGTACCATCAGCCGAGGAGCTAACAGAAGACCAACTCTTTGTGCTGCCAGCTGGATTCCTTTCTGCCCAAGTTTGTCCAGAATCAATAGATGTATAAATATATCCATTATAAACAGCGGCAACCAGTTTAGTGCCGTCAGCCGAAGAAGTGACCGACCACCAACTTTTTGTGCTTCCAACAGGATCCCTTTCTACCCAAGTAACACCAGAATCAACAGAGGTATAAACATATCCACCATCAACCACGGCGACTAGTTTGGTACCATCAGCCGAGGAGCTAATTGAATTCCAGCATTCTGTGCTTCCGACAGGATCTCTTTCCGTCCAAGTAAGACCGGAGTTAGCAGAAGTATAAATATACCCACAGTAATCAGCGGCAGCTAGTTTAACACCATCGGCTGAAGAGGTAATTGAATACCAGTCTTTTGGCCCTCCGGCCGGATTTCTCTCAATCCAGTTTAAACCTGAATCAGTAGAAGTATAAATGTAGCCTTTGTAAACCGCAACCGCCAATTTAGTGTTATCAGCTGAAGAAGTAATTGATTGCCAATTTTTTGTACTTCCAGCCGGATTTCTTTCAGTCCAGGTGAGCCCTGAATCAGTAGAAGTATAAACGTAACCACCATAATACACAGCAGATACCTTGGCGCCATCAGCCGAAGAACTAATTGATCGCCAATTTTTTACGCTTCCAGCCGGACTTCTTTCTGTCCAGGTAAGACCGGAATCAGTGGATGTATAAATATACCCACCATAAACCGCAGCCGCTAATTCAGTACTATCATCTGATGAGCTAATTGAAATCCAATTTTTTGTAACTCCAGCCGGATTTCTTTCTGTCCAGGTAGCGCCTGAATCGATGGAGATATAAACATATCCGCCATAAACTACGGCGGCTAATTTAGTGCCATCAGCTGATGAACTAATTGAATTCCAATTCTTTACACTTCCGACTGGATTTCTTTCCGTCCAGGTAGCACCAGAATCAATGGAGGTGTAAATATATCCATTATAAACAACGGCGGCTAATTTAGTGCCATCGGCCGAAGAGCTAATCGATCGCCAATTTCTTGAACCAACCGATGTTCTTTCTGTCCAAGTCTGTCCAGAGTCATCAGAAGTGTAAACATAACCAAGATAAACTATAGCGGCCAATTTAGTACCATCGGAAGATGAAGTAACGAACCACCAATTTTTTACGCTTCCAGCCGGATTTCTTTCCGTCCAGGTAAGTCCGGAATCAGTGGAGGTATAAACATATCCGCCATAAACTAAGGCAACTAGTTTAGTACCATCGGAAGATGAACTAATCCAATACCAGCTCCTTAAACCGGCCGATGTTCTTTCTGTCCAGGTAGCACCTGAATCGGTGGAAGTATAAACATATCCGCCATAAACTACAGCAGCTAATTTAGTCCCATCAGAAGATGAGCTGATTGATCGCCAATTAGCAAGGCCAATTCCACCAGGAATATTATTTACGGCCACCCAAGTTTTTTCTACACATTCTCCATCAACACAGCTATAATCATCTTCGCAAGTCGGTTCACATATTACTTCTTCTCCACCATTTGGCATACTACTACCAAAGATTATTCCGCCAGGAGTCATTTGCTTGGCCCCAGGTGGCATATCTGATATTTGTTTACCCGTACAAAAATCTATAGTATAACTAGCTCCATTGTTTTGAGGAATATAAGTATAAGTATTAGAAGCAGACAAGCAATCTCCATCAGCGGGAGTGGGAGAAGTAGGGATATTATACATAAATACTTCTCCCGTGGAAGAAGAAGTTATGGCACCACTATTCCATTCATCCTCTGTGGGATAACGACCATTTTCATTAAAAATTAGTTCTAGAGCGGTTTGAATCTGTTTCATGTCAGCCACTCTCTTACTGTCTCTAGCTCTACTTCTTGCTTGTTGAAGAGCTACCACGGCCAAAGTGGCCAAAATACCAATAATTGCTATTACCACTAAAAGCTCTATTAACGTGAAGGCTTTTTTGTTAATTTTAGACATATTTTTGTACTACTTTGCCCCCATCCTCGCACAAGGATAAGAGTCCAAAACAGATATATATTAAATATAATTATTTAAAATTGACCGAGAAAAAAACATCACATTTAAATATCTTCTATTCTTTCTAAAATTCCATTAATTTTTTTATACTCACGATTCTTATTTTTTTCAATCTTTTTTAAAAGTTCATCTTCTAAATTTATATTTAAAATTGTAGCCAATCCCATTAAATATATTACAACATCAGCCAACTCCTCGCCTAGGTCTGGCAAGTTCTTTCTATAAGCATGAAAAGCTTCGGAAAGTTCTTCATGTGCCAAACTAAACTCTAAGGGAATGTCAGTAATATTGAAGCCCTTGGCAATTTTATTATCAAATATTTCTTTTTGTAATTTTTGTAAGTCAATCATAGTTGAAAAAAATGTTAGATAAATATAATAAAAATAACCTTAATCCATCTTAATTATATCAAATCAAACCCAAGAGTACAACAAGCAAACTCAGACATTCTCAATAAAATCATCCCCAATCATTGATATCAAACGGCTCTTAGCGCTAGGATAATTATATTCATTAAACATACTATAAGACAAAAAAACTTCTTTCCTGGACCTGGTTAGAGCCACATAAAATAGTCTCTTTTCCTCTTCCATATTATCAGTCTTAAAAAAGGGAAAAACGCCTTCATTTAGTCCTAGGAGAAAAACATAATCAAACTCCAGACCTTTGACTTGATGAATAGTTACTATCGGTATTTTTCCACCATCTACACCCAAAAAATCTATGTTTTTAATCAAGCCAGAATAATGAATTAAATTATGTAAAGCCGTTCTGTTTGGCAAAAAATCCTCATCTCTATTTTTAAAAAATGTTTTCAAGGTTTCAAAAGATTTTTTCCTCTGTAAAGAGCCCTTATCTTTATTATAATACTCATCTAAGCCTGAATTCTCCCAAACAAAGGCCAAAAAATCATCGGGTCTCATTTTATCAATTTGTTTTTCAAAATTATTTATATCTACGCTTAAATTTATAAACTTAGGCTTAAATTTATTCCACAAAACTTCCCTTTCTTTGCTATTCTTTTCTAATTTCTCAACCAAAAACAAAAGCAAATCAACAGTTGCCGCCACATCATCATCAGCACTATGAGTGGCATCTTTAAAATTCAAATGTTTGGCAATATTACTTAATTTATAGCTACCCAAACTTAAAAATCTTTTAGCTAAATCCAGAGTGTCATAATAATTCTTAAAATCAATATTTATTTTATATCTTTTGCAATTCTCCTTAATCATATTTAAATCAAAAACCACATTATGACCAACAACAACTGAATCAGAAATAAAATCTTTTAGCGAGACTAAAACTTTTTTGGGATCTTCTCCTTTCTCTTTTAAAAACTCATCACTTATCTTATGAACAAAAAAAGACGAAGCAACTGATTTCTTATTTTTTAAATAATGATGAAATTCCTGTGCAATTTCACCATCAATAATTTCTCTAGCATAAACCTGAATAATCTCATCTTTAGCTGGATTTATACCGGTTGTCTCAGTATCTAACACAATAATTCTGCCCTTATTCTTTAACTCTATTAATTGTGAAAAAGGTTCTGCAAAATTATAGTTTCTAAAATTTAAAAAATCAGACAGATTTAGACCACAAGCCGAGCCCTCTTTTCTAATTTTTTCCAAAGTTTCTTCGCCTATATTCTTTGGCGGTCTTTGGATAATTCTTTTAGCTGAAAACAAATCAGCTTTATTAAATAATATTTTAAGATAAGCAAAAATATCTTTAACCTCTTGACGTTTAAAAAAATCATATTGATCAACCGTTAAAAAAGAAATATCATTTTCCGAAAAAACTTCGGCTACATTTCCTATTAGTCTATTAGTTCTAGTCAAAACTGCAATCTTGGCAGATTTATCAATCTTTTTGATATTTTTAATACTATCAATAACCCACAAAACTTCTTCTTTAAAATTATAGCCCTTAAAAGATTTTATGCATTTGCTAATTATGTTATTTGAAGAATTTTTATCATCGTTTAATACTCTTAATTCTTTAGTTTTAGCTTCTTCCATATTCCCCAAGACCGATATAAAAGCCTTTATAAGACCCGGATTGGAACGATAATTTATATTAAGACTAAATTCTTTAACCGGCTTAAAATGCTCTTTAAACAAATTAGCTATAAAAACAGGTCTAGAATCTCTAAAGCTATAAATAGTTTGATCGATATCCCCTATCAAAGAAATATTTTTATGTTTTTTGGCCAGCTCTTTGATAACTAAATATTCCGACAAATGAGTATCTTGAAATTCATCTAATTGAATAAAGCGAAAGCGTTCTGACCATTTTTGGTTTATATCTTGATACTTAAACAAAATTTCCAAAACACTCAACACGAGTTCATTAAAATCAAAAGAATTTTGCTCTTTGAGTCTTCTTAAATATTCTTCTCCAAAAATTATTATTTCTGGATTTATTTTTTTGATATCTACATTGTGACCGATATCAACTTGAAAAAGTGATAAACGATATTTATAAAATTCCTCCAAACTATTCAAAATCTCTCTAGGCTTTTCTGGAAAAACTTTATTAGCTTCATTAAATATACTTTTAACTATTTCCAATTGTTCATCTTCGTCTAATATCAAAAAATCGGTAGAAATACCGACATTACTAGCTTCAGATCTAATAAAATAGGCACAAAAAGCATGAAAAGTGGAAACAGTTAAAGAATCAAAGTCATTCTTATCATCAACCCTTTCTTTTATCCTGCTTTTCATTTCGTCGGCCGCCCGGTTGGTAAAAGTCAACGCCAAAATTTCATTTGGCTTTATTCCACTTTCCATGGCCTTTACGATTCTCTCGGTTAAAACGCTGGTTTTTCCAGTCCCAACTGGAGCGTTTATTAAATAAGCACCAAAAATATTATCAACTATTGCTTGTTGCTGAGAATTTAATTTCATTTTTTTAGTTTAAAACTTTTTCTTCTTTTTTCTCTATGCTTTCAATCTCTAGTCCTTCTTTTAGAATTTTATAAAGTTTTGACAAGACCTCTTCTCTCTCCTCTTTTGAAAAAGATTTTTCACTTTTTCTAATAAGAGTGGACAAAAAAATAATTACTTGCTCTGACAGTTCTACGAAGTCAGGATATTCTTCAAAAAGACCAATCAAATTATTTATTTCATCAACATTGATTTTATTGTCAGGAGTAAAAATACCAAAGTCACTATGTTTATTTAAGCGGTCTTTAATAGCTGAAGCGACAACGTTTTCTAAATTCTGAATATTTTTAACTGTTTTTAAACTTTCAAAGCTGTTCATAATTTTAAAATAATGTATTATAATAAAAGAATCTTATACATCAATTATAACAAACAAATGGATTTAAAAAAAGAACAAGAACTTTTTTCCTGTGGTTATAAACTAATTGGGGCAATTGACGAAGTGGGACGAGGACCCCTGGCCGGACCAGTTGTTAGCGCTTGTGTAATTATTGATAATACTTTTAAAATAAGCCCTGAGCTAGAAGCTATAAGAGACTCCAAAAAATTAAGCCCCAAAAAAAGACAAGAACTATTCCCCATAATCAAAAATAGCGTCAAGGCCGTCGCTATTGGAATTTGTGACAACAAAATTATAGACAAAATAAATATTTTACAAGCTACTTTTTTATCAATGAGAAAAGCTTTAAATACTATTGATTTAAAACCAGATATAATTTTAGTGGATGGTAAATTTCCGATACCAAAGATAGATATAAAACAAGAAGCTATTATTTCTGGAGATAATATAATTTTTAGTATTGCCATGGCTTCAATTATTGCTAAGGTAAGCCGTGATTTTATGATGGAGGAAATGGATAAAAAATATCCAGAATATTTTTTTGCTAAACACAAAGGTTACGGCACCAAGCTTCACATGGAAATGATAGAAAAATTTGGACCATGTCCAATCCATCGCTTTAGCTTTGCACCGCTTTCTCAACCCTCTTCAAAGTCTTCTCCTTACCTAAAACATAGGCCAATTCAAAAGGACTAGGACTATTTTTTTGCCCAGAAAGAGATACTCTAAGTGGCCACAAATAGTCACCATTTTTTTTATCACTTTCTTTCAAATAAGCAAAAACCAAATTCTCTAAACATTCCTTGGTCCAATCACTCTCTTTAACTTTATCTAAAACACTATAAATTTCTAATAAATTTTTCTTAACATCTCCCAGGGTCAAACTTTTCCAAATCAATAGTTCAACATCATAAACAATATCATCCATAAACAAATAATGAGTAAAGGAAGCAATGTCTTCCAATTTTTTTAGCCTTTCCTGGCTAATCTCTATTGTTTTATAAATATCTTCGTCTTTACTCTTTTCTGTTATTAGCCCCTCTTTTAGTAAATAAGGTTTGCAAAGATCACTTAATTCTTTGACATTTTTTTGTCTAATATAATGACCATTTAAATAATCTAATTTTTCTAAATCAAAAACAGCCGGGCTAACGCCCATTCCATCTAAAGAAAATTTTTCAATAATTTCTTTCATGCTCAAAATCTCTTGATCGTCCTTAGGGTGCCAACCAAGAAATGCGCAGAAGTTAACAATAGCTTCTGGCAAATACCCTTTGTTACGATAATCTTCTACAAAGACATCGCCTTGTCTCTTGCTTAGCTTTCCACCCCCCTTGTTTAATATTAAGGGTAAATGAATATATTTTGGCATTTCCCAGCCAAAAGATTTATACAGTAGCGCGTTCTTGGGAAAACTAGCCAACCATTCATCACCGCGAGTCACGTGACTTATCTCCATTAAATGATCATCGACTATATTGGCAAATTGATAAGTTGGAACACCATTTGATTTTATCAAAACGTGATCATCTAAATCTTCAGATTTAAAAATAATTTTACCACGAAGTTCGTCATATACTTCAACGCAACAATTCATTGGAATTTTTTGACGAATAACAAATTTCTCACCGTTTTTTATTTTTTCTTCAATTTCTTCTTTACTCAAATCTCTACAATGCCTATCATATTTGGGAGCTTCTTTGTTTTCCTGCTGTTTTTGCCTCATATCATCTAATCTTTCAGAGCTACAAAAACAATAATAAGCCTCACCTTTATCAAGCAATTCTTTTATATATTTTTGATAAATATCCAATCTTTCTGTTTGAGTATAGGGGCCATAATTGCCACTAATATGAGGTCCTTCATCAAAATCAATACCAATCCAAGAAAAAATATTCAACAAGCTATCAACCGCCCCTTCAACTTCTCTTTTTTGATCAGTATCCTCAATTCTTAAAATAAAATCTCCGTCCATGCTTTTAGCTAAAAAATAACCAAATAAAGCCGAACGTAAATTACCAATATGTAAAAAACCGGTTGGAGAAGGGGCAAATCTTAATCTAACTTTATTCATATTTTTATCTGTCACACCATGGTCACGTAAACACAAAATACTTTTACGTAAGCAAGGACGGAATTATTTAATTATTTAAATATTCTTTAAACTTATCAAAAAATATCTGAGAAGCTGCTTGTCTTGAATGATAAACACTGCGCACAAACTCGCTAGCTTTAACCCATTTAAAATCAGAATGATCCCAAAAATTAATTTCAATATCAGTGTCTGCGCCGTGAAATTCAGCTAAAAGCAAACTCTGGCTCTGCCCCTTAAAACCGTAACGTCCTCTATGATTAGTCTTATATTTAAAAACATTTTTATATACTTTTCTAGGAGAAAAATTTCTAATACCTAGTTCTTCATATAGCTCCCTGCTCCCAGCCAATTTTATATTTTGATTATCAAGCCCTCCTTGCGGTATTTGCCAATGATCCTTTTCCTCACTTCTTTCCACTAAAAGTATCTGATAATCATCCAAATTATTCATTTTTTTCTTATCCAAAGCAGTATACGGTAGTTCACTTTTTCTATAAAGCAAACAAGCTACGTTTTTTCTATAAAAAAAATGACTAAAAAAATTCCAATAAAAAAATTTTGTTAAAAATACAACAACGGCGTTAAACATTCTTTTATATCTCTTCGGTTGCTTAAACAATCTCCATAACCACTCTAAACCCAAAAAACGAAAGATTCTAGGAGCTCTTTTTATTTTGCCAGTTAAAAAATCAAAAGATCCTCCCAGGCCAATGGCCAATTTTAATGTTGGAATTTTATTTAAATTATGAAAAATAAATTTTTCTTGATAAGGAGCACCAAAATTACAAATCATAACATCAGCTTCAAAATCCAAGAGTTCATTTTTATTTAAGAAATGAAAATTTTTATTTATTTTTTCTTTAATATTGTTTACAAATTTACTTACAAAATTTTCATCTTTCAAATCTTTAAATGATAAAAGATGTCGACGAGGAGGGACGATATATTTATGATCGGCGTCTTGAATAAAAAACTTCAAACTTGGGTAGTTATTATTTAAAAATATCTTTATATCACCAGCAGAAGAAAGACCATCTTCCCTGTTTATTATCAAAACCTTCTTACCCCTTCTCTCTGCTAGGCACAATAGTTCGGGCAATATATCAGAACCACTAACTCTACTTAACCTCCTATTCATTAAAAAGGCGGCAATTTTTAAACCAAAACCATCTGCCAAAGATAAATTAGCTCTATTTAAAATATAAAATAACTCCTCGTCCTTTTGAGCTTGTAAAATTATTTCTGGATTAGGAGTAACTATATAGTTTTGCTGATTAGAACTTAAAAAATCATCAAATTTATCAACAGCGCTCTCCATTTTCAAATCATTATCAACATCTATACCTAAAATATTTAACATACACTTTAAAACAAATTTTTGCCTAAGTTTATAACCATAAAAACAAAACAAAAATAACAATATTATAAATTCATACCTTATTATATATTATTTATAGCTTTTAGTAAACAAACACTACTTGACTAAATAGACAAAGCATTGTGGTGTATTGACAAAAGTTTTTATTTGTTATTAAATGATACGATAACCTAAAGGTTGTTTTGTACATAAAAAACAGAAATTTTAAATTAAATATGGAGGACATCTGACATGAAAAAATCAAGAAATGCTGCGAAAATGGTCGGAAAAATATTTCTGCCCATGCTTATTGTTTTTGCTATTTTTTTGGCGATAATTTCTTGCCAAAAAGACGATTATTTAACACCAATTCCTGGACCTAAAATTAATTTTAGTGTTCAAAATGAAGACGGAGAAAGCTCCATGAAAAGCGCCAAATCAACAATGGCACCAAATGGAACAAAAAGCGAAATTGCCGATGGAACTATTTACAACATCTTCGGCACTGGAAAAACCGGACTTTGGAGCACTGAGCCTTTAACTGCCATCAACTGGCAAATAACAGGCCCAAACGGCTTAGACACGCTGATTAGTTCTCAAGAAGCCATAACTTTTAAATTTATGGAACTAGGAACTTATAACATTAGGGCGTTTCTTCCTGCCCCATATGGATTTGAGTGGAATATGACAGTAAATGTTTTAAGCTCCGAGGATGAATTAAATGTAGTAAATGTTCGCTTCGTTGGCTCTGAATGGGTTGATGGTATTGGAATGTTTACCTATACCTTTAGAGTTAATAAACCGCTTTTTATAACTGGGACGGAAACACTTTTTCGCATCACCGAATTAAGCGACAGTATTAACGCTTTATATCTCCCGATTTTTGATGGGATAGAAATAACACCGGGAGGTGATTCTATAGATATTTCTTTTTCCTACCCACCTAGCGGTTTAGATTATTTTGACGTCAAATTCATCGGAGGGTACATAAACACTGGGGGGGACAGTATCTGGTTCAACGCCGAACCAACAAGTCCTTACAAATGTCAGGATCCAATCGATAATGATATCTTCGAAGCAACCATATTTAATGGCATAATCGGAGTAGCCGAAACAACATTTCCGATTCCGAGCGACATACAAGTAGGAATCGGCGATTATAACAATGACGTTCCCGTTGTCTTGCTAGCACTTCCTGTTAGCGGTGGCGTTGACTTGTATTTTTTATCTGAAGAAGCTGAAACATTCAGATATAGAGAAATAATAACAGACCCCTGGACAGAAGTATCATTAGCCGATGTTGGCGGACAGCGATTTTACGCACATTTACCAGAAAATCCAGCCTCCGGAGAACATATTTTTGAATACGGAACCGGAACTGGCATTACCTTTGTTCCCGATCCATACTTGATACAATCTTCCCTGTATTACGAACCATGGACATCCTTGGTGCTGGTACACTAAAGATTGGAAAAAATAAACAAACACCCTTCTTTCTTAGGAGGGTTTTTTATTTGCTAAAAAATAAAAAAATCTGTCTTTTTATAAATCTCAAAATTAGACATTTAAGCCACTATTTGCTAAAATTAAAGAAGTAATAAAATAAATAATCTAAAATAATTTATGCCAAAATTTCTAAAAATTTCCAAAAAAATAACCAAGGTAACTATTGATAACCCGAAATTACCAAAAAAAATAGAATGGTATAATATTTTGGATCCAGAAAAAAAAGAAATTAGTTTTTTGAAAAAAGAATTTAATTTTGACGACAAACATCTTGAGGCTTCATTAGTAAAAATGACAGCTCAAAGACCAATGATTTATAATGGAAAAAATTACCTTTTTATAATCATGCACTTCCCTGTTTTAGAAAAAGGACAAATAGTTCCCAGCGAGATAGAATTTTTTGTTGGCCATGGTTTTTTAGTAACTCTTCACGATAATAAAACCAAAGCACTAAAAGAATTTATTGAACAATGTTCAGAGGATAAAATATTTCCTGAAAGCTATAAATACGAATCATCAGCCATACTTCTTTATGAAATTCTAGAAAAGTTAATTCAAGACTCTTACACCTTATTAGATGAAAACAATATTGAAATTAGTAATGTAGAAAAAAATATTTTCGAAAACAAACAGAGCGAGATAACATCCCAATTATTAATCCTAAAAAGAAATATTATAAATATTAGAAGAATCATTCAGAACCACAAGAATATCATGAAAAAATTAACTGAGATGGAAAGCACTTTGGTTCCTCAAGAACAAATAAAAAATTATTATGATAATTTAGCAGAACACAGCCAAAGAATTTGGGAATTTTCAGAAATACAAAAAGAAATAATAGAGTCCTTACACGATACTAGCGAATCAGTTAGTAGTTACAGAATAAACAATATCATGAAAACCTTAACTATAGTTTCGGTAATAATCATGCCTCTAAATTTATTTATCAACCTGTTCGGAATGAATTTCAATCCTTCGCCACCAGAGGAAAACATCAAATTATTTATGAACATAATACTAATAAGCTCCCTCTCGGGCCTCCTTTTATTACTGTTCTTCAAAAAGAAAAAATGGCTTTAGGCCTATAAAGATTTTTATATAACAAAAATGGCTCCAAAAGAGCCTTTTTTGTTAGCTTTTGTGCATATTGACATTTTTTTATAAATATGCTATAATTTGGAGTTAAATACAAATATATGAAGATATTTTTTATCGGACAGAAAGGAATACCGGCCTCTGGTGGCGGAGTTGAAAATCATGTTGAAAATTTGGCCTTAAATTTGGTCAAATCAGGACATGAAGTTTTTGCTTACACTAGATATAATTATAGCGATAAAAACGTAAAGGAATACAAAAATATACAACTTATTCCACTACCGAGTATCCCTGGTAAAAATTTAGACGCCATAAGCCATACATTCTTAGCATGTCTTGATTTTATTTTTAAAAGAAAAGCTGATATAGTTCATTTTCATTCTATCGGACCGGCATCTTTGTCTTGGCTGATAAAAGTTTTCAGACCAAAAACAAAAATTATTTTTACTTTTCACAGCCAATGTTACTACAACACAAAGTGGGGTAAATTAGCCAAATTCTATCTAATGTTAGGAGAAAGAATCGGCTGCAAAATAGCTGACGAAGTAATTGTTGTTTCCAAAAATCTAAAGGAGTACACTGAGAATAAATACAAAAGAAAAGTGAATTATATACCAAACGGAGCCAACCCAATAGAAATATTACCAAACGGTGAAATTACAAAAAAATGGAATCTAGAAAAAAACACCTACATCCTTTCTGTTTCTAGAGTAGTTAGAAATAAAGGATTGGAATATCTGATTGAAGCTTATAAACAAATTAAAACTGATAAAAAATTAGTAATAGTTGGGGACGGAGATTTTTTAAATAAATTAAAAGAAAAAGCTAAAAATAACACAAATGTAATCTTTACCGGCAACCAAAATGGCAAAGTTTTGAATGAGCTTTTTTCTAATGCCGCACTCTTTGTTCAAGCATCAGAAGCCGAAGGATTGTCCATTGCCCTGCTCGAGGCTATGTCTGCTAAAATACCAATAATAACAAGTGATATAGCAGCCAATAAGGAAGTTGTGGGCTCTGACGCCTTTCTATTTGAAAATAAAAATATAGACGATCTTAAAAACAAGATTAATATTGTTTTAAGTGAAGAAAACCGAGCTGGTATTGACAAAAATATTAAAAATAGTTATAATAAGGTGTTAAAGGATTATGACTGGGAGAACATAACAAAAGAAGTTCTCGATGTTTATTTTCCTTAATTAACCTTAAATAGGACATTAAAATTAAAATTATTTTAACTTAAATAAAAGGAGAACAGCGCGATGAAAAAAATTATTTTTTTCTTGACATTTGCACTCCTGCTCACCTCGTGTGAAAAGGAATTTGTATTTGACGAAAAAGCACCTGGTGACAGTACTTATGACTGGCCAGGGTATCCAGTGCCAAGGCCAGTGGAAGAACTGGGAAGAACCGCTGCCAGTGGTTGGAGTAACGTGTATGACTACACCTTCAGAATGCATCTGGATGGAAGTCAAAGCGACCCAAATCCATTGACCATTGAAACTTTTGCCATACCGCACGTAGGACCTCATGGCGTGACTATATATACAAATGTCACAAATGACGCTACCTACACCATTAGCAAAATTGAAAACGGATGGATATATTACACTATCCGATCCGAGGCTGGCAACACTTTGAAGTATAATCTAGCTAAAAAAACTGGTACTTCATCGTATACGTGGTTTCTAAGATATGGTTTAACTACCGACGATGGCACTACTAACATGGTGACATTCGTCGCTAACTAAGGTGACATAACCGTCAAAAACACAAAAGGGATCTTAACAATCCCTTTTTTTATTTTATTTAACTAAATCTTTATTTTTTCTTATCCTTCAAGACCTTAACAAACTCCACAAATAAAGGATGTGGCGCGAGTGGTCTAGAAATATATTCTGGGTGAAACTGAACACCCACAAAAAAAGGATGATTTTTTATTTCAATAGACTCTACTATTTTTCCGTCAGGTGAAGTGCCAGAAACAACCAACCCCTTCTTTTCAAAAAGATCCCTATATTCATTGTTAAATTCATAGCGATGACGATGTCTTTCGTTGATAACATCCTTAAAGCCCATTTTGCCATAAGCCCTATATAATACAGTGTTTTTTGTCATTTTACATGGCCAAGCACCCAAACGAATAGTTCCCCCATATCCCTTTTTCTTTATTAACTCTTCCTGCTCCGGCATAATATGGATTACCTTGTTTTTACTTTTTGGATTTATTTCTTCAGAAACAGCATCTTTTAGGCCACAAACATTTCTGGCAAATTCTATAACCGCCATTTGCATACCATAACAAAGACCAAGATAAGGAATTTTATTTTCTCGACAATATTTTATAGTTTCTATCTTCCCCTCCGAACCTCTACTTCCCCATCCCTGTGGAACTATTATTCCATCAAGATTTTTTAAGCATTTCAAACCGTTCTTTTCTATGTCCTCGGCACTAATCCAATCTAATTTAACTTTAATCTTATTATACGCAGCAGCATGTTTTATTGCCTCAATAACTGAAATATAAGAATCAGTTAAAGAAAAGTCGCCGGTAGCAAAATATTTGCCTACTATGCCTATGCTCAATTCTTTTTTAGCGTTTTTAATATTATTCACCATTTCTAACCATTTTTTATTATTTTCCCTGCCTTTTGCAGTGTTTTTGGGTTTTAAATTTAACTTTTTAAGTATTTTATTACCAAAACCATTTTTTTCAAAATTAATAGGAACTTCATAAATAGAATCTATATCAGGAGCAGCTATAACATCGTCTTTAAAAACATTACAATGAATGGCTATCTTGCCGCGTCTGACATCGTCAATTTCCTTTTCTGATCTAGCAACTATAAAATTTGGTTGAATACCAGCAGTATTTAAACTTCTTACGGCATGCTGTGTCGGTTTTGTTTTCATTTCTCCTATTTTATTTGGTATTGGGAGATAAGAAACTATAACAAACAAAACATCTTCTGGGTTTTTTAACTTCATTACTCTAGCAGCTTCTAAAAAAAGAAGGTTTTCATATTCGCCAACAGTCCCCCCGATCTCTATAACCATTATATCAGCCTTGCTTTTTACGGTGGCCTTTTTAATTCTATCTCTTATTTCCATCGGGATATGAGGAATAACCTGCACGCATTTACCGCCATATTCCAAGCCTCTCTCTTTATTTATAACAGTTTGATAAACACGACCAGTAGTCATGTAGTTTTCTTTATAAATATTCCTATTTAAAAATCTCTCGTAGTTTCCAACATCTTGATCTGTTTCATCTCCATCATCAGTCACAAAAACTTCCCCATGCTCTATAGGATTCATGGTGCCAGCATCAATATTGATGTAGGGGTCTATTTTTATGGCGCTAACATTATAACCTTTATTAGAAAGAATTTGAGCAATAGAAGCAGTAGTTATACCCTTACCAACTCCGGACATCACTCCTCCAACTACAAAGATAAATTTTGTTTTAATCTTCTTCATAATAAGTTTGAATTATTTTAATAAATCTAATGCTTTTTCTAACTGCGGATCAAAATCTTTCTCGAAATCTTCAAACGTCAATTCAACTTCTTCGTCTGGGTTTATACCCTCTTTGTTTATATCCTGCCCCAATGGCGTAAGCCATTTAGCTATAGTTATTTTTACAGAAGAACCATCCTCCATATTTTTTATCATTTGGACAGAACCCTTTCCATAACTTTTTTCTCCAACTATTGTAGCTTTTCCGTAATCCTGTAAAGCGCCAGCAACTATTTCCGAAGCTGAGGCACTACCATAATTTATCAAAACAACACTTGGAATATTTGTTAAATAATTAGATCCTTCGGCTGTATATTCAGTTTCATGTTCGTCACTAAACCTTTCTATTAAAGCTTTTTGTCCGCTCACCCATTCACCCAAAACAAGAACTGATGATTCCAAATATCCACCAGGATTATTTCTTAAATCCAATATAACACCCTTGGCTTTTTCGTCAAAAGCTTGTTTGGCAAATTGAGAAAACAAGGAATCAGTATCACCATTAAAAGCATTAATTTTTATTAAGAAAATATTATCATTTAATACCTCCAAAGAAACACTTTTAATAACTATAGTATCTCTCGTTATTGAAATATCTTTAAAATCTTCAAGGCCAATTCTAAAAATTTTTAGAACAACTTCACTCCCTTTTGGTCCTCTTATTTTACTTACTGCTTGATCAATACTCATATCTTCAGTGCTTTCACTGTTTATTTCCAAAATCTTATCACCGGCCATAAGACCAGCGTTGTAAGCCGGAGTACCATCAAGTGGAGCAATAACAGTAAGGGTCCCGTCTTTTATGCCTATCTCAGCGCCAATACCTTCAAAGGAACCAGACATGTCATCTTCAAATTCTTTAGTTGATTTTGGATCCATAAATTCTGAATAAGGATCATCAATAGAATTAACCAAGCCTTTTAAAGACCCATAAAACATCTGTTTATCGGTCAAAGCATCTTTCCCAACATAAGATTCCTTTATAATATCCCAAGTATCCCAATAAAGATTAAAATCAATATTCTGAGATAATTTACCGTCATATTTTTGGTATTTACCAGACAATTTTCCCAGAAACACAACCTCTCCTTCCGCTACTTTTTTTACAACATTGTTTTCAACGGCTAAATAAGCCCCAGCCAAAAAAACAAAAAATAAAATGAAAACATTAAGCAAAAAAACAGCTATTTTTTTAAAAATTTTTTTTAATCTCATTTTATTTTTATTATTCATATTTAATTTAATAAGACAAACAAAAAACTAATCTCTAATTATTTTAATATTTTTAAAATCCCTCAAATCAATCAATTTAGATGGTCTTTTTCCGGGCCTCTCTCCTTCAAGTTTTAAAATTATATCCGGTTGATCAATATTTGTTTTGAAGAAGCATCCTATATCTTTAATATTGTTTAAAAATTTTTCCCCTGTAATGTTACAACTAGTAGAAACGAGCGGCTTGCCAAGCAACTTTATTATTTTAATCAAAAAATTTCTTTTTGGCAAACGAACAGCTACCCCAATTTTTTTATCTAATTTCAATTGATTACAAATGTAATCTTTGGCATCTAAAATTACCGAGGTCGGCCTTTCATTCTTGCCCCATATTTTTTTTAAAAGTTTTTCTTGAGAAACAGAAACATTAAAATATTTTTTCAACATAAAAAAATCACTCACCAAAATTATAAAAGGTCTGTGATTTTCTATTCTTTTTATTTTTTTTATTCTATTTAAAGAATCAAAATTGTCAAAAACACAACTCAAACCATAAATGGTATCAGTCAAAACTACAAATATCGATCCCTTCTTTATCTTCTCTATGAAATTAAAGCGAGCCTCTTTTTTGTTAATAATCAATAAACCCATATCTAATTGATAAACTAAATCATTGACTGTAAAAGTCTAAGAGTTTCCGGAACAAATGGTTCTATCCAATAAACAGCCTTTATAAGAATTGGAGAAATGCTTGAATCGGAAATAACAAAATTTAAAAAATAATTTAAAAAAGCATAGTGAGACAAAACAAACAAGATAGACCCCAAAATAAACAAGCCTTGAATCAGGCCAAAAACAGCACCCGCTAATCTATTGGCCAAAGAAATTATTGGTAAAGAAGTTACTATCTTCAAAATTTTGGCTATCAATCTAAAACCAAAACTTAAAATAAACGAAAAAATGCTCAAAACAATAATAAAAGACAATGTTTTGCCTATACCTTCAGATCCAAAACCAACAAAAGGAAAAATATCGTAAAAAACTGAATAAAATTTAATAGCCAGAATAATACCCAAGACAGACGCCAATAAATTCAAAGCCATTTTTACCAAACCAAGGAAAAAACCATACAAGATAAAAAGACCTAGAAACACTAACAAAATTATATCCACCATATAAATATTATATACTCACACAAGGCTTTGTGTGTTTACATTTTTTTAATAAATAATAACAGTAAATTCGCCCTTCAAAGACACTTGGTCTTCGCTTAGTTTTTCTAAAAGATTTTTAGCGCTGTCATTATAAAAAGTATAATACATTTTACTTAACTCTCTAAAAACCATTACTTTTTTGCTATCTTTTTCTATTCTCGACGACAATTCTTCAAGTAATTTTAATATTCTATGTTTTGATTCGAATAAAACAACCGGATACTTACTCGAAATAACTTCATTTATCATCTTCGATCTTCCTTTTTTATGAGGCAAGAAACCAAAAAACAAAAACTTATCAATCTTTAATCCAGAAACAGACAGCGCCGCAGTTAAAGCAGACGGCCCAGGAATGGGCTCTATCAAAACTTCTGGCAGTTTTTTTCTAACCAAATCAAGCAACACTCCACCAGGATCAGATATGGCCGGCGTTCCAGCATCACTTATCAAAGCAATATTCTTGTCTTCCTCCAAAAGTTTTAAAACTTCGTTATATCTTTTTTCACTACTATGATGATGAAAAGAGATTAAAGGTTTTTTGATTTCATAGCGATCTAAAAGTTTTTTGCTTACCCTGGTATCCTCACTTAAAATATAGTCAACTTCTTTTAAGATTCTCAAAGCCCTTAAAGTAATATCTTCCATGTTTCCTATTGGAGTTGCTACCACATAAAGACTCATACAAAATGAAATTAAAAATTAACTAATTTATTAAATCTTCTTTTTTCTCCTTTATATATTTCACCCAATCATCAAAAATTTCTACAAATACCTTAAATGGAACCTCTATTACAAAATCTAAAACAAATATAAAAACATTTATCTTTGAAACATTATCGGACAAAAATTTACCCATAGCCACTATAGGCATATAAAAAAAATCAAACAAGAAGCTAACGAAACCTTCTTTGGGTTCAATTATTATAAATCTTTTAATATCTCTCTTAATTCTAAAACTAAAAAAGCTTACAAAAGTTAAGAAAAATAAAAATATAGTAATATTAACCCAATTAAAATCAATCAGCGACAAGCCATTAATTATTGCATAGATCGTAATGGAAAAACCTGTTAAATACAGAAGATTGAAAATAAAATCCATTACAAAATTTCTCTTAATCGGTTTTCTCAAAACAATGGAATACTTTTGCCTTTTTTCAGCAAAAACTATTTCCTCTAAACCCTCTAATATCTTTTTTTCATTTTCCTTGGCCGGACTCCAGGTAAATAAAATCATTACAAAGAGCAAAAAAGCGGGAAACATGACATTTATAGCCAATGATACAGGGTTCATTTCTTCCCCGAAAAATTTTATAGCTGGAATTTCTAGGGCAAAAACAAAAATCGATTTTGTTAAAAAAATATAAATTATACTTCGCCAACCAGATCTCCAAAGTTTTCTTTTTATTTTTCGATACCTTTTTTCAATAATTTCTTTAACAAAACTGATAAAGGCCTTGTAATTATTAACGGCAAATTCATAAACTTTTAACGGATTTTCATCTATAGCTTCGTGCAATACAGAAAAATAAAGAGAATAAGATTTTATAATTTTATCCAACTGCTTTATTAAGGGATGTTTCAATTGATTAGACGTAGCCAAATAAAGTTTATCTATTTTTTCTGAAATTTTAATAATCTGTTGATCGTCAGCCTTTTTCCAGTCTTTGTTGTAATATTTAAAAATAACCAAATTTAATGAATCATTATCATATCTAAGAAAGCTTCGGCAAATACTTAAATATATTTGAATCTCTAAGTCGTTCTTAAAAGGCAAATCTTTTGGCAATTTAATATTGTCTTTTAAAATTTCAAACATATCATTGACCATTTCTTTTCTAACAACATCGTCTGACAAATTTTCTTCTATTTCTGCGGCGGCCAAAGACATTAACCAATTTATCAATAAGTTTTTAGCCTTACTGGTTCTCTTTCTTTTGCTTTTAAAACCAAAAGATTCTGAAAGTATTGAGAAAAAACTCTCTTTTTGAAAACTATAATACTTTAACTTGATATATTTTTCTAATATTTCACTTATTTCATAAATTTTCTTCTCCGGGATTGAGTTGTTTGGCAAATATCCGGCCTGAATTAACTCCGTTAACAAATGAATAGCGATGTTCTCACTCTCAGATTTTTTTATAATCCCCTCAATCAATATTTGTCTTTTTAATATTCTTTTAATAGCATTTTTACGAAGCAAATAATCTTCATCGTAATCAACAGCATTCCTCACCTTTTCATAAAAAAAAGCCAATTTAGACCCCATATTAGAAACACTAATATTAGCCTCTTTGTTTTGAGAAGAACTTAGCTTGTTTTTTTTGATATATATAAGTTGAAAAAGTTTCTTTGCACTTGAATCAACCGTAAAACTGCTCTCCTTCTTTTTTATTAAATTAGGACTAACCATATTTATACATTTTTATTTTATACACCTATAATAATACATTAAAATAAAAAAATCAACAAAATCTAAAAGCGCTAAAAATAGGTGTTGACTTTTATTTTTTTCTTTATTATTATATAGACACAGCCATTAAGGCTTTTTTAATTTGAAAAATATGAGCAAATTTGGTAATTATATAAAAAGTTCGATAGCCGAACTAAAAAAAGTAAGCTGGCCAACAAAAAAAGAAACCTACCATTACACCTTGATAGTTATTGGCCTAAGTTTGGCAGTCGCTATTTTCTTAGGTAGCCTTGATTATGTCTTTAATTTAGGCTTGGAATCTTTAATAAAATAATATGGCTAAACAAAATTTAAACGAAGGAAAAAGATGGTATGTTCTTCACACCTATTCTGGTTACGAAGAAAACGTTGCCCACAATCTAAAACAAAGAATAGAGACTCTTGACGCTGGTGACAAGATTTTTAATGTTTTAGTGCCAACCGAAAAAAAAATAAAAATAAAAAACGGAAAAAGACGAGTGATTGAAGAAAAGATATTTCCTGGATACGTATTAGTTGAAATGATGGTAACGGACGAATCTTGGTATATAGTTAGAAATACACCAAACGTCACCGGCTTTATAGGAGTTGGGACAGTTCCCACTCCAATTAGTGAAAAAGAAGTACAAGGATTAATGAAGAGAATGGGGGTTGATGAACCTAAATTCAAAATAGACGTAATAATGGGAGAAACGGTGAAAATAACCGATGGACCATTCAAAAATTTTGAAGGAAAAATAACAAACATAGACGAGGCTAAAGGAAAAATAAAAGTAAATGTTTCTATGTTTGGACGAGAAACACCAGTTGAGTTAGATTTTTTACAAATAAAAAAAGTATAATTTGAAAACCCAAAGGGTTGCTTCTTCATTTTATATTTTAAAAAATAAACATAATTATAATTCTATTATCTGCTAAAAAATGCAAATAATACTAATTAACACCTAAAATTGAATTGAGTTTCAAATTATAGGTTTAACTATATGGCAAAAAAACTATTAACCAAAATAAAACTACAGATTCCAGCCGGACAAGCCACCCCAGCTCCACCAGTCGGTCCAGCTTTGGGTCAGCATGGTTTAAACATTCAAGATTTTTGTTCAAAATTTAATGACGCAAGCAAAGACAGAATGGGAGAAATAACCCCAGTCGAAATAAGCGTCTACGAAGACAGGACATTCGATTTCATCATGAAATCCCCTCCAGCATCAGAATTAATAAAGAAATTTGCTAAAATCAAAAAAGGATCAGGAAAACCATTAAACCAAAAGGTTGGTTCGTTAACCAAGGAAGAATTAGCTGAAATAGCAAAAATAAAAATGTCAGACCTAAACACTGATGACGTAGAACAAGCAATGAAAATAATTGCTGGAACAGCCAGACAAATGGGTGTTGAAATCAAATAATTATGACAAACGAAAAGATTTCTAATAATGAAATAAACAAAGAATTTCAAGACAGAATCTTGTTTCAAAAATCTGCAGTTGAATTAAAGAAGGAAATTGATTCTTTGGTTTCTTTAATAAGCAAAAAGAAAGAAATTAGAATCATCGACTCCAGTATCGATTTCATTAAAAAAAAATCTTTAAATCTTACTGATTTGTTGAAGGAAAGAATCAAAAAATATCCTGAAAGCCAACAAACAAGACAAGAACATCATTTGAATAAAAACAACGATTCGTGTCAAACTGATATAAATAAGATAAAAAATCACTTGATTGAGAGCACTAATTCACTGCTACAAGATTCAATAAGTGGAAAAATTGGTTTTAATCACCCCCAAGATATAATAAACCATTTGGAAGAAATAACAGAAAAGATAGAACTTCTTAAATCTATTATGGAAAAACAAAATTAATAAATAATGTGGGAGAATTATTATTCGCTATTACCACAAAATAACTATGGAAAATTTAGAAAAAGGAAAAACTTATTCAATCACCGAAGCAATTGATTTTTGCAAAAAAAATCACAAAGTAAAGTTCGATGCTTCAGTCGAGGTTCATTTTAAACTTGGAATAGACACCAAAAAAGGTGACCAGCAAGTTAGGTCGGCCGTAAGCTTGCCAAATGGAACTGGAAAAACTGTAATTATAGCCGCTTTTGTATCTCCAGAAAAAGAAAAAGCCGTAAAAGAAGCTGGGGCCGATTTGGTTGGCGGGGATGATTTAATTGAAGAAATTAAAAAAACAGAAAAAACTAATTTTGACATAGCTATTGCCGAAACCTCAATGATGAAAAATTTAGCTAAAATTGCCAAAATTTTAGGTACCAGAGGTCTTATGCCTTCCCCCAAGAATGACACCGTAACCAACGACCCAATAAAGGCCACAAAAGAATTAAAAAAGGGAAAAATAAGCTTCAAAAGCGATGACACAGGAAATGTTCACGCTATTATCGGTAAAGTAAGTTTTGAAAACAAAGCTTTGGAAGAAAATTTTAACACCTTACTAGATGCTATCAAGAAAGCTAAACCATCATCGTCAAAAGGTGTTTATATTAGAAACACAAGTATTAATTCAACAATGGGAAAAGGAATTAAAATTTCAGTATAAAATAAGAAAAAGTGCAGAAAATAAAAAAACCGCTCTCTCTGAGCGGTTTTTTGTTGAGTTTTTTAATCAACAAAGAACTTTATTATCCTATCAACCTCTAAGCACAACTCCGATGGATCGGTATAAATAAGTTTTTTATTTAAACCAGCGACTATAAAATCAGTGGGTGTCGCTATAAACGATGAAGCTACAGCAACGAATAGAAATCCTCTATTTCTAGCCGCCTGGTAATCGTAGTCAACCGTGTCACCGATATAAACAAATTTATCCAAGGTCATTCCCTGCGAAACAAAAAATTCTTCAACTTTATCAAAGACTCTTTTATCGGGCTTAACAAAATCATGACAACCATTACCTTGAATGTAGGAAAAAAAAGATAAATTTAGTCCACATTCTTCAGCTATTTTTAGCATTGACTTCTTGTCTCGGCTGGAAATAATAGCTAGCTTTACTCCAATGTCTTTTAAATATTGAAGACCAGAGTTAATGTAACCAAATTTTTTCGGTTTAGGATACTTATACTTTTTTTCTTCTTTCCAGTAATTAATCAAGTCCTGTTTGCCCCAAGACAGCTCGTCGGAAACCTTTATCACTAACTCTACATAAGGCATTCCCCAAAGCCTTCTAAACATTTGATTGTCGGGAATTTTTTCTGGCAATAAGCCAACTTTCTCACAAACAAACCTGACTCTTTTAACACCGTCTTCTGTAGTCTGAATAAGGGTTCCGTCAAGGTCCCAAATAAAAGCCCACTGAGAATAATCAATCTTTTTCATTTTTTCGTCATTTTGGTTTTATGTTAAATTACTATTATTTTACAGAACCGTTTATATTAACACAAAAGTAAAAAAAATCAATAGCCCTATTAAAATTCTATACCAAGCAAAAACTTTAAAATTATTTTTTTTAATAAAATTAAGTAAAAATTTTATAGAAACTATTGCTACTAAAAACGAAACTATAAATCCAATAATCAAAAATATCAACTCTTCCCTACTAAAGCTAAAACCGGATTTAATTAAATCAAGACCAGAGGCAGCGGCCATTGTAGGGATGGCAAGTAAAAAAGAAAATTCAACAATAGCTCTCCGGCTTATTCCCAAAAAAAGACCACCAAAAATAGTAGCGGCCGACCTAGAAACGCCTGGTATCATCGCTATAGATTGAAAAAGACCAATATAAAAACATTTTTTATAACTAATTTCATCAATAAAATCTTTTTGCTCTACACTTTTTACTGCTTTTTTCCGATTTTCATAATAGTTTTCTAAAAAAATGATTGCTATGCCACCCAAAAAAAGAGCCAAGGAAATTATTAAAAAACTTTCTTGAAAAAAATTTTTTACTATCTTATAAAAAACTAAACCCAAGACGGCCGTCGGAATAAAAGCTATTAATATCTTTTTAAAATAAGACAAAAAATTATTAATAATTTTTTTCCAATACAAAAAAACAACCGCTAAGATAGAGGCGAGCTGAATTATAATAATGAAACTTTTTGTAAAATCATTAAGTTCCATTTTTAATAATTGAGCACCTACTAAAAGATGGGCAGTTGATGAAATTGGTAAAAATTCAGTAAACCCCTGTATTATACCAAGCAGTAAGGATTTGAAATAAAAATATTCAATCATTGTCCTACTTTTTAATCAATATTTCGACTAGCTATTTCTCTAAGTATTATATTGCGATCTTGACCATATTTATATCGACTTAACTGTCTAACATTTTTTGACATCCCTTCTCTAAATTCTCCCATTAAAGGCCAAATTGTTTGTAAAGAAAATGGTCTAGTGCTTTGACCATCAACCAACAGCTTAACAAAGCCACCCCTACCAACATTCACCAAGTCATATTCATTAAATACTGGTCCGAACTCTTTAACCAAAAATTCAGAATCTTCAGATCCAACTCTAAAGCTGACCATGGTACCAACGTTACCGAAAACAGCATCTTTTATTTCTGTATCTTGGTTTTTACTAAGTTGACCTATATACTGATGAGCAATATTTAAACACAGGGCATATTTTCTAGCCTCTGAAAGTATCTGGCAAACAGAATTAGTGGTAAAGTTTTGGAACTCGTCAATATAAAGATAAAAGTCCTTTCTTTGTTCTGCTGGCATGTCAGTTCTAGATAAGGCTGCCATTAAGATTTTACCAACAATAATCATGCCCAATAAGTAAGCGTTTGTTTCACCTATAGAGCCCTTAGGCAAATCGACCATTAAAATCTTTTGATTGTCCATTAAATCCCTAAAATTGAAGGCGCTTTTCTGTTGTCCAATAATTGGCATCATCATGTCGTTAGAGACGAATGGCGTCAATTTAGAGGTTATATATGGTACCATATTGGCTAGTGCGGCCTCTCCCCCGGCCTTCTCGGCCTCTTTTCTCCAGAAATCAACCACGGTCTGATTTTTACACATATTCAACTTCATCCTTCTAAAATCTTCGTCAGCTAATACCTTTGATATTTCCATTAAAGTAGACCCTGTTTCTGGACTATCCATTATCAAAAGCAAAGCATTCCTCATATATTGTTCAAACATCGGACCACCAGTAGCCTTTAGATCATACAACTTGTCAAAAATACCAATCATTTCATTAATAACGAAAGTCTTTTGTTCTGGATATCTTTCATCATATTCCAACAAGTTTAGACCAATAGGTCTCTCCATGTCTGATGGTGAAAAAATTATAACATCCTCGGCTCTTTCTGGCGGAATTCTATTTAAAATATCTTCTATCAAATCTCCATTAGGATCCATTACACAAACACCTGCTCCTCTTTGAATGTCTTGGATGGCTAGGTTGTTTAACAAAACAGATTTACCGGTACCAGATTTACCAACAATATACATATGACGACGACGATCAATATCTTTTATTTTTATTTCTTTCTTTATACCTCTAAACAAATTGAAACCCAAGACCACTCCCTCCTCTGGAATGTTGTTTGGAGCTGGAGCAGTTTTTGATGTTAACCAATCAATATTTGGCGTCTCAGTATGCGACAAAGGAAAATGATACATTGAGACTAACTCTTCGGTGTTTAATAAAAAACTTTGGCTTTCAATAAAATGACGGTAAATAAAATCATTTATTATATTTTCTTGATCGCCCTTGATTACCTTTCTAAAGGAGTTCCCGTATTCATAATAAGTATACTCACTAAAAGCATTTGATATATTATCAAAATATATTTTAGTTTTCTCTTGACTCTTAGTGCTGGCAACAACCCTTAAATTAACATCCAGGCCAGCCTTGGCATTTTTTTCTTCCATTTTTTTTAACATTTCTCTTTCTTTTTCAGTCAATTCTTTTTGCTTCTTTTCCGCTTCTGGCCCCTTCTCTGGTTTTCCCATATCAAACATCCCCAAAATAATATCATAGACAAAGAAGTTTACAGCATTATGAAAAGAAGACCCACTAATTCTAAGAATTTCACTAACATCTTGATTTTTGTGAGCTCTCAAGACAGCTTCTTTAACTTTTCTGTGCCATTTTTTCTTAGCGCTTCTAACAACATACTGAACCGCTATACTTTCATCCGATTCTAATTTAGACATGACATTTATCAAGGAATTCATAGGATCGGAATCCATCTCAGTATAATCAAGGAATGGGAAAATGAAACTTCTTTGAGATTTTAAATAGCCAGCAGTAATAATACCCTGAGGATTAAAAATATTATAATCTTCAACCTCCTCTATTGAGGCCTCGGGATAATGTGCATGTATTTGTTGCTCTAAATAAAGAGCCCTAATCCTAGGGGCAGTTATATAAAAAGATATTTTATTTTTACTAGAAACTATTTCAAACGAAAAATTATCATCACGACCAAAAAACCAAGCAGAGAAACCTCTTTGAGCTCTAAGACCACCAATGCTTGCAAACATCGTCTCCCCTTTAGCTATTTCTTCCTGAAGTTGTTGTATATTTTCACCTTTATCTTGATCGGCTGGCTTCTCTTTTGGAAGTCTAACTAAAAAAATAGCCTGATCACTTTTTTTACTTCTAACATTAAAGTGTTTAACAATTTTTCTTAACAACAAAAAAGCAAGAACTACAAAAACAACAAAAACTAAGAAATAAAAATAAAACAAAAAACTACTAGAAAAATTAACGTTTTCTAAATTAATACTTTGAACATTATTCATAAAGATTATTTTTTCAATTTTATTATTTTATCAGTCTTGATCTTTGCTTCTTGCTCCAAAAAAAATCTATTAACCTTTGGAATGACGCTAAGCCATCTCTTAATTAAATTTATTATCTTTTCAACATTAATTTTGGTTTTGCTTAAAAGCTTGTTTATATGAGAAATGGTTCTTTCGCCCTCTTCTTTAAATTCCTTTTGTTTTTTGGGACTCATACCTAAAAAAACATCATTCAATCCATCGGACAGAATCTCTTCTATTTTTTTTTCTCTTTCTTTTTCCTCATTACTTACTGGTTTCGGGGTTTTACTAATTTTTTTAAAGGCCTCTCCCTGTTTTTCAATAGGCTTCGCACTTTCTTCTTGCTCAAAATTTAAAACCTCCCTCTCAATACTGGATTCGATCTTTTCTATTTCTGCAGAAAAATCGTTATCCGTTAAAGATGGCTTTTCAATCTTTATTCTTTCTTGTTCTATTTTTTTAGATAAATCTTCGGGCATAATTTTATTCAACTTTAATAGCCTCAACAGGACAACTATTAGCTGCATTTCTAGCACAATCAACGTCATTATTGCTTAAAACCTCTGACTTTCCAGCAGAATTTATCTTAAAAACTTTTGGACACATATTTACACACATACCGCAACCAATACACTTTGATTGATCAACTTTTATTGACATAAATGAATGGCTACAAAATATTAGGCAAAAAATCAAAATAATTCAAAAAGGCAGAATTAAATGGATTTGTGCTATATACTTTTATAGCTTTATAATTTTATAAATTTGATATTATTATACTATATATTTAAACAATTGACAAGCAAAAATAAGTTTGTTATATTATCTTAGTATGATTAATTAACGATAAATAAATCATTTTAATTATCTTCTATTTAAAATGATCTAAAAATACTATGGCACACAAAAAAGCTGGAGGATCAACCACCCTCGGTCGTGATTCACAAAGCAAAAGACTTGGAGTGAAACTTTCTGATGGACAATCTGCTAAAACTGGATCAATAATAATTCGCCAAAGAGGCGCTAAATATATTGCCGGCACAAATGTCAAAAAAGGAAGCGATGACACTTTATTTTCTGTTAAAAATGGTACGGTTAAATTTAAAACAAAAAAGGTAAAGAAATTTGATGGCAACATGGTAAGCAGAAAGGTAGTAAACGTAGTAACTTCAGAAAAAAAATAAATCCACAACAGGGACAAACTCACAAAAAAACGAGACAAAAGCTTCGTTTTTTTGTTATATTTGTCATAAATAAAATACTTATAAAATAAAAAGAGGCTCATTTCAAGCCTCCGTTTTTGAAAAAAATTTTCTTATCTTCTTGTCTTTATCTTCTCGCACCCATAGCTGGACATTGAAGAATCAGTTCTCCGCTGGCCCTTTTTCTGGTTCGTTTCTTGTCATCGTAAAGTATGCCCTTAAACTTTCTCTTGGCAGCCACCTCAAAGAAATGTCTCTTAGTCTTTTTGGCACTAATCGTGTTCAACGACTTTCTTGCCTTCACGACTTTAAATTGCGTATTGTTTCTTTTGTTAATATCACCCGGATATTTGGCGAAACAACTAACGGCCGAAAATCCTAATAGTAAAAAAATAAAGAGAACTTTTTTCATAATTTAGACTGTTTTTGCTTGGGTTAATGTACTAACTTGACTATAACACATTTTAATTACTATGTCAATAAAAATAAAAAAAGGGGTTGTGTTAAACTTCCCCTTTGTATTTTTTGTTGTTTTTTTCTACCAATCCAGGAAGGCTCCTAGATTAACAGAGAAAAAGATCCCATCGATACCCGAATATGGAACTGATGATTGCCAATAAATTCGGCGTTGGTATGTCAGCTTAAACAAATCAGCCCTTATATTCTTTGAGGATATTGCTATCCCACCAGAAATTATAGGGGAAATTCCCAAGCTAAACATAGGATTTTCTCTGATCGCGGCACCTAAAACTGGTGCGACATAGAATTTGCTAATTTCGAATAGGCTGACTAAATTAATATTTAATTCAGCACCATAATCGAAACACAAACCATCTACGTCAGGTTTTAGGAAGTATTCTCCAAAAGCCGAAACCTCGGTTTTTTTCAACCAAGCTTGGTCTTCTCTACCAGAAACAACCACTCCTAATTTGGCAGAAAAACCAAAGCGAGAAATATCGTCCGAATAACTAATAATTTGATCTCCTGACCATTTATTAATGTCGAATTTACTTTTCTCGTACAAAACTCCAGCCCCAATGGATACTTCGCCCGGAATAAGATCTTCAAAACGAGCTATCATTCCTAGCCCAATTTTGCTATAAGTACCTACTCTGTAATGGTAATTATAACCTTGATCCTCCCTTGGCAACACTTGAGACAAACCATCTTTACCCATCAAAAAAAGAGCTGAAATTCCTAAACGATAATCAGGACTTCTCTCCGGCAAAAAAACATTAAACTCAGTAAGGTTAAAATAACCTTTACCGGTCTTAAAAACATTCACCGAATCTTCTCCATAAACAAAACCCCAGTTGTCACCAAAGGTGGTGTACGAGCTATTTTTAAGATCTAACGCTCCTGACATGTCTTGGGCTGACAACATTGAAGTCAGCAGACCAAAAATCGAAAGACATATTATCTTTTTCATTTTATAATCCTCCTATTTATTTTAGTTAACAATCAAAACTATTCCAAACAAGTGAAAAAATCTTGATTGTTAACTAATTGGAAAATTTTTGTCAAAGAACCTAATATTATATAATAAATAATAATAATTGTCAATACTCTATTCTAAAATATTATTAATACTGCCAGAATCGTCCACATCTGAATCAATCTCCCCATCTTCGTTTCCGCCCACCTCATTCTTAAGTTCCGTTTTTCTTTCTAACCCTTTAGTAGTATCCATTTTCTTACTTCTCCTTTTTCTAGATAAATTTATACTATATTTTTCCTCTGGAAAAACATAGATATAAACTAAACCGAAAAATAAACTCAAACCAATCAGAAACAAACCATTAAAAATTAAATTAGGCTTAACTGGATATTTAGACACCACTGGTTGATCCAAAATACTTATTTTCACAGAGTCTCCCAGTCCTTGATAATTTTGATTTTTAGTCATAAGGACGCTGTTGACCGCCAAGGCTATTTGTTTAGCCTGATAAGCATCTGGATGATAAATTGAAATATTTATAATGCCTGAATTTTCAACACTCTTGGCACTTAAAGTCTTCTTCCACTTTTTCATCTGTTTTGTAGAATCTTCACCGAAATAACTACGATCAATATCAAACCCAGAATCCAAAACTAAAGAAAAAAATGAATTAGAATAAACCACTCTAGAAAATAAATCTGATAAATATTCCACGGAGCGTGAAACAGCGAAAGGATCCACCCTGCCATAACCCTCTTGAATAACCAAAATTTGAGATTTGGCTCCAAATTTAAAGTCCTGCAATAAAGTAAAAATAGCACCAAGCAATAAAAACATTAGAAAAATAGAAAGCAAGGTTTGTCTTTTTTGTTTTAATAAGTTACTCAATTCCATATAATTATTTCAATAGTTATTTCAAAATTTAAAAATTAATTTTATTTTAACACGGTCTCTCTTATTTCCAAGCTAGTACTATAGGTAAGTTTTGATTGGCCACCACTTACTTTAACATCTGTTCTTTCCGAGATGTCTCTAACGTCAAAACCGTTTTTAACACTTTGGGTAACCACTTTGTCACGAGAAGAACTATTCTCTAGACTAGGGCCATTTAATACTTTAGAAAAACGGCCGTCATTATCAGCTTTAACCTTTATTTTCTGATTATAGAAATCAACAGTCAATTCTTCGTTCGGAAAAAAACCACCTCCGCTAAGCTCAAACTGAGTACCGCTATTAATGCTTGGGGAGCTCAAACTTAGATATAAATCTTCTTTAGCATAAACTTTGTCGTCTAATCCTGCTTCAAAGTGTCCCAAAACCTCTAAATTAGAGCCGAGAACTAAGATACTTGAATTATTAAAAACAACAGCCCTTTCACCGTCATAAGTGGCAACAACTTTTAATCCCATTGCCCATCCTTCGGGAGCAACAACTCCACCAGTTCTAAGAGAAGAAATAACGCTCATATCTGACTTTCTTATTTTTACAATTCCTAAACCATTAGAAAAATATAAATATTCATTTCCAGAAGAAGAGACATCGTAACCGGGAAAACCTGAATGTTCAAACGTTCCCTTAAGCGCTCCATTCAAAGTAACCTTTTTAACAGAAAGATCATCTGCAAAATAAATATAATCATCGTAAGAATCATAATAAATTCCACGATTGTTTTTATCACCATAAAAATTTAATTGTAATTTCTTGGAAACTTTTCTTTCATTTTTATCAAAAATTTCAATTTCATTACTATCCTCTTTCAAATTAAAAATTAAATTTTGATTACCAGCAGAAGAAATATTATAAGAAGTGTCATTTTTAATATCATAACTGTCTATAGTCTCCAAATCTTTACTCCAAACCTTCACGCCCTTAGCACTTATAGTAACTATATTGTCACCAAATTTATCAACTCTGTTATACCATTCCCAATAAGTATTTTTAACCTCTTTAACTAGAATATATGTTTCCAAGTCAGAAATATCATATTTATAAAGAGTAAAGCCAGAAATAGCATAGGCATACAAACGACCATTCTCAATATTCAATTTTACACCGTAAAAACTATCGTCCTTGTTAAATCTAGTATCAAATGGTCTCCAATACATTTTTCTTTTTAAACCACCATTCTCTAATTTAAAAATTTCTAAACTTTCGCTATCAGTTGAAGCAACTATCAAATCTTGCTCATAATTAATAGCGTCGCCCGAATAATAAGACTTTAATTTAGTCTTAGCTGGCTTAGAAGTAAAATAAATTACCCCACCAAATAAAACTAAGACTAACAATGCTATTTTGATTTTTTTCATATTTTTATTTTAATTCAATGTTTATCAATCTAAAAACATTAAATTCTTTATTTTTTATAAAATATTAATTTAACTTGGTATTGTAGCACATATTAAAAAAAATGTCAATACCAACAAAAAACCAATAAAAAGGGCTTTTTATAAATTTACCCAAAAAATAACAAAGAAATAAGGAACTACACAATAAAAATACTTTTTTGTCACCTTTTATCTTCTCGTCACCCCCCCCCTCTTTCTAAATATTATTTAATAAGAATTGATAAATATTTCTTTTTTTCCATTACCATTTAGATCCACTAATTTAAGATCATAAAAAGCTCTTAGATTTTTATCTTTGGCAAAGAACTCATATTCTAAATTACCAAAGAAATCAAATATTCTAACATGAGGACCGCCCCAATAAGGCATGGTCACTATTTCTGGCTTTCCGTCAGCATCAACGTCCCCAACGGCCACTCTCACTCCACATTTAAACTGATCAGGAAAGGCCCTAAAAATACCCACTAAATTATTGTTATGATTATATATTTTAACTAATGACTTATCTCTAAGCAAAGAACCCTCCACTATTTCCAGGAATCCATTATTATTAGAGTCTATCTCATAATCTCTTTCAAGCAAGATAGTTTTATTAAACCCAATTTCATTTTGAGAAATCAATTCGCCATCAGAAAAATCATCACTGATTAAGTTGTAGGAAGTGTAAACTTTTTTTCCTAAAAAATTAAAAGCTTGATATTCAGCTTTATTCCTAAAATAAGTATCATAAATTTTTAATTGTGGCTCCAAAATAATAGACTCCCTGGGCCCAAGATTTATTTTTGTTTGATTATCGTTCCACCAAGAATAAATTTCTTTAAAATTATCGGGGAAATCAAATTCGAACTGATAATCGTTAGGATTCAATAGAATAGAAAAATATTCGAAATCTCTACGCCAAATGTTATTATCTATTTTGTAAGCATTATTTTTAGGCTTAGAAAAATCAAGATTATATTCATCATAAAACCAAGTTTGACCATGGTTTGAAACACTAGCATCAAAACTAAAATAAACATCATTGAAAAAAAGTGAACTGAGCAAGCCAAAATGCATTTTTGAAAAATCAGAAAAATTGTTTTCAGTACTATTAAATATATAAAATTTAGGGTTTACATTAATATTGTAAATAGATAGATACGAATCTACGGTACTTTGCCACGACCCATCCCCTTTAAAGGGTAGTGGGAAATTTTCAAAAATTCGACCATTTAAATATTTATGATAGGGCTCATAAGATGAACTATTGGCCAAGACTACATAGTCATAGCCAATTAATTCTCTAGTTTTTTTTAGCATTTTGACATTACCTTCTCGCCAAGCATCATTGATTTGAGTGGCGCCTTCCTTTTGTCCGTCACCATTTAAATCAATATTTCCATTGTTTAGCCAATCTATAGAGTCAAATAAGTTATCGTAAAATATTCCGTCCCAAAGTCCCGATGAAATTATTTCGGAATCTACAAATTCTGGCAAAAAATCATTCCATCTTTTACCGTCATAACTTTGGCCAAGATTGCTAGAATTAAGCATCCAAGTTTGAGGCCAAAAACTTATTTTACTCTTATCAAAACTCAGATACCATGATTCCGGTATAGCTTCAAACATTTTTCTTCTCAGGGTTAAGTTTTCATAAAGATAAACATCATTTCTTATCTCTTGCGAATTAATATAGGCCAAAATAATTATATTAGGATTTAATTGCCTTAACTTTAATATTTTCTCGGGGCTATTTACTTGATATTCCATGTCCAATATTAATAAATCCCACTGGGCTAATTTTTGCAAATCTTCATCACTCATTTCCCAACTTAAAAAAATATTAGCCAATTTAGGACTTTTGTTCGAAATATTTAAATACTTGTTAAAAACATCAGGAGAGGCTTCAACATTTTTCAAAAACAAAATAGAAAAGAAAAAAAGAAAAAAGAATAAACTAAATTTTAACTTTTTATTTAACATACTTTTTATATATATTTAATATTTTCTCCAAATGACTATTAATATTTAATTTATCGCTAATTTCCTTGGCCTTGCTTTTTATCTTGTTCAAATCATAATCATCAACAGAGTCTATTACTTCAGATAAATCTTTATAATTCCCGTTTTCAAACAGAAAGCCACTTTTTTTATCCTCTATTAACTCCGACAATCCACCGGTTTTCGAAGCTATAACTATCTTCCCCAATGAAAGTGACTCAAGAAGTACCAAGGGCATATTTTCGGCCCAAACTGAGGGCAGAAAAATCATTTTAGCCTTAGAAACTATATCGAACAATTCAGAGCCAAACTTTGGTCCAACAAAATCAACACTATCTTCTAAATTTAATTGACTACTTAAATCTTTTAAATTTTTTTCTTCTGGGCCAGCTCCAACTATTTTAATATTAATTTTATTCTTCACAAATGACAACGAATTAAGCAAAACATCAATTCCCTTTTCTCCCGAAAGGCGCCCAAAATAAAGCCCATAGTCATCTTCTTTGCCTTTATTAATTTCTTTAACCAATGATTCTTCGGAAAAATTATAAACCAAAAACACTTTTTCGCCCGGAATACCAAAGCTAACAACCGTTTCCTTCATAAACTGGCTAGGAGCAATAAAGCAATCAATATTTTTTTTATAAATATTCAAAATGCTATGATGAAAATACATTTCAATGGTCGCCAATAAACTTTGCCAAAAAGATTTTTTAAAACAAGAAAATCTAAGGCAATTATAATATTTTTGCCCCTTACAACGATAACAAATTTTATCATGAGTAAAAAGCTGATAATTAGGGCAAATTAACTTATAATCATGTAAATGCATTACTACTGGGATCTTGAATTTTTTAGCGATTGGCAATATTGAAGGAGATAATTGGTGGTATATATTATGAACATGAATGATGTCTGGTTTAAAATCTTTAATTATTTTTTTAAATTTTCTCCTAGCCTCAAAACTATATAAAATCCTACCGGGGGCCAAAAGTCTATCTCTTAGTTTTTTCTCGTTAAAACTTATTCTAGAAACAAAATACTTATCCCAAGGACTTGGATTGTTTTTAGGATGGTGCATGCAGAAAATCGCAACTTGATGCCCTTCTATTTCTAACTTTTTAGACAAATCAATAAAATATTTTTCCGCGCCCCCTCTAATATAATTAAACTTATTTACTTGGAGTATCCTCATATTTTTAAATAAATTAATTCAAATTTAAGTACATATCTTCGTACTTTTTACTTATTTTTTTAATATCAAATTTATCCAAAATTAAATCATGCAAATTTGTACCTAGAAGTTTTAAATCGCTATAATTATTCCTATCAAAAAAATAACTCAATTTGTCAATCAAATCTTCAAGATTGTCATTTTCAAACAAGATTCCGGTTTTATTATCCTTAATAACATCCAAAATTCCACCCGTAGCCGATGCTAAAACCGGCAAAGAAAGTGCTCCTGCTTCTAGTAAAACAACGCCCAAACCCTCCCACTTAGATGGTAAAACAAAAAAATCAAGCTTGGACAAAAAATCAGCCACATTCTTTCTTTCGCCCAATAAATAAACTTTATCTTGCAAGTTTAAATCAACAATTTCTTGCTCTAATTGACCTTTTAGTTCGCCAACACCAACAATTAAACATTCAAAATTTTTATTTTTAAAACTAGACAAGGCCTTAAAAAGTAAAGAAAAATTTTTTTGCTCACTTAAACGACCGACGGAACCAAAGATTATCTTCTCCCCGTTTTCCTTCACCTTAGAAATATTAGAAAAATTAGATAAATTTAAACCATTATAAATCAAATCTACTTTATCTTGAGAAATATTATATTTTTTAATAACATCGCTTTTAACTGCCTCTGAAATAGCTATCACCTTATTCGAGAAGCAAGCCGTTCTTTTCTTTAAAAAAGAAATAAGCTTGTTATCATTATCGTTAACATTTTGCTCGGTCGATACTATTTTCTTAATACCAGCCAACTTGGCTGCTATTTTACCATAAACATCTCCGCCCAATTGAGTATGGACTATGTCTGGTTTGTTTTTTTTTATATATCTATAAATCCTACAAAAATTTAGCAAATCGATTTTATATTTCTTATTTAAAATCTTATACTCAATATTACTTTGCTTCAAATCATCTAGAAAAAAACCACCTCCATTAAACATCAACAAATTAGGTTCAAAAATGTTCCTGTCCAAGTTACAAATTAAATCCAAAACAAACCTCTCTGCCCCGCCAGAAGACAAAGAAGGTATTATATATAAAATTTTTATTTTTGTATTATTCATTTTTTTTAATTTTGTTTTTGTTTTCAATTAAAAAAACGGCCACCAAAGTCAAGGCTATAGGGATCCAAACGCGCCCCTTGTAGTATGAAGTATTAAAAAACTGGTAAAAGTAAGCCCCGAAAGAGGCCACAAACAAAGGCAGGAGAAGTAAATAATCTTCTTTATTTTTTAAAACACCTAAATACATTTTTCTAAAAACAAAAAATAAAAAAACAGCAAAACTAAGAAGACCCAAGGCACCGTTCTCAGCAATTACCTTTTGCCAGACGCCATGAGAATCAAGTGGGTCGCCATACTTAGAAGTAAACCTAATATTATTAGAAACCAAATAAACAAAATTACCACTACCATAGCCGAATAATGGTTTATTCAAAAAAGCCTTAATAGAAATATCGGTTAACAACATTCTGTTTTGAGTAGAACTAACATTAGCCTCTTGCAATGAAACCATCTTTATTAAAAATGGTGATGATATAAATAAAAAAACAATAAATGGAATTAGAAAAACTCTCAAATTTGGCCTTTCTTCTTTGATAAAAAAAAGATAAATAAAGAAATACAAAAATAGCTGAAGAGAAATTGTTATCCAGGCCGTTCTACCGAAAGTAAAAAAAGCCATTAATAGAAGGACAAAAGAAAAAATATTTATCAATCTTTTTGACCGCCAAGAATTATACCAATACTTCAAAGACAAAGAAAGAAATGATGAAATAATCAAAAACTCTGCCAACAAATTATAATTATCACCAAAAATCCAGTTGTTAAAAACTGTCAAGGGCTGAACACGAAAGAAAGAATCAGCCCAATCTTGAGAAAATAAAGAAAAAAATCCCATCACGGCTACCAAAAAACCACCAAAAGAGATTAGGACCAAAACTCTTTTCAACACCTTTAAATCTTTAATAAGATTAAAGGGCACAACCACAAAAGCTAAATAAAAAAACAAAACCCAACGAAATGAGTACCAAAGAGAACCTAAAATATTATGGCTCAAAAGAGAGGAAACAAGACAAATGGCAAAAAAGGCGAAAAAATAACGCGCTAGAGGAAAATATACCGGTTCTCGATCTTTTTTATAAAGTAAAATGTAAAATTCCCTAATTACAAAGGCGCCCAAAACAAAAAGTGACAATAAATCTATCAAGGGAATCTCTAAAAAATTAAAACTAAAAATTGGCTCAATAAACGGCAAGCAAAGAACCATCAAATACAAACCTATTTCTGTTTTCAAAAAAAGAAATGTCAACAAAAGAACCGCTCCTAAAATTAGAGCAGAAACAACGTAATTACCTTCGGCTAAAAATAAAAACGGCAAAAATATCGCAACAAAAAACAACAAAACGTAATACTTTTTTAAAGAGATACTATTCCCCATATCATTTAATTAAAAAATATTTTAATGTCATAGTCTTTATCCAGGTTATTGGTCCAATGAACTTCATTACCGTTTTTAATTTCAACTAAGCCCTGTGCTTCAATGCTCTTTATCTCTTTTTCAAATTTAAAAATTGCTTTGAACTCAGAGATGTTATTACCCGGCTGTTTCTGCAATCTCAATAAATAATATTTTTCATCTTTTAATAATTGAACAACGTTTTTTGGCAATTCATACTCAAACGACAAAACTCTCTCTTGCCCGGGCTCAATAGAGACAAAGCCGGCAAAAGATGTTTTTGGATTACTAATATTATCTTCAGTCAAAACAAAAGAGTTGTCAGAGCTCATTCCTGAAGATTTTAATAGTTTACTACTTAAGGGAGCATAAACCCTGGTGTATGTTCGGTATCTAGTTGTCTGCCAGTCAAACCAACCATTGTTTTTATAGTTAATACTCACTTTTGCATTCAAAACTTGTCCTTTTTCTTCTAAGTAATAAGAGATCTTCTTTTCCATTACTCTATCAGTTTTAAAAGCAGCTAAATTGGCATCAACCACCATTAAAAAGTCAGAATCAGAATCTTTGATTTCACCGCTCCAATTAAAACCAGAGGAAACACCTCGTTTATAATCATCAAACAAATACACCAAGAAATCTTTCCTCTCTATATTTTGTTCAAACAACCCAAGAAGCTCCTGCCATCTATCTGAAGGCATATTAAAAAGTTTTACCTTTATTTCTTTAACTATATCACCAATGATGTTTTTTCTGTTCCATTCAGACTCTCCTTCCTCTCTAAAAGCCATCTCCACCTCATATTGAAGCGCCTCGATAAAGTTATCTTTATCGTATTGTTTACCTTCAACTTCAATGGGCCCGGTTATATATAAAAGATCAGTGATGAGTCTAGGAATAATAGCCATAACGCCAGATAAATCAACCAACTCTTCAGACCTACCAGCTGCCAACATTTCTTGCTCATAAAACCACTTTATATTTTTAGCACTACTCGGAAAATCGGGAGACCAATTAGAGTCGCGCAAAAACCAACGATCAACCCCTAAATATTTCTTAATTGGCTCTGGAGGCGCAACGCTAAAAGATTTATTCAAACTAGCAGGCATGTCTAAATGATAAACATCATTAGTCTCCAATCTCACAATGTCTCCCAATTTTATTTCCATTATTCCATAGCTTCCGATAAAACCTCCAGTAGGTCTAAGCTCGTTATTGTTTTGTAATATAATTAAATAAAAGGATGATTCCGGATAACCGGTCAAGGCTGGAATAACCGCAGAAAAAGAGCTTAAATTTGACAAAAAGTCAGAAGAAAAGACCAAATATTCTCTAAGTTTATTAATTTTATCGTCATAGGAATTCAAGAATCTATTATCTTTGGCCTTGTCTAAATACAAAAGAGAAAGGTCAATATTGGCCTTAATTCCATTAATATCAGGGGAATTTTCATAAAGAAGTTTTAAGATACGGTACTTTTCATGTTCGTCAAACTCCAAAAAACTATCAAACTTCTTGCCGGCAACAATATCTTCAACTTCTTGAGCTATAAAAAAAGACTTTTCAGCTGAACGACTAAGGGTTTCGGCAGTTTTAGCTAAATATTTAAAGTCTTCAATGTTTTCACTAAAAAAAGAGATCTTTTTTGTTATAAAAAAACTCTCTAATTCCTCAACCACCGTCAAGACAGAAGAAAAATCATCGTTAGATTTTTTAGCACTCAAAGTGGCTCCAGAAAAATTGCCTTCTTTAAACAAAACTAACGATTCTTCTATATTTTTTTGGCCAGAATTAATGCCAAGATAAATTTTCTTAACTTTGGAAAATAAAAAAAGAGAAGATATAAGCAAAACAGAAGCCACAAAAATAATTAAAATTAAAAAAACCCTAGCGATTCCCATGGAGTATCCCCGCCTATTGTTAGCAAAATTTTCCTCAAATCTTTCAGAAAAATTATTCATTTTTTTATTTCTTAATATTTAAGATTTTATCTAACAAAATTATCTTTTTATTATTTAAAACACTATGCAAAAAAACATCAGCTACCTCTTGTCTGTATTTAAATTCCTTTTCATCCATGGCAGTAAAATTAACCTCCTTATTCATTTCCGCTTCTAAATCTTGAATAATATTCAGCAGCTTGCTTTTTTCAACATCAGCAACAATCAAAACATCAGTTGGTGCTCCATCGTTATTTAAAAACATGCCACCCAACAATATAAACTTAGGATCACAAACAGCTTTTAATTTTTTTATAAAATTTTCCCCGGACAATATTTGTGACTTCACTATCAACGATTTCATCTCTGAAAACAAAATAAAGTTTTTATTAACCCAATAATATTTCTTTTCCTTAATGCTGGGGGCTTTTTTTTCTTTGTCATCTTCAAGACCCTCAGGGTCTTTTTTCTCACTCCCAACAACTTCTTTTTCGTCTGATTCCAAAACATTGGACAAATTGTCTGATTTTATGTTATTATTATCAGAGGAAAGAAGCCCAAAAATTTCTAAATTACTCAACTCCCTTCTAACCGAATTGACTTGTAGTTTTAAGTCGCGAGCCAACTGTCTAATATAAAATTTCTCATCTGGCTTCATCAAAAAAACTTTTAAGATTTTGACCCTAGCCTTAGAACCAAAAATTTTTTCTAACATAATATTAACTTATTAAATTTATAAATTATTAATTAAAAATCATACTAAAAACAGATTTTTAATAATTATATAATAAATATAAAATTTTGTCAAATTGATATGTTTACTAAAATATCCAGTATAAATATTAACAACAACCCAGGCAAAAGTTTAGTACAGGCAAAAAAAATAGAAAATGCAGAGTCAAAATTCGGACATCTTCTTGTTTTGTTAGAAATAAACGAGCCAGATCAATATGGACACAAAATTAACGAAACAATAATAGAGTCACTCAAAAGAAACTACTACTCAAACGACAAGATGACCCTGTCTGAAGGTCTAAGCAGTCTAAAAATAGAGGCCTTTTTTGAATCAGCCTTAGTCAAAACCGGCAAAGACCTTTTAGACCATATAGATAAAGAAAAAATAAACTTTGACCTTGGAAAAATAAATGTCAGCGTAGCTCTGATTTATGAAGGTGAGATTTATTTATCAAATTCTGGCCATAACAAAGCCTTTTTGCTTAGAAAAATAAAAAATGAATACGAAATAAGTGATATTAATCCAGACGATGGCTACGAGGAAGAATCTGAATATAAAACAGGGAAAATCTTTTCTTCCATTATTAACGGAGAAATCCCTAATAACTCATATATTATAATGAGCAATCCTTCCCTGTCAGAGTATATCCTAAGAAAAGATTTAATAGAAATAATAGACAAGCTAAATATAGAAGGAGCTAAAGAACAAATTAAAAATACCTTAAAGGAAATAAATACCTATTCAAATTTTTCTGGATTACTAATCAAAAACTGCCTGTTAGAAGAAAAAATGAAAAATAATTCTTTAATGGAGAATAAACCTGAGTTTAGGCCGGAGAACAATTATCTTTATCAATCCGAAAATAAAACTGAAAAATTATTAACCAACACAGGAAGCATAGACAAAAAAAGACTTAGTGATTCATTTGGAAAAATTCTAAATAAAATCAACATATTCAGGATTTTTGTAACTCTTTTTAGAAAAATAGCAAAAAATAAAAAAAATCATGAAAAGGCCAAGGTATTACCAGAAATGATTATTGACTCTGATGCCAAAAAGAATAAGTCAAAAAAAATACTTGCGATTTTAGTGGTTGCTCTACTATTATTTTTGGCCGGCAGTTTCTACTTTAAAAAAAATAAAGAACAAAAAGTGGTGGAAGAGGAAAATATTTCTTATATCGAGGAATCCATAAACAAAAAACAAAGTCAGATAGATTCTTTTTTACTATACGGTGATGAAATTAAATCGATGGAAACTATAAACGAACTCAAAACAGAATTAGACTCTTTGAGCGACAAAGAAAAAAGCAAAATAAATAATCTATCTGAAATAGAAAAAAAATTAGAAGATCAAGTTAATCAGATAAGAAAAATGGTAAAAATAGAAGAACCGAAAGAATTGTCAAACCTATCAGTTCTAAACAACGAAGCTTATTCGTCTTCTATGTCAGTTTCCAACAACATTATTTATGTCGCCGACGCTAAAAATGGCGCTATTTACTCAGTAAATACCAGCAATGGTTTAAGCTCTGAATTAAGCAAATCAGAGCTCATAAAATCTGAAAAAATATTATCGAATAAAGACCAGGCAGGAAATTCTTATTTTTTAAACGACAAATATTTTATAGATATTAACCTGGATGGTAAAATAAACTATACAAAACTAAATGCTGAAGATTTTTCAAACGTATCTTCTTTTGACACTTATAATAATAAACCGTATTTATTGAACAAAGAAAAAAAGCAAATATTCAAATATAGCAAATCTGGTGATGAATATATAGCTCCTACGGCCTGGATAAAAGATGACAACGCCAAAGACCCGATATCCATAGCCATCGACTATGATATATACATTTTGGACAATAACGGCTCTCTATTTAAATATTTGAGTGGAAACAAAGAATCTTTTGAGCTAGACATGGTCGACCCTGCGATTAATAATCCTAAGTTCGTTAGATTAAGCGAAAAATATATTTATATAATAGAGTCAAACAGAATAATTGTATTCTACAAAGACAACGGTGCTTTTATAAATCAATATTCCTCCGATAAATTTGATAATTTAAAAGATATAGCAATAGATGAAACTAACAAAAAAATATATATACTAAACAATAACCTTGTTTACGAAATAGACATGATACTATAAAATACTTCAATTCTGAGCATACAAAAAAGAGGGTCAAGCGACCCTCTTTTTTTATAGAACAAGAAATAAATATTATTTCAATGTAACCTTAGCTCCAGCTTCTTCTAATTTTTTCTTAATTTCTTCAGCCTGTTCTTTTTTAACACCCTCTTTTACCATTTTAGGAGCAGCATCAACTAAGTCTTTGGCTTCTTTTAATCCCATTTCAGTGATCTCGCGAACAACCTTGATAACGGCTATTTTACTAGCACCGCCTTCTGTGATTTCGATATCAAAACTATCTTTTTCTTCAACAGCAGCAGCGGCAGCTCCTGGCATAGCTCCCATCATCATGGCTGGAGCAGCAGCAGAAACACCAAATTTTTCTTCTAAAACTTTTACTAATTCAGCTAAATCTAAAACACTCATTTTCTCAATCTCAGTTACCAAAGATTGAAACTTAGCTGGAACCTCTACAGTCTTTTTTTCTTCTGACATAATTTTACTTGTCGCATTCAAACTATAAAATAGCAAGAATGGATATTATTAATTATTATTTAAAAACTAATTACTCTTTTTCATTGATAGCTTTCAAAACATTTACCAAACCTCTAATATTTCCGGCAAGAACATTAACGAAACCAGAAATAGGCGCATTTAAAGACCCTACCATTTGAGCATAAAGCTCCTTTTTGCTTGGTAAATTAGCCAAGCTTTCAACCTCATCACCACTAATAAACTTTCCATCCAACATACCTCCAACGAAAGAAATCTTATCTTTATTAATCTTCTTGAAATTAAGCACAACCTTAGCAGGAGAAACTTCGTCTTCGTAGGCAAAAATTGCCGCTACTCTTCCAGGAAGGTTTTTGATATCTAAATCAGGGAAATTACTGTTTTTAAAGGCTATGTTTAATAATGTCTTTTTTGAAACAAAATACTCACCTTTCTCTTTCTTTAAATTTTTTCTTAATTCTTCGTTGTCTTTAACTCCTAGGGCATCAAAACTAGCAAAAACAACCGATTTAGATTTACTAATCTTATCACCCAAATTTTCTAATATTTCTTTTTTCTGCTCTCTATTTTTTGGCATAATATTTAAATTTTAATTATTAATAAATAAAAAATCCGCATTTTTAATGCAGATACAATTTTAGACAAAATAAAAATTTAGCTAAAACCTCGGTAAGTCTTACATTTGGCACTCCTCTAGGAACCAAAAGCTTACTGTCTGCAGTTAATACTTGTTATTATAACAAAGATTCAAACTATGTCAATAGTTTCATTGGAATTGACAATTTTCTTATGTTTTATAGGGTTTTTCAACGCTAACTGACCACAGGCGCCAAGAACGTCTTGATTTATCCTATATCTTTCAATAACCTCTACTTTTTCTTTTTGTAATATATTCTTGAAATTCTTGATAATTTTATCATCTGACGATTTAAAAGCTCCGTTTTCGTTATATTTTATAAGATTAACGAAATAAAGAGGTTTTCTCATCAAAGTCGCCAAACTTTTAGCATCCTTAAAGCTGTCATTTACATCCTTAATCATTAAATATTCAAACATAACCTTGCGCCCTGTTTTTTTTATATAAAAATCAACTGCTTCTAAAATTTTAGCTATAGAATCACTTTCAGCATTGGGTATTAATCTGTTTCTCGTTTTATCGTTAGATGCGTGCAAAGATATCGCTAAATTAACTCTATATTTTTCTCCGGCCATTTTTTTTATTTCCCTGATTAGGCCAACGGTTGAAATAGAAATTTTTCTACTGGAAATATTAAAAAAATCTTTATCATTTAAAAATTTGATTGCCAAGAAAACATTGTTGTAGTTCAAGAACGGCTCCCCCATACCCATAAAGACTATGTTGGTTACTTTCTCGTTTCTAGCTTTGAGATATCTACTCCAAAACAAAACCTGAAGCAAAATTTCATTATGATCTAGGTTTCTCTTAAATCCCATTTGACCTGTAGAACAAAATTTACAAGCCAAAGGACAACCGATCTGAGATGAAACACAAATCGTATTTCTGCCATTTTTATGACTCATCAAAGCCGTCTCCACTTTCAAGTCATCTTTTAGTTTGATTATTGCCTTACCTGATTTTTTGTCATCCGATAAAAACATATCAGCTTCTATTTTTAAAGACACTTTTTCAATTAATTCATTTCTCAAATCCAAAGAAAAAACAGAAGCTTCATTCCAATCTTCTATCAAATCCTGAAAGACCAATTTTATAGATTGTTTTAATCTAAAATTAGGCTTACCATTTAAAGCCTCTTTTAAAATATCTAAAGTCATAGTTTATATCGATTTATAATTATATCTTATCATTTATAAAATTATTATACAAATACAGAAACAGCCCCTAAAAGGGGCTGTTTCAAGGATTTTCTTATTATATAAAGAAAATAAATTTTATCTACCAAAGTTAGATCGAGGACGATCCTCTTGAGGTCTAGCTTCGCTTACAATGATATTTCTACCACTTAAATCAGATCCATTGAACATAGAAACTGCTTTTTGAGCTTCTTCTTCAGAAGACATCTCAACAAAACCGAAACCCTTTGATCTACCAGTCATTTTGTCTTTAATCACAATGGCTGACTCAACTGTTCCAGCTTGAGAAAACAAATCTTTCAATTCATCTTCAGTAGCTGCGAAAGGCAAACTGCCTACAAATAATTTTTTCATACGAAATATTCTTATACAAATAAATAAAAACAAGTCGACCCTTTTATCTAATTCTCACGAACATTTTTATTTGTGCAAGAATATTAGAATGAAGTCTTGTTTTGAACATTTTTATTATATCCTATTTTTTAAAAAATAGCAATAGACTTAGCAAGTATTAGAAACTACTTTACGGGCAAAGAAAAGGAAAAGGTTGTTCCTTTTTTCTTATTATTTTCAAACCAAATATGGCCACCGTGAGCTTTTATTATTTTCTTGGCAATAAAAAGACCTAAACCAAAACCGCTAGTTGACATAATATTGGCTTCGGATCCTCTAAAAAATTTCTTAAATATTTCTGGCTTCTCCTCTTCTTTTATGCCAACGCCCGAGTCAGATATAGAAAATATAAAATTTTTCTTTTTATTAAATTGCTTAAGCTCGGAAGACATAACAATTTTACCACCAACGTTAGTATAATTATAAGAATTCAAAAGAATTATATCTAAAACTTTATTTATTTTACCAACATCACATTTTATCTTCGCTTTTATAAGGTCAAATTTAAACTGCGGTTTTATTTTTTTACTACTCAATAAACCATTGTTTCTTTTTACAAATTCATTCAACAACAAATTCATGTCAACTTCATTCTTAACTACACTCATTTTTTTGTCTTCAATTTCTAGAACTGACAACAATTGATCAAGTTGACGACCGAAAAAAAGTACTCCTTGATAGGCATCCTCTATGGCACTATGCTTTTCTTTCTTATCGATGGAGTTATCCAGCGCTAACTCTAAATTATATCGACTAATAGTAACAGGAGTTCTAAGCTGATGAGAAACAACTGAAATAAAATTTGATTTTGCCTCGTCCAATCTTTTCAACTCTTCAAAAGATCTGGCATTCTCAATGACATAACTAAGCTCCCAAACAATATGTTTCAAAAGCTTTAAATCTCTAGAATTAAAAACATTATTAGATTTTTTAGGGCCAAGTAAATAAGCTCCGATAATTTTACCCTTTAAATTAATAGGAACAACCAAAGAAATTTTCATTTTGTCCATTTCTTTTAATATGCTTTTTTTGGTCTTTATATCTACACCGTCACCGTTTTTACAGTCACGCCTTTCAAGATCATCTCTATCCAAGACACCATCTCGACAATCATTCAAATAACTAATCATTGGATTGTTATATTTAATCTCAACTTCGCCTTGATCGCCACCAATTATTTGTCTTGAAATAAAATGATCCTTGGGAATTAAAATCGCAATAATGCCTCTTTCGACCTTCAAAACCGAACTTACTATATTGTTAACAGCGCTTAAATTCTTATCCAAATCCAAACCAGAAGAATGAATTTGCCTCCTTATTTTACCAAGAACATCATCAAATTTATAATGTCGCTTAAAAAATATCTTATCAGTAATAAATTCGATAAATCTTTTCAAAGGTGAGAAACTTATCGTGATCACCAATGAAGACAATATCAAATCTACTGGATGGCCGATTTCAAATAAACTAAAGAGTAAATAGCTAAACAAAACATATATAAAGGTAATGGAAAAAAGCAAAAAAGTAAAAATCGTACCCAACCTAAATACAAAATAAATATCCATTAAACGATATCGAACTATAGCGTAGGAAATAAAGGCAAGCATAAAAACGGAGAAAGACGGTCCAACTAAGTTCAAAGATCTTATATCAAAAAAGGCTGGTAATATTAAATTAGTTATCGTCCCGGGAATAATAAAAGCAAAAATGCCTAACAAGACATATTTTATTTTCAACCTTTCACTCCCTTTATTTTTGATATATTTTACAAAAATAACAAAAATAACAAAAAACAGATAAGTTAAAATATAAGATATAAAAAATGAATAATATTCTCCGGCGACAGAAATCATTATCCCATTTTTAAAAACAACTGAACTTATTATCTTTTCACTAAAAACAAAAAAATTTAGAATTACAGTTGGTATTAAAAAAAACAAAGAATAATACTTTCTATATCCTGCACCACTACCAAGACCAAACAAAAAAATAAGAAGAAAACATATAATAAATGAAGCTGAAGAAAAAGCTAGCTCGGCATATATTATTTTTTGAAAAAAATGAAAAGAACAAAAAGTAAAGAAAGACCATCCGGCCACACTTAAAGAAAAAAACAAGAACGCCACATTCAAAAACTTTTTTGGTCTTTCAAAAAAAGTATAAAAACCCAATAAAGAATTTAGAATAAAAGAAACTAAAAGCAAGCCAGAAGAGAGCATAGTTTTTCTTTAAAGGCTTTAAACTCTTTTAGAGTCTAAAGCCTTTTGTTTTTAAATTTTTAAATTTTTTTCTATTATTAAAATATTTTCTTCAACAGAGGATGCAAAAGGAGCCATGTTCCAGGTATCCATACAAACAAACTTCTCTCCAATAAAATTAAATTTTATACCAATTCTCTGCAAATAATTCAATAATTCAATTCTCATTATTCCACAAAAATTGTCATAATTATTAACCCTGGCATACAAATGAGCAACATGAAGAAGTTTTAATAGATACCGCCTATTCCCTCTGTGATTCTTTAGAAACCCAAATCTTGATATTTCTAAAAAATTTCTCAGATCCAAAAAAGACAAATAGCTTCCAACAGGAATATTATACAAACCTTGGAAATTCCAATCTTTATCGGGAATTTTTATAAGCCTCATAACCCCTATCGGAACATCATTTTCAAGCGCTAAAAAATGAAAAGAATCTGAATCATAATTGTTATAACCTCTTTTAACGTTTAAACCGTTTTCTTCTATATAAATTTCCTCTCTAAGAAAATATACCTGAAACATTTGATCATTGTCTTTTGCTAGTTTTACGACCAAATCTTTTGGTTCTACAAAATAAAACAGATAAAAGAATTTTAAAATTCTTTTAGATTCAACCAAGTCAAAACCATCCTCGACCATTCTTTTTGTTATACTTTTTCCGCTTCCAATACCAAAAAACTTATTAATCTTTCCTTGATTCCTCATTTTTGTCCTCCTTTCTTTTTTAGTTAAACATTTTAATATATAAAAGAACTATAAACTATTTGAATCACTAATCAAATAATACCATTTTTTAAAGAAATGAACAATAAAATATCAAGAATTAAACTCCAACAACTCTTCCAGATAGTCCCTACTGTTTGAAAGTCGCGGAACTTTGTTCTGACCGCCAAGCTTACCCTTGCTTTTTAGCCAATCATAAAACAAATTTTTTCTAGCTATATTTATTTTTGGCAGGCTCAAAATCATATTCATATATCTCTTCGCCTCATAATCAGAATTCAAGCCTTTCAGAGCTTGGTCTAGATCAACGATAAATTTATTTATATCGATAGGACATTTTTCAAATTCAATCAGCCATTCATGACCGCCCTTAGTTTTCCCCTCCATAAAAATAGGACAAACTGTATAATCATTAATTATGGCGTCATTCTTTTTTAAAGCTATCTCTAATGCTTTGTCGGTATTCCCCACCATTAATTCTTCCCCAAAAACATTAATAAAATGTTTCGTTCGCCCAGCAATTTTGATTCTAACTGGCAAAGTAGATGTTATCTCTACGGTGTCCCCTATTAAATAGCGCCACAAGCCACCATTAGTCGAAATAAGCAAGGCATAAATTTTACCTAGTTCCAAATCTGAAACGGTGATAATTCTCGGATTTTCTTTATTAAAATCTTCTATGGGAATAAACTCATAAAAAACTCCTATATCCAACATTAACAACATGTCATCGCGCTTTAAATCGTCGTTTAAAGCAAAAAAACCCTCGGAAGCATTATAGACTTCCAAATAATTCATATTGGGACTAGAAATTATTTCTTGAAACTGTTTTTTATATGGTCCAAAGCTAACTCCACCATGAATAAACAATTCAAGATTTGGCCATAAGTCGGAAATATTTTTCTTGCCAGAAATATCTAAGACTTTCTTTAAGACTAATAACGTCCAAGAAGGAACACCCGCCAAGGCAACTATGTTCTCATTGATAATATCTTCGGCCATTTTATCCATTTTTTCCTCCCAATCATTAAGAAGCGCAACCGAAATTTTTGGAGCCCTAAAAGGCTTGGCCCAAAAAGGTATATTTTTCATTAGAATGGCCGACAAATCACCACAGTTTAACTCTTTGAAACTATTATCAAAAGAACCACCTATAGAAACTGTTTTACCAAAAAAAACATTAGTCTCTGGATTTATTTTATAATAAGAAGCCAGAACGTCCTCCCCTCCTCGATAGTGACAATCACTTAAGGCTTCGTCAGAAATAGGAATTATTTTGCTTTTACTGCCGGTTGTTCCCGAGGACTTTGCTAAATACTTTGTTTCACCTGGCCATAAAACATCCTTTTTTTTATCTAAAATTTTATTTACCTCACTCGACAAATCATCATAAGAAGAAACAGGCACAAGACTCTGAAAACATTTCAAAGATTTGACAAAATATTTTTGGTCAACAAAAGAATTATATTTATATTTTTTTCCCCAATCAGTGTTTTTGGCTCTATTCAACAAATAAAAAAACACCTCTGATTGAGCTGCTCCCGGATTAGATTTAAAAAAATCAATTTGTTTGTAACGAGATGAAAATTTTAGTTTAAAAAACATGTTAGTTAAAACCATAAAAAACAAAAACAGAGATTAAAAGGCTAATCTATCTTTCTATAAAACTATTTCTTACACTTACACAAAGGATTCTGGACCAATAAATAAACAGTCGCCAAACCGACTAAGCCGTAGACAAAGCGCGATAAACAAGTAAGGCCGTCAAAATCAAAACAAATAAAAGAAATCAAATTTACATCGAAAAAACCAACCATTCCTAGGCTTAAACCACTAATAATCACTAACGTTAATGCTAAATAATCTAACCAATTTAATTTTTTCATAAGATTACGGACCACTATTGTCATTCTCATTTACCAGCTAATAAGCAAGGGAAAAAACAAGAATTTACAATAAAATGGTAATGAATTAAATATATCTTTACTTGTTAAATATAACATTTTTTGAACAAAAACACCATATTGACAATTCAATAAAAATATGATATAATCACAGAACGTACCATAACAACTAAAAATGAGAGATCATGGGAAAAATAAACGTCAATTTTAGAGGTGATGTATATATGGCCGATATATCGATAAGTGATTTTAAAATTTCTAAGGCTGAATCTCCATGGGAAAAAATAACAATCAAGGGATTCGGCGATACTGAACTAATAGTGTCCATTGAAGACTTAACTTTAATAGGACCAAATCTTGGATCAGCAACATATTGCCTGAAAACCTACACTGGCGATATTAAAAACAAAAAGGGCACTCAATGAGCGCCCTTTTAAATTTTCTATTTTTTATCAGCAATCTCTTTTAAAATTAAATCATAAAAATCATTGGGTGAAAAAATATTAGTACTATTCTCTCCTCTCTTTCTAACGGCAAAAATATTATCCTCTATCTCTTTATCACCAACAACTATTACATATGGAATTTTTTCGGAAGCAGTTTTTCTAATCTTGTTAGAAACTGTTTCATTGTTAACATCAATCTCAACTCTAATATCTCTATTCAAAAATTCTTGCTTTAAACTTTTACAATAATCAATATGCTTCTCTCCGACTGATAATATTTTTACTTGAACCGGAGAAAGCCATAAAGGAAAAGACCCCCCGTAATGTTCAATCAAAACCCCGAAGAATCTTTCCAGGGAACCCAAAAGAGCTCGATGAATCATTATTGGTCTTTCTTCTTTTTCTGTTCCCTGATATGTCATATCAAACTTTTCCGGTAAATTAAAATCGAGTTGTATAGTTGTAAGTTGCCATTCACGACCTATAGAATCTTTCACTTTTATATCTAATGCTGGTCCATAAAATTTGGCACCGCCCTCTTCGACCTCATAAGGCATATTAAAGTCAGCTACTACTTCTTTGATTGTTTTTTCGGCCATCTCCCATATTTCACTATCTCCCATGTATTTTTCAATATTTTTAGGATCTCTAACGGCTAAATAACCCTTAACTTCAGTGAAGCCAAATATTTTAAACATATCAAAGCTGAGTTTCAAAACTTCTCTATATTCATCGGCAAACTGATCTTTTCGACAAATAATATGAGCATCATCCTGAGTAAAACCCCTAACTCTTAACATTCCGCTTAATTCTCCACTTTTTTCATAACGATAAACTGACCCTAATTCATTCCACCGTAAAGGAAATTCTCTCCAAGAACGAGGTCTTGATTTATAAATTTCTACATGGAAGGGGCAATTCATAGGTTTGACAAAATACTCTTCTCCGTCAACGTTCATCGGCGCATACATTGAATCTTTGAAAAAACCAAGATGGCCACTTGTTTCCCAGAGTTTCGATCGACCAATATGGGGAGTATAAACAGCATCATAGCCTCTTTGTCTGTGAAATACTCTCCAAAAAGATTCAACAGCTTCTCTAATTTTAGCTAATTTTGGATGCCATAAAATAAGACCAGGACCAACTTTTTCACTAATCGAAAACAAGTCCAACTCTTGCCCTAATTTTCTATGATCTCTTTTTTTTGCCTCTTCAATCATTTTTAAATAACTATCCAATTCTTCTGCACCACCGAAGGCCAAACCATATATCCTAGTTAACATTTTATTTTTTTCATCCCCTCTCCAATAAGCCCCAGCTGTCTTATCAAGTTTGAAAGACCCTGGTTTTATTTTAGCGCTAGATTCTATATGTGGGCCACGACATAAATCAACGAAATTCCCCAATTGATAGAAACTAACAACTTTTTGACCTTCTGCCTTTAACTCATTTAAAATATCAAGCTTATAAACATCATCTGATTTTTTAAATTTGCTTATAGCTTCGTCAATACTTAATTCCGATCGAGAAAACTTTAGATTCTGCTTAATTATGTGCTTCATTTTTTTCTCAATTCCAATTAAATCATTATCCCCTATTTTTTGTTCTCCGAAATCTATATCATAGTAAAAACCATTATCAATTTCGGGCCCAATTGCAAACTTGGCATTAGGATAAATCTCGTAAACGGCCAAGGCCATTATATGCGCCAAAGAATGACGACTTATTTCTAATTCATTTTTTTGATCATTTTTGTTTTCCATATTTTTTTAATTAATAATAAATAATAAAAAATCCCGTTCCAATAATTAAAAATTTTATAAAAAAATAATTAATTACTAGAACGGGATTTCCCGCGGTTCCATCTAGTTTCTTTTCTGATTAAACAGAAAAACACTTGATTTTATTTAAAGCAGTTTAGTTTTTGAATTGTAAAAATTCAAAAATTAATCAAATTAATGAAAAATTATAGTTGGTAGCTATAACAATCAATGTTTTAAATAAATATTAAAATTATTTGAACTGTCTATATAATAACAAAAATTAATTTATAAAGCAAATAAATATTATTAAATTAATTTTTAATACAACGAACAGACGCTCCAACTGCACGATCTGGATAATTTAAACTTGCATCAATGTCATAAAAATTAAAGCCTAGGGTTGTATGGGGCAAACCTGTTGACGTCCAAAATAGACCATGCACCCCACCTCCGTTTATATAGCCATCATTTTGTTCCCTGTCACCAGCTGCTGGAAACTTAAGAGGAGAATTATAAGCGCCATAAAGATCATTTGATGTCCATGTCAATCTTTCATCATCAAATTCAACATGAGTAGGGACTCTCCATCCCGTTGGACAAGGATTGTTTACTCCATCAACTCCTTGCCAAAGATTATCATTTTGAGGATCACGCCAATTATAAGGATCGGTTGAATTAAGTATAAACTTATCATGGCCAGGACTATCTGTAGAGCTTAAAATAAGAGTAGTTTCGCTTGTTCTTATTTGATGACCATCATCACCCCTGCCCCATTGAAATAAGTCACCATAACAATTAGAATCATCATAAGAAATACAAACTTGTGATGCACCTAAATTTCTATCAAACCAACAATCATTTGTTTCAGTATTTAAAACGCTTCCATAGCTAACTTGAGATCCGTTATACATAAAGACAACGCTATCCCCACAAACCCAACCTAAACCACTATTAACACTAGCAATTATTCCACCCGGGGTCATCTGCTTTGTCCCTTCTGGCATATCTGATATTTGTTTGCCAGTGCAGAAGTCTATAGTATAGCTAGCTCCATCATTTTGTGGAATATATACATAAGTATTAGATGCTTGACAGTCTCCATCAGCTGGAGTGGGAGCAGTAGAAATGTTGTACATAAACACTTCTCCCGTAGAAGAAGAAACGATAGAACCGCTATTCCATTCATCTGAGGTAGGATATCTACCATTTTCGTTAAAAAATAACTCTAGAGCAGTAGAGACTTGTTTCATGTCAGCTACTCTCTTAGAGTCTCTGGCGTTTTGCCTGGCTTGTTGAAGAGCTACTACAGCTAAAGTGGCCAAGATGCCAATAATCGCTATGACTACTAATAATTCTATTAGAGTGAAGCCACGTAAAAACGCTTCGCGTCCACGTGGCAAGGCTTTTTTGTTTTTAAATTTTCTTTTTAACATAATATTATGTTTTAACTGTTTAAATATTTGCTCCCTTTTGTCATCTCGACCGAATGAGGAGCATAGCGACGAGTGAGTGGAGAGATCCATAATTAAGAGCTTTAGATCTCCCCGTTCGCCATCCACAGGATGGCTCAGTCGAGATGACAAAAGAAAAAAACCTAACAGCCCTAACAGTCCTAATATTACTAATTAATCGTTCTCATTTGCCTACTAGCCTGAAGATCTAAAACTGTTTTTTTAAGTCCATTTTCCAAAGTAACGACCGGCATCCAACCAAGATCGTTTCTAATCTTATAAGTATCAGGAATAAAAAGCTGAGACATAAAGAGTTTGCTTTGTTCAAAAACTATTTTTGATTTTGATCCAGTTATATCTATGATCTTTTTAGCTACATCATAAAGTTTAGTGTCTGTTTCACAGCCAACGTTATATGGACCAGAAGAATCAGAACGAATTACTTTAACGGCAGCATCTACTATATCGTCTACGTAACATAAAGATGATGAAAAATCTTGATCACCAAAAATAACTATGTCATCATTATTTAAGGCATTATTAACAAAATCTGGTAACATTTGATCATCTCTGAGCGCCATACGAGGACCATAAGTTCTAAAGGCTCTGATTATTTTAGCGTCCAAATTAAAAACATCTCTATAGGTATTGACCATTGTTTCGGCAAACCTTTTTCCCTCATCATAGCAAGCTCTTTCACTTAAAAAATCAACCTTACCAATATAATCTTCTTTTATTTTTTCTTTGTTTGAATTATCTTGACGCAAACCATAAACAACAGAAGATGAAAATTGTAAAAAACTAGCCTTATACTTTAACGCTATATCTAAAGCATTCTTTATAACATACGAATTAGATAAAATTATTTTTTCTTTGTTTTCAGTAAATTTTCTAGCAGACATCGGACAGGCTAAATTATAAACCTCTTGTATCCCCTGAAAAGAAATTTTAAATTTATCTAGCTCTTGAAGACTTTCAAGATCCAATTTCTGACTTATATCGTGATTTATAAAAACAAAATTAGGATTAGGAAGCAAATGCTCTATGTTTTTAGTATTACTACTAGAAAAATTATCAACGCAAATAACCTTGTTATCTTTTATTAATTCGTCACACAAATTAGAGCCTATAAATCCAGCTCCGCCTAAAATTAATATATTTTTTCTATCAAAAATTACTGGAGACATATAATAAAATAAATTTTAAATGCTATTTATAAAGTATTAACTCTATTATACAGTTTTATTGTACAAAAATCAACATATTTCGTCTTGTACCACTGAATCAATAATTCAAAATTACCGACTAATTATAAGTTTCGATATAAGTAGCAGAAACGCCACCGGAGAATTTCTCATCTAAGGCATAAAAAGATTCAACTAACTCTCCCTTACCGTTAAAAGCTCTAACGTGCGGCGCTCCGCCCGACCCTGCGCCAAGTATTATTTCGTCCAAACCATTCTTATTTAGGTCGCCCACCGACAAATTAACTCCATTTTTAAACTTCTCAGAATAAGCTAAAATCTTTTTCCTCTCCTTGCCAAGAGTGTCAAATATCTTGACCTCAGCTAATCTTCCTGGGCCGGGGGCAACTATAATTTCTCTTTTGTTTTTAGTTTCATTTCCATAAATATCGGCTACGGCCACTTTTACTCCGCCACGAAAAGATTCTTCGTAAGCAAAAAATTGACCTTTCAAATTAGCCTGATAATCAAAAACTCTAACGTGTGGTCCTCCACCTGGGCCAGCGCCAGTTATTATTTCGCCAAAACCATCACCATATAAATCACCAACGGCAACATTCACTCCGCCACGAAAATTTTGATCATAGGCAAAGAATTGACCTTTTAAATTACCACCCATATCAAATATTCTAACGTGAGGACCACCCCCCTGACCAGCTCCAGTTACAATCTCAGACATTCCATCACCATCCAAATCGCCAACGGAAACATTTACTCCGCCACGAAAATTTTGATCATAGGCAAAAAATTGACTTTTTAAATTGCCACTAATATCAAATATTCTAACTTGAGGGCCACCACCTTGACCAGCACCAGTTACAATCTCTGATATACCATCACCATCCAAATCTCCAATGGCCACATTTACTCCTCCGTGAAAATTGTCATCATAAACATTAAAACTACTAGAAACGACCCCTTTGCGATTAGTAAATTTTAGAGAATATATATTATCTTCTGACTGGTAAGATTTAACTTCAGATTGTGGATAAACAACAAATTTACCACTTAGATTTTCCCACTTTTCATCAGCCCATCTAATAGAGTTAAAAACATTAACCCTCCCGACGCCTAAGCTTTCAGAGTATCCAGGGTTCAAAAGATCAATATTGTCCGAACTTTTAAACAAAACTTCCTCCACCTCTTCCTTGCCAAGCTTAGGATTTACTTGCTTTATTAAACCGAGTGTCCCGCTAACCACTGCAGCTGCCATTGACGTTCCTGACCAATACCCAGTATATTCTGCGTAGTCTTTAGTTGCTAAATCATAGAAAGAACTTGAAAAAAAACTTACACCTGGAGCAGATATATCTACACATTTAAGACCATAAGATGAAAACGAAGCTTTTTGATCTAAGGTATCGACAGCCGAAACTCCAATTACTTCATTCTTGCCATCTTCGGAATCAAAACAAGCTGGATAACTTGGGTTTTTATTTAAATTAAAATTACTATTACCAACAGCCGAAACAACCATCAGACCGGCTTTATGAGCTCTACCAATAGTGTCTTTAAATGCTTGATTATAAGTAGAGCCAGAGAAACTAAGATTAATAATGTCGGCACCATTATTTATGGCATAATCGATAGCTCGAATAACATCACTAATTTTGCCCTCTCCCCTATCATCCAACGACCTTAAGGCCATTATTTTTGATCTATTTGCTATCCCACTTATTCCAATGTCATTATTAACAGTGGCCGCCACAATGCCAGCTATCATAGTTCCGTGATTCAAACCATCATCATTAGCACTAGAAATCAATCTTGGTCTCGGATCGGAAGTATTTTCAACGAAATTCCAACCATAAATATCGTCTATAAAGCCATTATTATCGTCGTCTATACCATTGTTACTAATTTCGGCTGAATTTTTCCAAATGTTTTTGATCAAATCTGGATGTTCAATGTCAATTCCAGAATCTATAATCGCAATAACAGGGACCTGTCCTCTAAGCGGATAGTCCCAAGAATAATTAACCCCTACTTTTTTCAAATACCATTGATTCTTATAATAAGGATCATCAGGTGATGAAAATTCTTGAGCATTAGAAACATCAGCAATAAAAACAAATAAAAAAAATGCCAAGAAAAAGATTGCTATTTTTTTACTAGCGATAAATCTCGACATAATTTTTTAATTTTTGAAATAAGTTAAAATAAAAACTATTTTTTATCTCCCTCTGAAGCTTTTTCGTCCTTCTTATCTTCTTGTTTGATTGCCTCTACCTTAGGAAGTTCGGCTGGAGTTTCAACCTTTTCTTCTCTTGGCTCAACTACGGTAATAACAGGATCGTTTGCATGGTTTAAAACCTTAATTTTTTCTGATATTTTTATATCTTTAACGTAAATAGCACCGCCCAATTCACTTAATACGGAAATATCAACGCTAACGTGATCAGTTAAATCACCAGGTAAACACTCGACTGACAGACTATCTATATTTTTTATTAACATTCCGCCCAACTCCTTAACCGCTTTAGACTCACCGACAAATTCCAAAGGAATATCGGTAGTAATAGTTTTTGCCATATCAACCTGATAAAAATCAACATGAGTAATAAAACCTTTAACTGGATTTTTTTGAATATCCTTTACCAAAACGCTCTCCTTCTTGCCTTCAAGCTCTAGCTCGATCAAATTTGATTCACCGGCCAAATTATAAACTTTTAAAAAATCATTTAATTTTAATTTCAAAGACTTACTCTCAACTCCCGAACCATAAATAACGGCAGCAACAAATTTTTTATCTAATTTTTCTTTTTTTTCTCTTGTCTCTGCCTTTAATTCAATTTTCATATATTTTAATTTTAAAAATAAAAGCGAATAATGATATTATTCTGAACTTTTAATTAATTTATAATTTAAGATTTTGATCTGATTATGATATTTTGAATTATCCCTATCAAAACAAAATTAGCCAAAGTGGCGCTACCCCCATAGCTAACAAACGGGAGAGAAATACCAACTACTGGCATTATCCCGATGTTCATACCAATATTAATAAACATTTCAATAAAAATCAAGACCATGGACCCTAAAATGAAAAAAATAGCAAAATCATCCTTTGTCTTTCTAAGTAAAAATAAAAATCTAGCAAATAAAACAAAATAAATAAACAAAACCAAAAAAGAACCTAAAAATCCTAATTCCTCAGAAATAACCGAAAAAATAAAATCATTTTGAGCTTCGGGCAAGAATTTTAATTGAGACTGAGAGCCAAAACCAACTCCTCGGCCAGTTAAACTGCCAGAACCAACAGCAATCAGAGCCTGAGAAACATTATAGCCCTCACCCAACGAATCACTCGCTGGATTCAGAAATGTAAGTATTCTATTTTTTTGATAATCTTTTAAATAGAAATTCCAAGACAAAAAAGCCAACAAAAAAGAAGGGATAATTATCAGAAGAAGATATTTTTTATCAAGACCAGCCAAAATTAATATTAAAAACCAAAGAGCAACCATAATCATCGCGGGACCAAAGTCAGGTTGAAGCAAAACCAAAAAAACCAACACAAACATTCCCAAAAATGATAAAATCAGATTCTTAAAAGGCCGATTCTTGAAAGTAGAATTAGAAAAAAAATTAGCCAAAAAAACAATCAATATTATTTTGATAAACTCAACTGGTTGAAGGCTTAAACCAAAAACATCGAACCAACCAGTAGTACCCCTAATTGTCTTACCTAAAAATAGCACGGCGATCAATAGAATAACACCGAATATGTAAATATACTTATTAAGGCTTTTTATCAAGTTATAATCAACAAAAGAAGAAACAAAAAGCAATATAACACCAAAAACAACATAAAAAATCTGCTTTTTAAAGTTTATCAAACTTATTGTTTCTTGCCCCAAAGCAATACTATAAATTTCTATTAAACCAAAAAGTGACAATAAAAAAACTGCCGAAAAAATTATCCAATCAAATTTCAAAAAATGATCTTTGAGTCTATCGAACATAATTGATTAAGATTAGTTAAAAATAAACTTAACTAAAACCATAAAAGCCAAACCAATAAATATACCAAACAACTGGCGAAGAGACTTCGATATTCCACATTCTTTTTTTAATTCAGGAATAAGATCAGAGGAGGCAATATAAATAAAACCACCGGCAGCAATAGGCACAATAAACCCAATAAAATTATCTGAATAAAAACTAAATGCCACCGCCAACACAGCGCCCAAAAGAGATGCTAGACCTGAAAAAAAATTAAACAACAATGCTTTTTTAACTGTATATCCAGCATGAATCAAAACACCAAAATCACCTATTTCCTGCGGTATCTCATGGCTTATAACTGCAATGGTAGTAACAAGACCCAAGCGAATGTCAACCAAGAAGGCTCCCGCGATTATCATACCATCTATTAAATTATGAAGACCATCGCCAACCAAATTCATGACCCCCAGGGTGTGTACATGCTCACTCGAAGTAGGAATATGACAATGTCGCCAATGAATTATTTTTTCTAAAACGAAAAAAATAACAATACCAGCCAAAACGCCAAACCAAACCGTTTCGTTATTAACGCTTCCACTGGCCATACTCTCCTCTAAAGCTTCTGGCAAAAGATGCAAAAAAGCATCCCCAAGAAGAGTGCCGGCAGACAAACTAACTAAAAACATTAAAATTTTCTGTAATTTTTTCACCGAAAAACCAAGAAAAAAAACACCAACAAGTGAAATAAGCGATGTAACAAAAGAGGCTACTACTATATACAAATAAATCATGCCCATATTATTTTATTATTTTATTTTCTTATTTTTTCTAATTTTAGGAAGCTCTGAATTCTTCTGCTTTGTTTTATTTTTCTTTTCATATTCAGATATAACCTTTCTCAAACCCTCTACCGCCAAAACTGAGCAGTGTACTTTTTGCCTGGGCAAACCCTCTAGTTCTTCAACTATTCTATTCCAATCAAAGTTTTTAGCGTCTTTTAATTTTTCACCTTTGACCATCTCAGTCATAACCGAAGCGGTGGCAATATTGGAAGCACAACCAAAAGACAAAAATTTTATGTCTTTTATTTTTTCGTCTTTTACTTTTAACGAAAAAAATAATTTATCACCGCAAACCATGTTGCCAACCTCTGCCGTAGCATCAGGATTTTTTATTTCACCGATATTTTTCGGATTACGAAAATTATCTAATGTTTTTTTACTATAATTTAATGACATATATTTATCTCGCTATAACTACTCAAGTACAAAGTATCTCGATGTAAGTGGGGGCGAAAATTATTGACTAATATTTTTATATATATTAACATGTAATTAACGAAGGATGAAAACGATTTTGATTTAAACAAAAATGGGCAAAAATCCAAGTTTAAATGCAACTTAATCGTGAAGCTAGCTCAAAAAAATCTTAGGTTAAATAAACAAATTAAAGTTGTCAAAAAGTTGTCTTACATCATCGCTAGCTATCGATTTTCCAATTTATTCATCGAACCCTGTTATAGGGTCGTACTCTTTCGTTATCATGGGGTTGCACAAGCAACCCCTTTTTTTAATTTAACTATGCTTTGCCGAACTAAATTTTCTTAACCTATTAACTGTTTCAATTAATTTTTTGATTACATATTTAACTTCCATTTCGTTGTTATATCTACCAAATGTGAAACGAATATTGCTGTTCATATATTCATCACTTACTCCAATTGCTTTAATGACCGAGGAAACCTTCAAATTTTGAGCCGAACAAGCTGAACCAGTAGAAACATAAATACCCTTAAGAGACAAATCAATTAAAATTGCTTCCCCTTCGATACTCTCAAACATTATGTTTAAATTGTTTGGGGTTCTATCTCTCAAGGAGCCATTCAGCTTTATATTTTTTATTTTTTTATTTAACTCTTTCCAAAAATAATTCCTTAAAAACTTAACCTTTTTTATATATTCTAATCTTTCCTTATAGCTTATCTTTAGCGCTTCAGTAAAACCAACAATTCCGGCCATGTTATAAGTACCCGATCTAAGACCATCCTCTTGTCCTCCGCCAACAATAATTGGTTTTATTTTTATCTTCTTATTAACGTAGGCCATGCCAACGCCCTGTGGACCATAAAATTTATGACCAGATAAACTCAAAAAATCAACTTGCCATTTTTTAATATCAATCTTCAAGTATGGCACAGACTGAACAGCATCAGTATGAAAAAAAATATTTTTTGATTTGGCAATTTTTCCAATTTCAACTATTGGCTGGATTGTTCCGATTTCGTTATTGACTGTCATTACAGAAATTAAAACGGTATCGGGACGAATTTTATTTTTTAACTCCTCCAAAATAACTACTCCGTTTTTATCAACAGGAATATAATCGAATTCAAAGCCTTCATCAAGCAACTCCCTAGCCGAGGCTAAAACACAGGGGTGCTCTATAATTGAAATCAGAAAATGTTTTCCCTTGTCTTTATTGGCTCTCATTACACCTTTAATTATCAAATTATTAGCTTCTGTAGCGCTTGAAGTAAAAACAATGTTATTTGCTTCCCCGTTTATAACTTTGGCAATTTCTTTTTTGCAAGCATTTATTTCCAAATCATTTTCTTGTCCTAAAAAATGAATAGAAGAAGCATTACCATACTTAGTTTCAAAATATGGCATCATTTTATTCAAAACTCTTTTATCTATTTTGGTTGTAGCAGCATTATCTAAATAAATGTTCTTCATAAAAAACTATTTTAAATTAAGCTTATTTATTACAACAGGCGTCGCTGGTCTATCACCCGGGATAGTATCAACTAACGATATTTTTTCAACTACATCCATGCCAGAGATTACTTTACCAAAAACCGGATGTTTGCTGGTTGATGGTTCTTTATCGAAATCTAGAAAAGTATTATCTTTAACGTTAATAAAGAATTGAGATCCACCTGAATTTGGTCCAGAATTAGCCATAGAAATAGTCCCTTTTAAATTACTCAAACCCGCAACATGCTCATCAGCTATAGCATAGCCAGGGCCACCCGTTCCCCAATAAGCAGATTGAGAGTCATCTTTAGTTAAGGGATCCCCTCCTTGAATCATAAAATCAGAAATCACCCGATGAAATTTCATACCATCGAAATATCCACTTTCAGCTAAATTCAAAAAATTAGAAACTGTAATCGGCATTTTTTCATTATAAAACTCAATGGTAAAATTTCCCTCACTAGTTACAAACTCAACTTGAGAATACTTCTTCAGAATCTCCTGATTTAACATATCCTCTTTTTTAACTTCAATCATATTTTTTTGTTTATTATTTATTAAATTATTATCTTGGCTTAAATCATTTTGCAAATAATCAATTTTCTTTGGTTCCTGATTGGTACAGGCAGAAAGAAAAAAAACTAATAAAAACAAAACTGATAAAATAAATATTTTTTTATTCATATTTTTTAAAATTAATTCTAAACTTTAAACTTTTTCTTGATATCCCTATCTTCTTCTTTTCTTTTCTCTTCTATAGTCTCTTTGGCCTTATCTCTCAATTGAACCAAATCTAGTTTATCTAATTCTTTAACTTTTTTCAATAATATCTTTTTATCGTTAAGTTCAGGGTTCTCCAAGACTTCAGCCAATAAAACGTCTAAAATAGCTCCTATTTTGGGGCCTGGAACCATCTTCAATTCGGCTATCATAATATCACCATTTACCTTCAACATTTTAACAGAAACAGGGTCATTTTGCACTTTTTCCATCATATATTCTAGGTGACGAAGTTTATAAGGCATAGCCTTTGGAGTCCCCGACCCTAAACGGTCTGCCACTCTTAAATCAATTAAATCTTTGAGATTTTCTTTGCCAACCTTGGAAATCAATCTTCTAACAGAGGCGGCTGTTACCTCTCCCGCATTATAATAAAACATATGATTCTTTACTAAATTAACAACCATGTCAGCATCTTCGTTGGAAAATTTAAGTCTATCAACTATTTTCTTACTTATTTTCGCTCCTATATACTCATGATTGTAGAAAGTCCTTTGACCATCAATCATTCTCATTGAAGCTGGTTTGCCAATATCATGGAGAAGGGCGGCTAAGCGAACTTGCCATTTTTTGCTGGGACAATATTTCAAAGATAAAATACTATGTTTTAAAATTGTATAAATATGGTGATGATTCTGTTGCATTTTTTCACCTAAAAGTAACTCTGGCAAAATATACTGAAGCAACTTAGTAACTTTCAAAAATTCTATACCTTCGGATGGAAAATCAGAGCTAATTATTTTTATTAATTCATCTTTAATTCTTTCTTTGGCTATAAATTTAATGCTACCGGCCATTTTCACAATCGCTCTTTCTGTTTTTGGTTCCATTTCAAAATTCAACTGACAAGAAAAACGAATAGCCCTCATCATTCTAAGGGCGTCTTCTTTGAATCTATCAACAGGCTCACCAACGGCTCTAATAATTTTTAATTTTATATCTTTTAAGCCACCGAATAAATCAACCAAATAAAAAATTTGATTATTTATCTCTATCTTTTTGGCTCCATATTTTTCTTTGCTAGATTGACTTGGCAAACACATGGCCATTGCGTTAACCGTAAAATCACGACGAGATAAATCCTTATCTAATTCTTTTTCAAAAACAACTTCATCTGGACGACGGTGATCCAAATATCCAGTTTCGCTGCGATATGTAGTGATCTCTAAAACCAAAATTGTATTACCTTGTTCATTTTTTACGGGAAGCAAAACCGTACCAAAATTATTCTCATATCTTCCATCAGGAAATATCTTTAAAATTTCTTCTGGTAAAGCACTGGTTGTAATATCAAAATCTTTGGGTTCTTTACCCATAAGCAAGTCACGAACACAGCCCCCCACTAAATAAGCTTCGAAACTATTAGCTTCTATTTGATTTAAAACATCTAAAGCAATTTTTAACATAATTATTAATAAAAAATATAATTCATTATACCACTGAAGCAGGTATATGACGAATAAAGAAGCCAAAAAGCTTCTTTATTTTTATTATAAGAAATTATAACAATCTTAATCTTAGAATCCCTCCTCTAATGATACCAACAATTGTTCAAATTTGTCAATATTTCTCAATAATTCCTCGTTATTACTGCCCATCAATTCATTCAACAAGCTTTTAGCCGCTTGATGTTGTTCTTTGAGTGAGTTTAATATTTTGGTCAAAATCTCTCCACCGACTTCCTTTTCTTTGTTTTCTTTTAAATCAACTACCAACTTCATTAAATCCTCCTTTGATATTCCCAAGAAAAAAGCAGGAATATTTTTTATTTTTTGCCTTTTTATTTTTTGATTCTCATCTAGGGTAACTCCGTATTCTAATTTTGCGCCACCCTTAAGAAGTATATTCTTTATCTTGTCTCTTTTTTTGTCTGATCCGTCATCTTTACCGATTCCCAAGACCTGGTCAAAACCGCAAACAACCGCCCCTGTTTTTTTATCAATCAGGACATTATCAACACCATGTTCATAATCATCATATTTTGAGGCTCTGGCTACTATAAATTTATCACCAATTAGTTTATGAAGTAAAACCGTAACGGCCATTTCGGCAATATTGGCCGGATTCCTTTCTCTTTTTGCTTTCCACTCCTCTATATCCATCCCAGATTCACTGGCCCAAGCCATTTCCTTTGATTTTAAAGCTTTATTATGCAAATCCAAGTCTTGGCCGTCCATGGTTAGGCAAGCGCTCTCATCCAATATCGCCCCATAAGACTCATTAACCTTTCTACTTATACCATTTAATTCTAATTTTAAAATCTTAACAGACTCCTCTATGCCCAAGTATCTTTCCTTCTTGTTTTCTTGGGGCAGCTCAATTCTCCCTAATATTTTTATCATATTATTTTTGTATAAATTTTTTATACAAGAGACTAAAACTTCTCTTCAAAAATAGAAATTTTAGCTTCAAGATCTTCTATTTTGTTTAGCTTTTCAAACAATTCATTAATTTCTCCTGATTCAGCCTTCAGTGCTAGTATTATCAAGCCTGGACAACTTTCTGTACAAGTTTTTTGAACATTAACTCCCATTCTAGCCATTATCAAGTGACCACTGTCTGTTAAAACCTTGTTTAATGCAGGCGAATTCTTTTGTCTATTACTGGTTAAAATTGAAATACTGGCTATTATTTGCATATTTTTATATTACATTCTAACTAAATAAACCTAGTTCTTTTTTATTTAATCAAAAATGCCTTGTTATTACTTAAGTTTTGTCTCTTTCTCTCTTGCGATATTTAGTATGTAAAACGTTTTTTGTTAAATCATTACTCTTGACCCAATTTAAAACATCAATCGCCCCCTTGTTATCATGGGCTGTTCTTATTTTTTCCTTTTTATCACTCTTGTAAAGCCCCTCCATCCTCTTTTTAACTATTTCCATTGAACTGGGTATGATTTGACCGCCACCACCAATACAACCACCAGGACAGGCCATAACCTCTATATAATGATATTTACCTAGCTTATCTAGTATTCCGTCAATATTTCCGATTCCGTTCACTATGGCCACATTAAGCTTGTTACCGTCCAAATCAATCTTTGCCTCTTTTATCCCATTTAAACCTCTTACATCCTTGAATTCTAATCTAGTATGGCAGATTTTAGCCTTTTTAGAATCCTTACAAACAAGATGATTGGCAGTTCTAAGGGCTGACTCCATAACGCCCCCGGAAGCTCCATATATAACACCGGCCCCGCTACCATCGTTTATAATATCGTTTGATTTTGTCTTTTTTAAATTTTTAAAATCAATATTGTTTTTCTTTATTAAAAAGGCCAACTCTCTAACAGTCAAAACATGATCTATAGGATAATTACCCCCTATTTTTAATTCCTCCCTTTTTGACTCAAACTTTTTAGCAGTACAAGGCATAATCGAAATGGTTACAATATCTTTGGCCTTAATTTTTTTCTTTTCCGCCCAATAAGTTTTTATGATTCCACCTAAATGAATCTGTGGAGAGCGAGAAGATGTTAAATGAGGAATCAAATCCGGTCTTTTAAATTCTACATATTTAACCCAGGCCGGGCAACAAGAGGTAATCATCGGTAATCTGCTTTTTTTGTTAGCCAATCTTTCTAATAATTCACCAGCTTCAACCATGGTTGTGACATCTGCTCCAAAATTAACATCTACAACCTGATCGAATCCTAATTTTTTTAAAGCAGCCACCATCAAGCCACTCGAATTATAACCATAGGGCAAACCAAACATTTCCCCGATAGATACGCGAGTGGAAGGAGCAAACATAGCAACCAAGGTTTTGCCTTTTTTGTTGGCTAAAATTTTTTCCACATCATCCCAATTATACTGTTCCTGTGCCGAGGCTACTGGACAATGAAGAGCGCATTGACCGCAATAAATACAATCAATATTTTTGTCATCCACCGGAACCACTTCTTGCTTATATCCCTTACCAGTTTTTTTTAAATATCCTATTTTTTGAACATTAGAACAAACATCAATGCAATTGCGACAATCAATACATTGACTGCCATCAATCTCAACTGAATTGGCAAATTTATAAGTTTTTCTTTTATCTTTCCTGTCTTTAAAATCAGCTATGTTTATTTTATATCTTTTGGCCAAATCTAATAAGCTGCAATCAAACTTTGAAGTACAAGAAGAACATTTTTCAATATGAGCCGAAAAAATAAGTTTTAAATTCGTATCTCTAGATAGTTTTACCTTTTCCGAATTTGTAAAGATTTCCATGCCAGAACAAGCCGGTGTTGAGCATGATGTCACTAATCGTTTCAACCCCTTTACTTCAACCACGCAAACTCGACAATTGGCTTTTATCTTTAAATCTGGATGATGACACAAAGTTGGCAGAAAAATATTATTTCTCTTGGCCACATCCAAAATAGTTTCGCCATCTGCAGCAATATATATTTTATCATCTATTTTTATCTTTATTTTGTTGTTTTTTTTAATCATTTTTTTAAAAAATAATGCAAAAACGCGAAAATCTGCGTTTACTACAATAATTTATAAACATTCTTTAAATAACTCAAAACGGCTACTGGCGCAGCATTACCTAGGGCGCAAAATGATGACAAGAATAAATTATCGCAAAGATTCTGAAACCTCACGTCGTCCTTCATTTTCATCCCATTATTTTCAAACATTTCATGCAAACGATATGTTCCCTCTCGACAAGGAGTGCATTGACCACAGGAATTGTCTCTAAAAAAACTGAGCCAATATTTAATCAGTTTTTCTGATTGATGTTTTTTTAAATTATAAATAGTAATAGATCCGGCTCCATCAACCTTTCTGTCTAATTGGCTACCATTTAAAACCTCCCCTGAAGCATCGCCCCCAATTTGAACAAAAAAATCATACTTAGGATAATTTTTGGTTTGTTCTAAAATTTGTTTAATACTTAAATCATCTGACAAAATATAAACACCTTTATTTTTTTGAGCAAAATTAATCGAGTAAAATCTTTCGTTTTTAAATTTATTCTTACTAACTAAAAAAACATTATAAAAAGTTTCAATATTATTAATAAGAGTCGGTTTACCATAAAGACCATTGCATGTTGGAAATGGTGGCCTAATTCGAGGTTCAATATTTTTACCTTCGATAATATTTAAGATACTCGTTTCTTCTCCGGCTATATAACCAGAATTTAAAGGCTTTGCGACAAAAATAAATTTATCTTTTAATCCAATTTTATTAGCGATTTTAGTTATTTTGTTTCTATAAGAATCGTAATACTTTTTATTCAAATAAAAATAAATTTTTTCTGCCTTAATAAAATCGAACGCAGTCTTTACTCCCAATAAAAAATCATCCAAATGATTATCCAAAATATATCCGTCCTTGTATATACCAGGCTCTCCCTCAGCTCCATTAACAACTATATATTTAACTTTATCCTTAGAGCTTTTAACTGCCATCCATTTTAAATGGACCGGAAAACATGCCCCGCCACGGCCAATTAGCTTGGCTTTCTCTATTTTTTCTAGAATATTTTTCATACTTAATTTTTTTAAAAAAACCTAAAACTTAAGATAAGAAATGAGATCAGCCAAGCGACAAGAATATCCCCATTCATTATCATACCAAGAAATAACTTTTAATAAGTCACCATCAACAACCTTGGTTAGCGACAAATCAACGATAGCACTATGGCTATTTTTTACTATATCAGAAGAAACTAACGGCTCGCTCGAAGCCTCAATTATATTTTTATATTTTTTCTCTTTTGATGCTTTAATAAATACCTTAACCACGTCTTCTTCCTTTACCTTTTTCTTCAAGAGAAAAACAGTATCGCACAAAGACCCAACGGCAATTGGGACCCTCACCGCCAAACCATCAAAGAATCCTTTTAAACTTGGGATGGTTTGAGCGATAGCGCTGGCAGCCCCAGTTGTAGTTGGGACAATATTTAAGGCGGCTGACCTAGCCCTTCTTAAATCTTTATGTGGTCCATCTACTAAATTTTGATCAGCTGTATAGGCATGAATCGTACTCATCAAAGCTTTCTTGATGCCAAAATTTTTTCGAATAATGTCAGTAACAGGAGCTAAGCAGTTAGTGGTGCAAGAAGCACAAGATAGAATATTATCATCCTTGTTTATCTTGTCATCATTGACACCGATAACTATAGTTTTGACTTTGCTCTCCCCTTTGGCTGGAGCTGATAAAATAACTTTTTTGGCACCAGCTTCTATATGCAAATTTAAACTTTCTTTATTGGTAAATCTACCAGTACATTCTAGAACAACATCAACCTTCATTTTTCCCCAAGGCAAAAGAGTCGGGTCCTTCTCGGAAAAAAGAGGTATCTTCTTACTATTAATAATAATGTTTTTTTCATCAGCAGAAACATTTTTATCATAAATTCCATAAGCAGAATCATACTTCAGTAAATGAGCTAAAGTTTCAGTATCCGTCAAATCATTGATGGCCACTATTTTATAGCTTGGGTATTTTTCAATAATAATTTTACAAACAGCTCGACCAATACGACCAAAACCGTTAATAGCAATGTTTAAATTTTTTGACATAATAAATTTTTATTAATTTTAATTTATTTAAAAAAATAATTGAGAAAATCTACAACCGTTCATAAAGCTCAACCGCTATTTCATCTATTTTTTTCATAAAATCTTTTTTTTCAGAGATTTCCATCATGGAGTACTGCATATTTTTATCATAGCCAGGAGTTCTTTCTTTTTCTAGTTGATTCAATTTTGTTTTCAAGTCGCCTACCTCGATATTCATCTTTTCGGTCTCATCAAGCACTGTAGATAGTTGATGAATTCTAGAATAAGATAATTTATTTTGAGAAAAAGCGTCTTTAATCTTCTTTATTTTTTCATCATTGTTGTTATTTGAATTATTCCAAATAATTTCCCTAACTTTATCAAAATCACCACCAATAACATCCTCTCCCTTAGCATTGACTATATAAAACTCAGGAGAATTAATAATATCTGCCAACAACGGCTTAATATCTTCCACGCTATCTACATTTTTACATTCGACAATTTTTTTTTCATTAAAGAAAAACTTATATCCGCTAATACTCAAAAAAGGCTCTTCTTTCTTTTTGCTAAAAAAATTTTCAAACATAAAATTTTTACCAGTTTTAAAAAAGTATTGACTTTTTTTAAAAAAAATGTAATTATACTTAGTTAAGTTCATTGAAATTATACCAAAATAAACCGCTTAAAGCAAATGAAATGGAACACTTGACCAACGAAGATATAGCGGGCTTAAGTACTTTGGAATTTATTAGAAAAGCCAGAACGCTATTAGCAGAAAAAAGCGACGATTTAAACCCAGCATTAGTGGGTGAAATCAGACAAATTTTAATAAAAATGTTAACAGCTACCGACGAAAGAGCTATCAAGCTAGCAAAGGAATTAGTAATGGAAGAAATCAATAAAATGCTTAGTAGAAAAAATTAGCTCTTTTCTGTTAACAAAAAAACCCAGTAATACCCTGGGTTTTTCTATTTTTCCCTGCTTCTTATGCTATTGCTTTTTTTTATGCCTGTTTATATCAACTTCTACCACTACATCGTTTTCTCCTTCTTTTTCTCCCTTGAATAAAACATCAACGGATTGTTTTAAAATGTGATGTCCTAATACCTCTCCTCTACGACCATCAACATTTACTCGAGTGCCAACGACTGGTAAATTTTTTGATAACTCTACGTAACCTTCATATTCATAAGACAAACAACACATGAGCTTACCACACATCCCGGACACTCTCTCGCTGCCACGATGTGATACTTGTTGAGCCTCTGCCATTTCAGAACCAATTGAACAAAAATCTTTCATAAAACCCTTGCAGCATAAGCCTCTGCCACAATGACCATAGTCTCCGGACATTTTAGCTTCATCTCGACTACCTATTTGAGTTAAACGAATTATGCCCTTAAAATGAGTACTCAAATCTTTTACTAGGTTTCTAAAATCAACTCTGTTGTCGGAATAAAAAGCAAAATTTATTCTATTTTTATCTAAAGAAAAATGAACATCAACCAATTTCATTGGCAACTCATATTTTTTTACCAGTTTTCGACAATAATCTAAAGCTGACTCTTTTTCTTCTTCGGTGACCATTTTTTTTAAATCATCACTGTCAGCCAATCTCACCACTGGTTTAATTTCTTCTTCAATTTTCTCTAATTCCTGATTACTAAGCTCTCTAAAATCAAAAACCTCTCCTATTTCCTGACCGAATTCAGTCTCAACTATAACAGCATCCCCTCTTTTTAATTCTATGTTATTGGGATTAAAATTATATTTTTTATCCCAAGAAACAAATTGTATTTGAACAACTTTCATAATTTATTTTTATATAAATAAAACGAACTAAAGTCCGTTTTATTTAATAATTTATATTCTATCGAAAAAAATTACAAAGATAATCTAACGAACTTTAATATTGAAACTCCACCTAATATATCTTTTACCGATTTCTTGTCATCTTTTATATATTCTTGATCAAGCAAACAAACATCAGAGTAATATTTTTTAACTTTACCTTGCATGATATTTTCAATAATATTCTCTGGTTTTCCTTCTTTTAATAGTTGCTCCTTGTATATTTCTTTTTCTTTGTCTAATTCCTCGCTTGGCACTTCCTCGCTATTTAAGTATCTTGGATTAGCGGCAGCAATATGCATGGCAATATCAGTGGCTAATTCATTTTTATCAGCTTGGTCGAGAGCTACCAAAACCCCAATTTTGCCTCCCAAATGAGAGTAAGCGGCGACAGTTTGACCACTAACAAAGAAAAATCTTCCCAGGGCTAGCTTTTCACCGATAACCCCACTTAAATTACTGATACTTTCTTCGACCGTTGATCCATCTAATTCCGCTTTCAAAAGATCGCCCCCTGATTCAGGTTTTTTGTTTTTTATTATCTCTAATATTTTTCCAGCTAATTCTTGAAATTTTTCATTTCTGGCCACAAAATCAGTTTCTGAATTTAATTCCAAGGCATAGGCTTCGGTTTTATCATCATTAGTAGAAACTATTATTATACCTTCGCCAGCTTCACGCTCACTTCTTTTGGCCGCCTTAGCTATTCCCTTCTTCCTTAAAATTTCAATAGCTTTTTCTATGTTACCACCAGACTCATCTAAAGCCTTTTTACAATCAACCATACCAGCGCCAGTCCTTTCTCTTAATTCTTTTATTTGTTCCATATTTTTATTGTTATAAATTTAAGATAAAATTACTCATTTTTTAACAAGTAGAAAAATTACTTTAATTGTATATTTTTGGCATTTAAAAGATTATCTTTTATACAATTCAATAATAATTCAACTGTTTTAGTGGCATCATCATTGGCTGGTATTGGGTAATCAGCTAACTCTGGATTGACGTTAGTATCACAAACAGCAATAATTGGAATATTTTTGGAAATAGCCTCGGCTACAGCTGTTTTTTCTTCTTTCAAGTCCCAAATGAATATAGCATCTGGTAAACGAGTAAGACCAACTAAACCTCCGACTCTTTCCTCTAATCTTTTTGTTTCTCTATCAAAATCCAACTGCTCCTTCTTTGTATACTTGCCTAATTTTCCACTTTCTTTGTCGTTTAATAAATCTTGATATTTTTTTATTGACTTCTTGATAACGGCAAAATTAGTTACAAGACCGCCTAACCATTTTCCAACGATATAAGGCGACTTTATTTCTTCGGCCATTTTTTTCATTGAAGCCTTTACCTGTTTCTTGGTACCAACAAACAAAATAATTTTGTCCTCATTTCTAAGTTTGATCATAAACTCTAAAGCTTTTTTTATTTGCTCTTGAGTTTTCTCAATATTAATGATGTAGATACCATTTTTTTTAGTAAAAATAAACGGCTCCATTTTCGGATGCCAACGATTGGTTCTATGACCAAAATGCATACCAGCTTTTAACATTTCTTCCAATTTTGGAATATTCATATTTTTCTTTTTTGGTTTATCGACATTGAAAATAATCAAATACCGATAAACACCTACTGCTTTCAGATATATATTGTTTAATCGGCTAAAAACCAAATATAAACAAGAAAAAATTAAGAAAGCATGATTATTTTAAATTATAAAAATACCTAAAACGCCATGTTTTAAGCTCAAAAGTATTATATATTAATTATTATTTTAAGTCAATAATAAAACTGCTTAAGACACAAATAACCAATTATAAACTAAACACCAAAGTCGCCCTGAAAACAATCATAAATAGGGGCTAATTCTGATAAAAATCACTAACGGTTTTATTGAACAACAAAACGTCAAAATTGTATATTTCGAGCTTTAAACTATAGTTTCCTAAAATACTATTATATTCAGCAACCGCAACATTGTATTCATCTATTTTAGTGTTATAATTCGTCCAATCCCCTTTCTGTTTGTAGGCATCGGCCTCTGCCAAAACCTGATTCAGCTCGTCTCTAAGTTGATTTAATTGAGCTTGAATTAGTTTTAGCTCATTGCTTTTATCTACTAATGATTTCTCCATTTTTATAATAGAGTCGACTACATCGGCCGTTTTTTCTATTCCCCTGTAAATTTTACCACTAGTTTTTTGTAGCATTTCAACTGTTCCTAAGCTAGAATTAGTAAAAACATTGGCCCAATTAGTTGAATTTCCACCAGCTTGTCCGCTGGATAGTTGTCCCGGGAAAACTCCTATTGGAAAATAGTTTGTAGTTTCAATGAAACAATAGCCAGAGCCATAAGATGATTTTTCAGAACACAGTACGGCCGCCGCTGAATGTTTGATGTCTGGATAGTCAAAGACGGCTGCTCCATAAGACATTTTTCTTAGTATTAAAACAGCTAAAAAAGAAAAGTCGGAACAAACTCCGGTGTTGGTATATAATGTTTCATAGGGAAAATTCTGAGGATCATTTATTCCCTTGGAAAAATCATAAGGCATATATTGAACAAAGGCCATAACAAACTCAAGAAATTCATCTTCGTTGTAACCTTCTTTGTTAGAAAGATTATTTAAATCGGTGAGCAATTTGTCAATCGAATCATCACCGTCTCTTTGCTTCAAAAACACACCATAATACGCTTCTCTCAAATTACTAGGAGGATTATTGGCTGGATAATAATAATTTTTATCTGAGTTTTTATATTCATTATACAAGCTATCTAGAAAAACTTGATCTAAATAATATTGTTTATTTTTGTACTTCCAGGAAAATCTTACCAGCTTTTCTCCGGGGCCAGCCACTAAACCAAGATTTGTAGGATTAGTACCGGAACCAGCTGATAGAACGCCTAAACTTATTTGGTTTAAATCTGAATTCTTTATACCCAAACCAAGTTGTCGCATAACATTAAAAGCATCTGTCGGTCGACCCAAATAGTAAAGCCGTAAATTAACTGGGTTCACATAATAAGCCTGACCCTTGTCCTGAACCTGAAGAAGTATCTTCCCCGACAAATTACTGCGTGCACCATTTTTCAAGAAATTGTTTATATCGCTATTTGTAGCCCCCAAACCAAAAAATCTCATAACGCTAAAAGCGTCTGCCGGCCGGCCGAGATAGTATCTTTTCAAATCTACTGTATTTATGTAATAAGCCTCTCCGCTCTCTTCAACTTGTAAAACTATCCTGCCAGACAATCTTTGGGCCAAGGTAGCAGCGTCAACCGGAAGGGCTAAAAAAGAAAAAAGTAAAAGAAAAAAAGAAATATAAATATTTTTTAAAAAAATTGTTGTTTGTTTTTTCATTGTTTTTTTGGTAATGCTATGTCCAGACTTCTTTTGTAATCTGGAGTCACAATATTAAAATTATCAAATTTTTTTACATGCTTTTTTGAGTTTTTTTTATTTTCAGTGGAAACTTTTATTTTTAAAGCATAAGCTAGAGCATTAGCCGTCAAAATGCCAACCCTGAGAGAAGTAAAGCTTTCGCCAGAGTTTTCTACTTTTATTTCTACTAAATCTTTGAAGTTAATTTTAGCGCTCAATAATAGCGCCTCAATGGCTGGCAACAATTTCTCAGATTGATTACGCTTGGCTTCCATTTTTTTCTTTTTTAAAATCAAACCATTGTTTTCCAAAAAAACAACAATTTCTTTATTATTTGATGTGTCTATATGTAAAATCATAATAAAATAATTATATCACATTATTTTATAAATAAAAAAGTTTTTCATACTACTTTCTGAAAAAACGATACAAAAAATTTTAAGCTTTAATAATATTTTCAATTTCAGAAAAGCTTTTAGCGTTCATAATTTTTGCCCTCAAACTTGAAGCACCAGCAAAATCCTTAAAATACCAAGCCAGATGCCCCTTAAACTCCCCTAAACCAGCCTCACCTTTGTTTTTTTTTATTAACTTCAAATGTTTATAGGCTGTTTTGAATATTAAGTCTTTTAACTCTGTCTGATTTAAATTAGAGCATTTATCTGAAAAAATCCAAGGTCTACCAAGCGCTCCCCTGCCAATACCAACACCATCGACGCCAGTAGCTTGCACAAGACCTTCTATTTCTTTAAAATTGTTTATTCCACCATTGGCCAAAACGACACCGGAAAAATTATCCTTAATTTCTTTAATTATTTTCAAATCAATTGGTCCGGAAAATAATTGTTTTAAAGTTCGACCATGGACCATTAAAGCCGATACTGGCAAGTCACTAATATTTTTAACAAACTCCAAAGCTCCTATAGAAAAACTCTCAGTTCTAATTTTAACCGACAAGGGTAATTTAGTACTTTTTAAAACATTTTCAATAATTTCTCGAGATAATTTTAAATTAGACATTAGTCTTGCTCCAGCTCCTTGTTTTAATACTTTTTTAACTGGGCAGCCAAAGTTAATATCAAAACCATCTGGTTTTATTTCTTTCTCTATAATCTTAACCGCCTTAACAAAATGAGCCGGATCAGAGCCAAACAATTGGACTATATAAGGCTTCTCTTTTTTACAAAATTTAAGCAAATCTAATGTTTTCTCGGATTCGTAATAAAGAGCCGTAACAGAGGCCATTTCACTATAAACCACATCAGCCCCAAAATTTTTACAAATTAAACGAAAAGCCGAATCTGTATATCCGGCTAGTGGTGCTAAAGCTAAAATAGGTGCTTTGTTTTTCTTTTTTTTTAATTCTAACCAAACATTTTTCATAAAATCTCATTTTTTCAAATAAACAAAAAAACTTATTTTTTTAAAACAGTTCCCCTAAGAGAGTCCTCCACCTTATACCCCATTTTCTCTAATTTTAATCTAAGCTCATCAGATTTTTCAAAATCTTTAGACTCTCTAGCCGCTTCTCTTTCTTTAATGATTTTATCAACTTCATCACTAAGTTTTTCTTTGTCCTCCCCTCTCTTTAACAAGTTACAAAAATTCAAACCCCAAACTTTATCAAAATCCAAAATAGTCGCTAACTTGTCTTCATTCGACAAATCTGATTTAAAAATTTCCGATAAAATAGCCAGTGTCTTCGGTAAATTAAAATCATCGAGTAGATCTTTTAAAAAAACTTTTTTAAAATCATCACTAACCTCCCCCACTTTACTGCCCAATTTGATTATTTTATTTTCAATATTACTCAAACCTTTTTGAGCTGCTTTTAAAGCTTCGAAAGTAAAATTTTGTTTAGAACGGTAATGCGCTTGTAAAAAGAAAAACCTTAAGGCTAAAACCTTAAAACCCTTTTCTTCTATTTCCGACAAACTATAACTAGTCCCTTGGGACTTGGACATTTTTCCATCATTAACCAAAAGATGTTCGTTATGGATCCAATAATCAGCCAATTTAACTCCATTAGCAGCCTCACTTTGAGCAATTTCATTAGTATGATGGACGCTAACATGCTCTACTCCGCCCATATGAATATCAATAGTGTTTCCCAGGAGACTCTTAATCATAGCCGAACATTCCAGGTGCCAACCGGGAAAACCAAATCCAGATTCTACCAAAGGTGAAAAAAATGGAGAAGCCCAAAATTGCAAAGCATTTTTATGTTCCCCTGCTTTGAAGAACCACAAAGCAAAATCCTGTTGATTTTTTTTACCCTGATCGCTTATTGCCCCCCTGCCCGCTCCACTTTTATTTTTTTCTATTTTTTGTCTGGACAAAGCAGTATAATTTTTAAATTTAGAAATATCAAAATAAATAGCCAAATCACTCGAATAGGCATAACCTTTGGCAACTAAAACCTGAACTAAATCAATCATTTCCGAAATATATTCAGTGGCCCTCGGCTTAAACCTTGGCTCTAAAATGTTTATTTTGGCAATATCATTTTCATAAACCTTTATATACTTATCAGCAATTTCTTTGGGGCTCACATTTTCCTTCTTGGCTGTTTTTTCTATTTTATCCTCACCTTCATCCTCATCGGAAACCAGATGGCCAACATCAGTATAATTTCTAACCATAGAAACCTCATAATTCAAATACTTAAAAGTTCTATGAACTAAATCAGCACAAACTGATCCTCGTAAGTTCCCTATGTGTTGAGTCCAATAAACTGTCGGTCCACAATAATAAAAACTAAGTTCACCGGACTTTAATGGCTTAAACTCTTCTTTTTTTCGATTTAGAGTGTTGTATAATAGTATTTTTTTCATATATAATTTTTGTTATTTTTTTCTCAAAACATTTATCAAGGAAGAGTAAAACTCCAAATTATTTAAACTTGCCAATCGCTGTCCCAAGGCTTCGTTAATTTTAAATAAATGATTTAAATAAGAAAGAGAATTAGTCTTCAAATCATAAAAACTTGAATCAATATTTATTTTATTAAAATTAGTAGAAAATGCGAAGTTTTTTACATTTAACTCTTGATAAAATTTACCATTAAGGGACTTTTTTCTTGCAAACTTAAATATCTTTCCGTGACGACCCTCTCTGGTTGGTATAACACAATCAAACATATTCCAACCCATTTTTTGACAACGAACAATATCGGAAGGAGTGCCTATTCCTAATGCAAACTTTATTTTACCATCAGGAATTATTTTAGCAGTATAATCTAAAATATCAAATAAAAAATTGCCATTTTCATCAACAGGTCTGGCCCCAAAACCATAACCAGCGAAAGGAATGCATTCTCCCAAGACTTTTTCTTGAGATATTTCAAGCAAACCATCCAGGCATTTTTTTCTAAACTCTTTACTCAAACCACCCTGAATAACAGCAATTAACTTTGGCCTAGATTTTTCATCGAGTTTTCTTTTTTTAATTTGTTTTATATATTCAACATGGCACCTTTTAGCCCATTTTAATGTTCTCTCTACCGACGATTTTATTTCTTTTTCAACAAAACCATAAGGAGGACAATCATCTAAACAAACCATAAAATCTGTCCCGAGATCAAATTGTATTTGAATTGACATTTCTGGACTTATTTCATGGCTAGAACCATCAATGGGAGATTTAAAAAAAGCCCCATCGTCATTAATTTTTCCCATCTTGCTATTTCTATGAATAAGAGAAAAAATTTGAAAACCACCACTATCAGAAACAAGCGGTTTTCCCCAGTCCATAAATTTATGAATTCCGCCAGCCTTTTTAATTAAATTAATTCCTGGCTGAAGGTAAAGGTGAAAAGTATTAACTACCAATGCCTCCATTCCAGCTTTAATCAAGTCACTATTACCACAAACTTTAATAAACCCCCTAGTTGCATCAGGCATAAAAACGGGCAATCTTAAATTTCCATGAGTAGTTTTTATATTCATAATTATTTTGCTAATCAAAATTACTTATTAAGCAATAAACCTAGATAAAATGTATTCATAAGTTATTCTTTTATTCTGCCATCATTACTTAAGCTAGCTATAGAATCATCCTCCAATTTTGTCGTCTTTATATCGGTTTTTTGAGAAATAATTGAATTTGTTTCTATGTCCAGCGCTTCAAAATTTGCTCCAGAAGAAAGAATCAATATTTTATTATATTCAAAATCAGTAGGAACAATAGAAATATCAAAATCAATTTTTATTTCATCGATTCCCAATGGCAAGCGGCCTAAATTCCAGAGAACTTTATGATCTACTAAGTCATAATATATTTCACCAGCCGAAATATTATATTTGTTTTCCCAAGAAATATAGGCCGGCAAAGAAACCTCCGCCTTTAAGTCCTTTAGCTCGTGCAAAGTATTTTTTATCGTCCAATAAACCTTGAAAGTTGATTTTTCCCCAACACTAGGAGGCAACGGACCAGAACCAACCGGTATATTATCTTCATCAAAATATCTAATTTCTTCTTGAGCAGAAAAATTACTATTTATCTTATTTATAATAGTATTGCTTTTATTGTCAGACACCCTAATTTTATCAGTCTCAAATTCTTCCATATTGCCAATGCTAAATTGAGAATAACTGCTTACTTGGAGCTCATCACCGAAAGAAATGTTTTTAAAAGGCACTACTTTTATAGAAAAATTTATTTGACCTTCTTGACCAGGATCTAACTCTTTAAACGCTGGTATTTCTTGCGACGTCCAACTAATTGTTTTTCTATTTACTTTACCACCGCTTAAATCATCTAAGCTTTGCCAATCCAAAAAATTACTTTCCAAAACGGCCATTATAACCAAGTCTTTCATCATCTTGTCGCCTTTATTTGAATAACTAATAACATAGTTAAGAGTTTCACCAAAATTAATAGCTTGATCCGAGTTATTATCATTAACGAGCAAGCTTAAGTGCAGGTCACTCTTGATGACACCTAGTGAGAATTCTCTTTCGTAAAAAATCAAATTCTTATCACTTACATCAAGATACTTCAATTGCCAATTGATATTTTCTACATCATCAATTTTGTCTAGAACTTTATATTTTAAATAAAAATCGTAATCTTTAGACAATAAATCCGACTCGTCTCCCAATTTTTCCGGAAATACAAGCTTGAAAACATTTTTATCTACTTGTTCAAGGTTTAAAATATCAGCTGATTCATCTAAGACGCCATCGTCAATAACGGAAAATTCAATATTATCCGAAGAAGTCAAAGACAAAATCATATCAGAACCCAAAAGTGATTTAAAATCTTCAAAGGAAAATTTTAGTACATATTCTTCACCGACTAATACGGTTGAAAAGAAATCAAGATTAATATCAAAAGGGATAGAGCTAACAGACACAGAATAAAAAAATTCTTTTTTAAAATAAGAAGAAAAACCACTTATTTCATACCCAGCCTTAACTGATGCTAAATTGTTTAAGCCCTCCTTGTTAATTATCATTCCTCGAACCTTTATCTTGGAACCCTCGCCAGAGCCTAGATTGGGAAAACTCCAAGAATTATTATTAAAATTAGCTAAAGGATAAGAATCTAAATAAACAAAATTTTCTGGAAAATTTAACTCTATTTCAATATTATTTAAATTATATTTACTCAAATTTTTATATTCTATTTCATAAAAGAATGACTCTCCCAAAACTATTTTTGAAGGTGCTGAAATTTTTACATCCAACGCAAAAGAAGATTCTTTTTGATTACTAAAGTAATTAAAAGCCCAATAAGCTGAAAGCAAAATAACAAGCAAAAATATCAGGGAGAAAAACAAAGATATTATAAACGGTCGCTTTCTTCTTACTTTTATTTCACTAAGGTTGCTAATTTCTCCTTTATCATTAGTATAAATTTCTAACAAATCACTTTCGACCTGATTTTTTTTATATTCTTTGTCTATTTCTTTCTCAATATTTAAAAAATTATCGTCACCTAGGATTTTATGTTTTTTAAATTCAACCTCTTCTTTTTTATTTTTAATCATAGTGGTTAGATTTATGTAATAAATTTATAATAAAATTATATTCCAAGAACGATTTTAAACTATTTTAATATGAAACTGAAATATTCATCAGCGTCAAACCCTCCGCCATACTTAGATACCTCAGAATTATCACTATCGGATTTAGGATACGCCCAGACCAACGGAAAACCAGAATTATTATAGAAAGAATAATTAAAACTTGCATTATTAGAACCAGGTTGGCTCTGCCATAGCAAACAATGCTTATTAATATTGTCTTTACTGGAAAAAATATTCTGAAAAATACTAGAAGCGCTATCTGATTGAAAAAAAACATTATACGGTAATTCATATTCAATCTCAATTACAGATAATTGACCCAAATCTGTCATGGTCCAATTAGCAAAAACCGTTTTATCTAATTCCTGATAAATTCTTAAACCACTAGAGAGGTCTATTTCTGCCTTATTTTCGCCATTCTCTACGATTTCATTTTTTTCGAAATAAATTTCTGAATTTTTAAAATATTTTTCATCAGGTCTAGAAAAACCATAGGCCTTAATTAATTTACTACCCAGGGGCACATAAACTCTAAGCCAATCAACATTTCTAAGACCTGAAAACATAGACCACTCTTCGTCGCTCCTGTCCCTCTCTATCCTTAGCTTATTAACAACAGAACCATCTTCTTTTATTTCGGTAAGCAAAGAATAATTTTTCTCTAAAAATCTATCACTTTTGCCACCGGCAATATTAGTATCAACAATCATCAAATAATCACATGAGGTTTCCTTTACTCTACCAGCCCAAGAATAATCTTCAACAAATTTTTGCAAATCATCATTTTGAAAATAAAGTAAAATATTTTTTTTATTTAAATCATTAACTAACAATTCAAAAACAGAAAGTAGTTTTTCATTATCAATATCGCTAGTTAGCCTTTCCAACAAAACATCAAACAAGTCGCCAATTATTTCTTTGGGCTTATTTTGTTCAAATTGATAAAGATCAAAATCATTCTCTACTAAATTAGCATTTGCAGAATTACTCAAGGAACTTTCTGAATATAAATAATCTTCGCCCTCATCGTTCTCCGCAAGTAAATCATTCTGTGGTTTTTCTGTTCCATATAATTCTGGATTTCCTATGAATTCCACTACTTCTTGTAAAATATCTTGAAAATTTTCACTATTTATTACTACACCATATTTTTCTGACAAATCAACTTCTCCTAAAACTGACAATAAGTCCTCAAGAACTTCTGGCGTGAAACTAATAACTCCATCAACGCTCGAACCGCCGCTCTTTTCATAAAACCACATCAAATTTTGAGCCGAAACTTTCCAGTCTGGCCACCAATTAGCATCCCAAAAATACCAAAGAGGCTTAACCAAGTGCAAGGGTTTAGGTGATTCAATTAATGTTTTCATTCCACCCTGAGTATCATATGATCCTCCAGCTGGAATCTCTACTTTATCAATTTTGCCATTTTTTATATCAATAATAGCATAGCTCCCAATAAAACCACCACTAGCTCTCATTTCGGAATTATTCTGAAAAACCAAGAGATATCTCTTATCACTATCAACTCCTAAAAAATCTCGAAGAGCGTCCAAGGAATTAACAAAATTAGAAAAATTTTTTTCCAAAATCTTAAAATTATCTTTCAAATAAACAAAATCAGAACTATAGCTATCTGGCACGGCTGCAATATTTATTTTATTTAAATAACTATTCGTTTTCTTCAAATCGTTAAAAGATTTTTTAATATAAAAAGAAAAATCAGCAAAATCACTCTTATTATTTTTATCAGCAAAAAAAGAAAACAAAGAGTTAAAAGAGAGCGTTAGATCGTTCCCCAAGGAAGATAAATAAAGACCAACTTTGGAAATATTTTTAGACTGGGAAAGCGCTTTTACCTCCTGATTATTTGAAAAAAAACTCAAAAATATTAACAATTCATCAACCTTTTTTAATTCTTGATCAACAATTTTAAAATTTTCACCTGCCTCACTAAATTTATTATAGGCCTTGTAAAAGTCAAATACTGAAACTGCCTTTGAACCCGAAGAAAAACTTTCGACTCCGGCCATAGAGTAATTCATTAAATCATCTTTCAGGCCGCTCCCTTTATAAAGGTTATAATAATTTATAATCTTAAAAATAGACGCTAAAAATAATAAAAACAAAAAAAATAACAAAAAAGACTTTATTCTTTTCCCTTTTTTGGGTCTAAAAAGCGGTAACTGTTTAGTTTTTAGATAATCGAAGTTAACTATTTTATGATTTTTGTTTTTTTTGAACAAACGTTTAAATTTAATACGTGGTAATTTTATTTTAAAACTAAAAAACTTCACAATAAAAACGGCCGTTGACTTGAAAATATTAAAAATTACAAAAAAAGGAAATAAAATAACTCTTTTAAAAAACCTAAAAATTTTTATTCTATTTAAAAATTTAATAATATCAACAATCCAATCAAAGAAAAAACAATAAATACTCTTTGCTATCTTAAATAAAAACAACCAAAAAGGATAAAAAAGAGTTCGTTCAAACTTGTTTTTATTGAATTTTATAATCTTTATCGCCCTCCCCTTTCTTCTACTAAGAAAATTATGAGAAAAATCTGATTCTCTTTCTTTATTATTTTCACGAAACAGATCCTTTTTGTTTTTTGTATCTTGTTTGCTATTATTTACGCCAGATCTTAAATCAACTACAAAATCCGAAGAATAATCCTCTGAAAAAACCTTTATATTATGTTTTTTAATAAAAGCCATAAAAATAATTACTTTAATTGATCTAAAAATACTTGCCAAGTCTTGAAGGCACATTCCCACCAATTATATTTCTTAATTACCTCTTTACCGTTTTCGACTATTTTCTTTCTTAGACCTTCGTCGCTAATAATATTTTTGAGCTTCCCCAAAAAATCCTTTTCATCTCCAGATTTAAAATATAGAGCACCATCCTCAAGAATTTCTGGCATACTAGCAGCATTAGAGCTTAAAACTGGACAAAAATTAAACAAAGCTTCAAGCGGTGGCAAACCAAAGCCTTCATAAAGAGACGGGAAAACATAGACTAATGCTTTTTTATATAAAATTTCCAACTTATCATCAGGAACATAACCAGTAAAAACAACAGAATCAACATCAAGCTGGCTATTCTTGGAAATTAAAAGATTAAAATAATCTTTCAATTTTTTGTAAAAATAATCTTCCTTGCCAACTAAAACCAATTTTAAATTTTTATTGTTTTCATTAAAAATCAAAAATGATTTTATCAAAAATTCTAAATTTTTGTGAGGGTAAGCATTACCAACATAAAGCAAGAAGGGGGAATATATTTGATAATCACTTAAAACCTCATCATTGTTTAATTTAGCAACAAATAAAGAGTCCCTGCCCTTAGACAAATTAGATATCCCCTCATAGATAACCTCAATTTTTTCCGCCCTCACTTTAAACTGCTCAATAATATCATTTTTTGTAAAATTAGAGACAGTAATTATTTTTCTTGATCTCTTAAGCGCCATTTTAATAACTAAACGATAGAAAAAGTCTTTTAAATTATAAACTACTGGGTGACGCGTAGAAGCCTTCACTGTTTTAAACTTCGTCAAAATTAAATCATGAACAGTGACCACGAATTTAACTGGACAAAGAATCGGAACATTAAAGTGAGTAAAATGAATTAAATCTAAATTTTCTCTCCAAATATAAAAAGGAAATAACAATTGTTCTTTTAATGTATACCACTTAATATCAACCAAGACTTTGCTTACATTATCATCTTCATCGCCCAGAACTAGTTCGTCAAAATTGTTTTTACCCAAAAAAACAATATATTTGTTATCTTTATCAATCTTTATAATATTATCAACAATTTCTTGAGTATAACGACCAAGGCCCTTGGCAAAAGGACCATAAAATCTAGCATCTATTCCTATTCTTTTTATTTTATTGCTATTTATATTTTTCATTTTATCTTACCCGAAAGGTAAATTAGCCGGGGGCATTCCCTTGCCACTTTCAACCGGCTCTTTTGTTTCAGATTCTGTTTTTTCTTTCTTTGAATAATCACCAGAAAGAAGTTCATCCCTCAAATTGTCAATACCAGAGGAAGATTCATCGGTTATTAAATTAGCTGGCGGTTTATATCTCTTAGCCGGGGTCTTTTGAACTAAAGGAGCATTGGACGTAGCCTCAACTGGAAAATGCCATAAGGTAGCTAATTCTTCTACATTCAATAAAAAAGGTGTCCTTCCCGCCCAGTCATTTCTATCCATATAATAGGTCGTAATATTATTTTTTCTAGCTATCAACCGTGGTCCTTTATTAAAATAAGAAACTTTAGTAGCAGTTCTCTTTAAGTCTGGTTTTAAATTATTTAAATCAAGCGCGGCGAACTGTTTTATGTATCCAACAAAACCATTGGCCACCTTAGCCTTATTCATAACCTCTTTTTTGGCCATATACACAACTCTAATTTTGCACAAAAAGGCTAATTTGGAGGACTTTTCTTGTATTGCCTCTATCCGTTTTTTTTCTTTAGGGGTAAGTTCCATCATGGACTTTTTTCTAAATTCATCTTTCTTCTCTTCAACATCACCCCAAATAGAAAAAATCATTTCGCTCAAATCGGATATTGTATTAACAATGAAATCTATAAGCTTGTTAAGCAAACTAGTTTTTGGCTCTTGCCCTAATATTTTATTAATTTCATCATCACCATCGTCCATCCAATCAAAACCGGTCGGAACTAAAATTATCTGATACCAGAGATGTTCTCCCTTTCTTAAGCTACTGCAAAGCTCCATGAGCTCAGACATCGGATCCTTAAAAAGAGTTTCATCTGGTCCTAATTGATGCTCAAACTCTTTATACGTTTTAATGGGAAACATATAATGGCTAGATTGTATAAATTCCGTGCCCCAAACATCATATTCTTCATCGGGAAATTTATTTGGAAAACCATCACAATAATCGTCAACCTCAACTATTTCAGCATCTGGGTATTGAGAATAAACAGCCGACTCAACTAAGTCTCTAAATTTAGCCGGAGTTCTAATTAAAAATTGGGTATATCCTTCCGAGCTCACTATTTCCAAACTAAAAGAAAGCTGATACTCACCTAAAAACCATTCTTCAAAAAAATTTTGAGTCGCATGAGCACCAGCTAAATAACTAAACATATTTTCAACAGCTCTGGGCGATTGGATATTACCCCTGGGAATATCTATAGCTAATAATATAAATTTTATGTCGGACCCCCATTTACCCTTTACGTATTTCAACCACAAGATTTTTGCGGCTAACAAAAACATAATAGCAAAAATAAGCCAACCAAAATTAATTAAAAATAATTTTAGCATCAAATCAAGAGGTAAATTAAAAAAATCTTGCACGGGAGTAAAGTCTATTATTATATCCATAAAAAAAGTTAATTACCTATATAATAACACAAATTATTTATAAAATCAAAAAAACACCCCGATGGTAAATCGAGGTGTTTTACGAATATTTAAATTTTATTTCTGCCAAGTTTTAAGACCGTAAATGCCTCTATCAACCAATATATAACGATCATCCAAAATAAGCTCATTATGGACAGAACCAGCGTTAGCCTTTTTATGATCAAAGCCCACTTTATTTATTTTTTCTGTTATTTCAGTAAAATGCATCGGCTTCCCTTCTTCATTCAAAATTAAATATATTTTATCAGATATTCTCTTCGGTTTGACTTCTGGCCAACTGTCATGGCCCCAATGACCCATTTTATTTCTATTTATATCCTTTACGGCATGAATCATGGAATACAACGGTTTATTACTATTTATAGTCTCTCCTTTTTCGGGAAAAATTTCATTTTTAAAAATAGAAGTCAAATCAAGATTGTTTTTTTCTTTAATTATTTTATCTTTATAAAGATTAAAAGTTTTTGAATTTTTAACTGTTTCTATCAATTCGTCGATTTTCATTGTTTTTTTAACTGATAAAATATTTGATTTTAACTCATCAACAATGTCTTCTAAATAATTTACAGCCTTATCTTTTACCTTATAAAAAGGAGAAAATCTCTCAGAATTGTCCACCTTTTCGATATGATCAGTCAATAGATTAGACAAAATGAATTCAAAATAGTTTTTAGAATTTTTCTTTTTTGATTCTAATTCTTTTTCATCAACTTGCAAGGTTAAGATAGATAGAATATCTAAAAGAAAATCCTTTTCCATTATTCCACCATGTTCATCCAAGATGTCTTCTACGACACCACGAACAGTTTCTAGTCTTTTATCAAGACTGTCTAGTTTTTTTATTTTTTCTAGGCTAGCCCTTTCAATCTGTCGCACCCTCTCTCTGGTTAAATTATGAAGTCTGCCTATTTCCTCTAAAGTCTGAGAATCATGTCCGCTCAAAGCAAAACGACGAGATAGAATATCCCTTTCTCTCTCTTGAAGCTCGTCAAAAATTCTGTTAACAATCTCGACTGCGTTGAGTTTCAAGATTTCGTCTTTCTTTTTATCATTTATTATTTTCTTTAAAAAATCTTTCATATGTCATAAAGACTAATTATTAGTACTAGTATTAAATCATATTTTAAAAAATAAGTCAATACCATTGTTTTTTAGTAAAATTAGCCATTTTTCATTAATTTCTCAATATTCGAAACAATGTTATTCCTATTTTTCAGCGCTTTTCTTCTTTTTTCTATCTCTTTTCTCAAACTAAAAATTTTTAGTATCTGCCTTCTTTCAAAAAGCAGACCATAAAACAGCAAAAAGACAAACCTAAAAGATGACGGAACCCAAACCTTAAAGGAAAATCGAAGCTTTTTGAACTTTAATATTAATATCAACTGATTTAAAAAAGATTGAGATCTAAGCTTGTTCTCTCCCTCTTTAAAAATGAGACTATAAATATTAAGGGATTTGGACGATAAATTTCTATCATGATAAACTTTGGCGCCCGGGACAAGATATGACTTCCAACCTGCCAATTGTAAACGATAGGCCAAATCAATATCCTCTTTATACATAAACATCATTTCGTCAAAAAATTCTAAATGTTTGCCGTTATTGTAGGCAACATCAACCAAGGCTCTAATATTAAAAAAAGCTGCGGCGCCAGAAACACCAAAAATCTCTTTTTTTTCGTCAAATTCATAATTATTATCAAGTTCCCCTTGCCCAACATCAAAAAAACGATGCAATCTGTTCAAACCTATTCCCAGGCTGTCAATATTTTTAGTTAATTGATTATTTTCAAAATTCCATTTTAATATTTTTGGAGAAAACGAGGAAACAAGATTAAAGTTATCTTTGTTTTTAATAAATTCACAAACCAACTTATTTATAGAGTCATCCTCCAAAACAACATCTGGATTAACTGCCAAAAATAAATCAGCCTTTCTTTCTATAGCCTCATTTATTATTAAATTAAAGCCCCTAGCAAAGCCCAAATTGCAATCCGATTTAATCAGTAAAAATTTATCCAATAATCCACTCTCTCTTCTAAAATTGTCAATATATGTATAATTATCAAAATAATCCTCACTATTATCAAGAGATATTATCTCAAAATCAATATCTTCCAATTCATAAACGGCTTTTTTTAAACTAGGCAAAAAGAAAGGTAAATACCTGTTGGTACTCTGATTATAACTTATAAAACCAATAATAATCTTCATAGATACGATATAATAAATAAAGCGCCAGAGGCGCCTTATTTGTTCTTATCCTAATATTAACGTTTTGACCATTGAGGAGCCTTACGAGCTTTTTTGAGTCCAGGTTTCTTTCTTTCTTTCTTTCGAGGATCTCTAGTCAAATAACCATTAGTCTTTAAAATAGTTTTTAGTTCAGGATCATATTTAAGCAAAGTTCTGGCAATACCATGACGAATAGCTTCAATTTGGCTGGAAGATCCTCCGCCTCTAACGATAACTGAGAAATCAAAATCTTTCAATTTTGAACAAGATTTAATTGGTTGCAAAGCAACATTTAAATTATCCTCAGAAAGAAATTCGGTAGCGACTGTATTATTAATAACAACATCACCCTTACCAGGATAATAAAGACGAACCTGCGCAACGGCAGTTTTTCTGCGACCAGTAGCCTGAATATATTTAGACGACAAAGCCTCCTTCTTAACCAACGGTTTCGCAACGGAAGATTTTTTTTCAACAACAGCTTTAACAGCTTTAACAGCTTTAACTTCTTTTTCTTTTTTAACGATTTTTTTTACCTTTACTTCTTCCTTTTTAACCGTTGATTTTTTAGATGTTTTTTTAATTTCGCTCATTTTGGATATATAATTAATTAAGTAAATTAATAAAAACTAATTTATTTAACTATTATTTAATAATTTTATATTATCTAATTATCAATCTTTTTATTATATCTTTTCTCATTTTAGTTGGGGCCAACATTTCCCTTACCGCCCTCCTTAAAACTTCTCCAGGATTAGAAGTAAAGACATCTTTTAATTTTTTTTCTTTCAACCCACCTAAATAACCCGAGTAACTAAAATATTTTTTTTGATCCATTTTTTTGCCAGTAAATTTAGCCTTGCCTATGTTTACAACCTCAACCATATCACCTAAGTCAAGATGTGGTTCAAATTCTGGTTTATTTTTACCTCTCAAAATATTAGCTATGGAAGATGCTAGTCTGCCAATTGTTTTGCCTTCGGCGTCTATTTTATGTAATTTTCTCTCAACATTTTTCATATTTATATCTTTGTTATTTTTAATCAAAATTTAATTAAACCAACTCAACTTGTACCATTTCAGCTCCATCTCCTTGACGATGACCAGTTTTAATAATTCTAACACAACCGCCATTTCTGTCTTTATATCTGTCACCCAAAACGGACATAGCTTTCTCAACTGCCTTAGGTTGAATAACGGTTTTAAGCAAACTTCTTCTGGCCGTAAGATCTCCCTTTTTGGCAATTGTTATAACTTTTTCAACTAAAGGTTTAACAACTTTAGCCTTAGCTTTGGTTGTTTTAATTTTTTCATGCAAAATAATACTAGAAACCATATTTCTAAGCATTGCACCACGAGCCTCTTTGTCTCTATCTAAAGTTTTTACTTTATTTCTGTGTCTCATATAAAATATTTACTAAATTATAATCTATTATTTTTTTCCTTTTTTTATCTTTTTTTCTTCATTCAAAACCTTCGCTTTAGCCTTAACCTTACTTTTGATTTCAACTTTTTCTAAAACTGGCTCGGCATCTTCAGCCTCAACTTTAATTTCAACATCATTGTCCAACATGGACAAAGATTTGAATTGCTCTATTAAAATGCTAACCGAATTGTCAAAAGCTTCCTTGACAGAAATGGTTCCATCAGTTTCTATGTCTAATATCAATTTGTCCCAATTAGTCATCTTACCAACACGAACATTCTCCACTTTAGCGCTAACTGCCAAAACCGGAGAGAAAATAGAATCAATTTCAATATAATCTATTTCTTTAATTTCTTTCTTGTTTCTTTCAACTAGCAAATAACCCCTGCCCTTAGCAACATATATTTCCATACTCAAGTTAGAAATCGCCTCCGTTGTATTAGCTAGAACTAAATCTTGATTAACTATTTCAACTTGACTATTCTTTTGAATATCAGCGGCTGTTATCTGTTTTTTACCTTTAACGTTTAGCTCTAACTTTATTGGTTCTTCTGTGTCTGCAAAAATTTTTAACCTTAATTGTTTAAGATTTAAGATAATATCAACGATATCCTCTTTAACACCCGACAACGACATAAATTCATGCTTTACTCCTTTTATTTTCACTCCCACAACGGCTGCGCCAGGAAGAGATGAAAGTAGCACCCTTCTCAAAGAATTCCCCAATGTCATTCCGTATCCAGGATAAAAAGGTTCAACAACTACAAAACCATTGTTTGATTTACTATCTTGATTAAATTCTACTTTTTTAGGTAAAGCTATTTTTTCCATATAAATAATATAAATTATTATTTTATTTATGACTATTTTGAATAATACTCAATAATCATGTAAGTCTTAATATTCATTGGTAAGTCTTGATGCCTAGGATCGTGCAATATCTTAACCGACAACTCCTTGCCATCAACATTTAACCAACTTTTTTGTTCTGAAACTATATTTTTTAATTTTTCAGGTAATATTTTAAAATATCTATTGTCAAAAGAGCTTTTTCTGACGGTTATTTTTTGGCCTATTTTTGTTTGATAAGAAGGAATGTCAACTTTTCTGTCATTAATTTTAAAATGACCATGATTAACTAATTGTCTGGCTAAACTTCTAGAGGGTGCTAAACCAGATCTATAAATCACATTGTCTAGTCTCATTTCTAAGAATTTCAAAAAATTAGCGCCTATATCGCCACCTTTTTTCTGAATTTTATCAAAGGCTAACTTAAATTGATCCTCTGATAAACCATAGTATTTTTTAGCTTTTTGTTTTTCTGATAATTGCAATCCGTAATCACTAAGTCTTTTTTTACCCTTAGGACCATGAAACCCTGGCGGATAATTTCTCTTTACCATTGCACATTTAGTCGAAGAACATCTCTCACCTTTTAGTAAAAGTTTCTCTCCGATACGACGACATTGTTTGCATTTTGGATCTAAATTTTTTCCCATATTTATAAATAAAATTAATATTCTATACTCTTCTTGGTTTTTTAGGACGACAACCATTATGAGGAACTGCTGTGATATCCTTGATTGATTCTATTTCTATTCCATTAGCATTTAAAGCTCTTATAGCTCCTTCCCTGCCAGTACCAACACCAGACACAAAAACCTTCACACTTTCCAAGCCATATTCTTCTTTAGCTTTCAAAGTGGCTATCTTGGTTATTATCTGCGCGGCATAAGGAGTAGCCTTTTTTGCCCCTTTAAAACCAGCCATACCAGCACTAGCCCAAGATATAATGTTCCCATTCTTATCGGCTAAAGACAAAATAGTGTTGTTATAAGTGGCATTAATATAAGCATGACCTGACTTTATTTTTACATTTTCTTTCTTTTTTTTCTTTTTGATTATTTTCTTTTTATTTCTAGCTTGCTTATTTTTCTCCAATCTCTGCTTTATTTCTTCTGGTAAATCTTCGCTTTCTTCTTTTTTATTCAAATCAGAATTAGAGCTATTGTCAGCAAATAAATCATCGTCCAGATTCCCAACTGAAAAATCTTCACTTTGATCAGATTCTTTTTTACTAACATCCCCTTCGTCGGAAATAATTTTTTCTTCCTTTTTATTGTCTTTTTTTTCTTCTGACATATTTTATTTATCTTAAATTAATATATTTAGATTAAATTTAGGTTTTTTGGGCAGAAGCATTACTCTTTCCTGACCCCATAGTAGATCTTTTATTACCTCTAACAGTTCTGCTATTAGTTTTTGTTCTCTGTCCTCTCACTGGTAAATTTTTCGAATGACAAATTCCCTTGCGAGCTCCAATCTCTTTATATCTCTTTATATTACTAGCGACTTCTCTTCTTAAGTCACCTTCAGTGATATATTTTTTTTCTATTATCTCACGCAAAGTATTGACTTCAGCTTCTTTTAGGTCTACAACCCTAGTATCTTTGCTAACTTTAGCCAATTTTAAAATATCTTTTGAAAATTTTGGCCCAATACCAAAAATATAAGTCAAGGCTATTTCTACCCTCTTATCATTTGGGATTGTTACTCCTGATATTCTTACTGCCATAAAATTATTTAAAAATTAATTAATCTCAATATTTACCCCTGTCTTTGTTTGTGTTTAGGGGTTTTACAAATAACGTAAACTCGTCCTTTACGTCGAACTATTTTACAGTCTTTACATATTTTTTTAGCACTGGCTCTAACTTTCATATTTATATCAAATTAAACATTATAAATCTTGTTATATCAATAAAAAATCTAACAAAAATGTTAAGATATTCTTATTCAATTTAAAATACAGAATCAAATAGATATTAGAGGCGGAAAATTATTCTTCCCTTGCTCAAATCGTAGGGGCTCATTTGAATCTTGACCTTGTCTCCGGGAAGCAAACGAATTTTATTCATTCTCATCTTACCAGACAAATGAGCCAAAATTTCATGACCATTCTCTAATTGAACCTTAAAAGTAGCGGCTGGCATCAACTCCAAAACCTCTCCCCTTAATTCAATAAAATCTTTTGAATCAATTATTTCTTTTGAATCAATTATTGGATTTTCTTTATTACCCATTAAAACAAAGATTGACGAAAAAACTCTTTAAAAAAGCATTTTTATCAATTCCTAAAACAACAAAAAAACAAAATATTTATAAAAATATTTTCTATAAAATAATTATATATTTATTTAATGTTATTGTCAAGAGCGTACTAGAAACATTATAGCGTTACGTTCATTAACATAAATATTAACCATTATTAAATCAATATTTAACCGATCTGACTGGCCTGAAATACTCCGAATTTGATTTTGAATAATTAGAAACAGACCCTGTGTCCATCCTTACGGAATAAGCGCCAGTGTTAGAAACCTCAGATGACGACCATGTTTGATTTCTAACAAAACCTATTAAGCCTTTGTAAACTCTAAACTTAATCATTTCTTCCGATGATGGTAAAAACCAATCAGTATAAAAACCGTCCGTATATTCATCGGTCCTTTTAGCTGCTCCCGATTCAGAGCAATTGGCAACAATAAGGTCGGTATTACTTCTTCCGGCGCCAATTTCTTGGCCAGTACCACCTATCAAAGTATTATTACAACCCCAAATAGTTGCTGGATCATCAGTAGTACTATTCCAGGTATACCAAGCATCTTTAGCAGCAGCTATTAAAATAATGCTTCCTCCTGAATAGATATCTGAACCATTATATTATTAATGGCGTAAGCTCTAACATAATATTTAGTTATTGAATTGAGACCGGTTATTTGGCCAGAGAATTCCCCAGATCCAGAACCAACAACTAACTTGCTATTATTAATGGTTGGATTGGGATTTAACCCCCAAACAAAACCTCTTTCTGCAACAGAAGAAGCCCCTTGGCTAGTAATATCAGCACTAACCGTTGCCTCATTCCCAGTAACATTAGAGATACTTGGGATATTAATAGTTGGTATTCCTTTGTTATATTTAATAGCCCTAATAGGCCTGAAATTAAGAGAATTAATTTTTCCATAATTAGAAAGAGATGAATTGTCCATCCTTAAAGTATAAGCGCCATCACTAGAATACTCCGTTGATGTCCAAAGATAATTTCTCACATAAGAAATCTGTGCTCTATATTTTCTAAATTCTAAGGCCTCCTTGGACGAAACCAAAAACCAATCAGTATAAAAACCATCCGTATATTCATCGGTTTTTTTAGCTGCTCCCGATTCAGAACAATTTAATACTATTGTTTGAGTATTATTTCTGCCAGAACCAATGTCTTGCCCTGTGGCACCCAAAATATTATTATTACACCCCCAAATAATTGCTGGATCATCAGTAGTACTATTCCAGGTATACCAAGCATCTTTAGCAGCAGCTATTAAAATAATGCTTCCTCCTGAATAGATATCTGAACCATTATTAAAAGACTACGCCACCACCACAGACAGCCCCTAATGCAACACTTACTTCGTCACCACAATTATGAATAAGATTTTGGCCTCCATTGGCATAATCTATGACACAGGTAGCTTCTTCGTTGCAAATATACCCAAGCCCACAGACCGGTTCGCAAACCACCTCGGGTTGAACTGATTCTGGCAAACAATTTTCGTTTAGTATTCCCCCTGGAGTTAGACATTTAAGACCATTTTCTAGGTTTGATATACTCTTTCCCAAACAAAAAGAAATGGTGTAAGCAGAGTAATCTTCGCTGGGTGTATAATAAAAAGAATTTTCATCGCTATCACAAGTTCCATCGGCTGGAGTAGGTGCTGTAGGAATTATATTCATAAAATTTTCAAAGTCACCCGAGATAGAACCAGAACCCCACTCTTCTTCTGTCGGGTATCTACCCTGTTCGTTAAAAAATAATTCTAAAGCTGTCTGAACTTGTTTCATGTCGGCCACCCTACTGCTATCTCTAGCTCTAGACCTAGCTTGTTGCAAGGCAATTGTAGCAAGTGTCGCTAGTATTCCAATAATAGCTATTACTACCAACAATTCAACTAATGTAAAAGCTTTTTTTCTCGTGTTTATTTTGTTTTTAGAGAAATAGACATTAAACAAACTGTCACCCCGGTGAAAGCTGGGGGCTATGAGGGTAAAGGCTTTTTTTGTTTTGAAAAAATTTTTCATAATTTACTTTCGTTCTAAAAGAACGGCCTTTATTCTTCTGACTCCAGCGCTAGAACTTTCTTCTTTCTGAATTTTAAAAACACCTAAATCAGAGACATTGTCGACATGAGGACCTCCACATATTTCTTTGGAAAAAAATACTTCGGAAAAATCAGAAAAATCTCCAACAGTATAAACCTTAACCTTCTCTCCGTATTTAGAATCAAAAACACCACTGGCGCCCATATCCTTGGCTTCTTGTAGATTCATTTCTTGGCACTTAACATCGTAGGATTTTGCAATAGCATCGTTTACTAATTGTTCAACTTGTTTTTTTTGCTCTTCGGTCATTTTTTCTGAATGAGAAAAATCAAAACGGAGTCTTTCGGCCGTAATATTACTACCACGTTGACTCACATGATCCCCCAAAACCTTTCTCAGTGCTGCCAACAAAAGATGTGCCGCCGTATGAAGCTTGGTTGTCGCCTCGCTTTGATCAGCCAAACCTCCTTTAAACTTGCCGGCACTAGCCGTTTTAGATAATTCTTGATGACGAGCAAATTCCTGTTTATATTCATTTACAAAATTTTCTGACTTAACAATATTTTTTTCATTTATTATTTCTTCCGTCATTTCGAAAGGATAACCATGGCTTTGAAATAAATCAAAAGCTATATAGCCATCAATCTTGGCTGATTTTTCAGCTAAAGAATTCAAAATCTTTTCTCCCCGCTCTATTGTCTTGGCAAATTTTGACTCTTCATCTTTCAAGCAATCAAAAACAAAATTTCTATTTCTATCTAGCTCCTGATAAAAATCTTTGTAAAAATCTATAACTATCTCTGACAGCTCTGACAAGAAGTAATCTTTATTTATATTAATTTGTCTGCTATAACGAAGCGCTCTTCTGATTAATCTTCTAATAACATATCCTTGGTCAGAATTAGAAGGAGATAGTTTTTTATCGTCACCGAGTAAAAAAGAAACCGCCTTTACATGGTCAGAAATAACCTCAAATGATTTTTTATGATTTTCATATTTCAAACCAGAAACTTCTTCTATTCTCTCTATAATTTTATTGAGAGAATCTATTTTAAAAATATTAGAAAAAGAATTTTTAACCATAACGATTCTTTCTAATCCTCCACCAAAATCAACGTTTTTATTTTTCAACTCTTGCCAACCATTATCCGTCTTTTGGTATTGCATAAAAACAGAATTGCCAATTTCTATAAACCGGCCACAATCACAGTTTAGATGACAATGCTTACCAAATTTTAAATCATGTTTTTTCCCAGTGTCATAAAAAGTTTCGCTGTCTGGGCCACCAAGCTCACCAACGGCATCACCTCTCTGCCACCAATTTTTATCTCGGTAAGCAAAAATTCTATCTTTAGAAAAATCAATTTCAACTTGTGGACCAAAATCACCCTTAGTAATAGTTTCTGGTCCCTCATTTGCCTCTATTCCATATTTCAAGTAAATATTTTTTAAAATTTCAATTGATTCCGTGTCTTTAGAAATATTTTTTCCGTCACCAACATAGACAGTCTGATAAATTTTGGAAATATCTAGTCCCAAGTCTTCTATCATAAATTCAAACCACCAGTTCAATTGCTCTTTTTTAAAATAATCACCCAAGCTCCAATTACCAAGCATTTCAAAAAAAGTGTTATGTCTGCCATCACCAACCTCATCAATATCTTCGGAACGAAAACATTTTTGACTATTTGCCAACAACTTTCCCCCGGGATGACTTTCTCCAAGTAAATAAGGAACGAGAGGAAACATGCCGGAATTTGTAAAGAGTAGGCTTGAATCATTCTCGGGAATTAGGGACGACGATGATATTATTTTGTGCTTTTTATTTTCAAAAAAATCAAAATATTTTTTTCTTATTTCACTTGATGTCATAAAAATTTATTTTATTATCTTATTATTTTATTTTAATATATTAACCTCTGGTTCAAGTATGATAGCAAAACTATCAAAAACACTCTTTCTAATAAACTCAACCAAAAACAACAAATCTTCTTGTTTGGCATTGCCATAATTCACCAAGATTAAAGCTTGTTTCTCATAGACGCCAACATTCTTGTACCTATAACCTTTAAGTCCACATTTTTCTATTAGCCAAGCAGCTGGAATCTTTACTCCTTTTAAATCTGGGAAGCTCTTTATGTCGGGAAATTCACTTTTAATTTTCTCAAAAAAAGTTGAATCAACAATCGGATTCTTAAAAAACGAACCAGCATTGGCTAAAACTGCTGGGTTGGGTATTTTATCATTTCTCATTTCTTGAATAACGCTGCTCACATCCTCAAGACTTGGTTTTTCTATACCCTTGGCCAGTAATTTATTTCTAATATCACCATAATCTAGGTTAAACTTTTCTTTTTTACTTAATTTTATGGCTACCCATAAAATAAAATATCTATTTTTACCTTCACCTTTAAAAAAACTATGTCGATAAGAAAACTGACAATCTTTTAAATTAAAATGTTTTTTTTCTCCATTTTCTAAATCAATCGCACATAAATTATAGAAAATATCTTTCAACTCAACACCGTAAGCTCCAATATTTTGAACTGGAGACGCCCCAACTGTGCCTGGTATATAAAACAAATTTTCAGCACCATAATATTTTCTGCTTATTGCAAAATTTACTAATTTTGACCAGGTCTCTCCGCTGTACGATTTTATAATAACAGAATTCTCATTCTCACTAACAAGCTCAGTTCCTCTAATCTCATTTTTTATCACTAAACCATCAAAATCTGAATCAGAAAATAAAGTATTTGAACCACCACCCAAAATAAATATTTTTTTACTTTTCTTTCTAGCCCAAGTCAAAGCAGCCAAAAATTCATCTTCATTTTTGACAACAACAAAAAACTTAGCCCTTCCGCCAATTTTGAGAGTTGAAAAGCTAGATAATTTAATATTTTTTTGAATATCAACTTGCATTTTAAATATAATTAAATATTAGAAGAATTAATTTTTAATAAACTATAGGCTATCCTAAAAACATCACCAGCGCCCATAAGTAAAATAACATTATCAGCTCCAGCTACTTTTTTCAATTCTTTTTCGACCAACTTCATGTCTTTAAAATATTTTAATTCTTGTTTTTTATTTTTTTCTAAATTATATTGCTTCACTTTATTAAGTAAGTCAACACTCGACAGCCCACCCCCCTGCTCTCTAGCCGAAGTATAAATTTCCAACAAAAAAAGAGAATCACTTAGAACAAAACTCTTGGCAAAATCATCAAGCAAAACCTTTGTTCTGCTCACCGTATGTGGATGAAAAACTGTTATTATCTTTTTATTCTTATACCTTTGTTTTACGGCATCTAAACAAGCTTTTATTTCGCTAGGATGATGAGCATAATCATCAATTATTACTGAGCCGTTATATTTACCTAAAACATCAAAACGACGAGAAGCTCCATTAAAAGAGTACAAATTGTTTCTTAGCCCCCCCAAGCTAACTCCCATTTCTAAGGATGCTGAAATAACGGCTAAAGAATTTAAAATATTGTGTCGACCCATTAGTTTTATTTTGAAATTGGCAAATTTTTTGCCATTTCTATAGACAGAAAAACTTTGGCCATAAGTCTCGGTTTTAATATTTTTGGCTTGATAAATTTTTTGATAACTTTCTTTGAGTTTATTATTTTTTTCTTCAATGCAGTAAGCAATGGTTCTGCCATGATTTTTGGCGCCAACCTTAACCGACTGTTTATCCTCTAAATTAAGTACCAAAAATCCTTCTTTAGGAATTTTTTTAATGAAATCAAGAAAAACTTTATAATACTGTTTTTCATCTTTAAAATAGTCGGGATGATCAAAGTCAATATTATTCAAAATTACAGCTTTGGGGTTAAAATACTTTAATTTGTTTTGATACTCATCTGACTCAACTATAAAATATTTGGAATCACCAGACAAAGAGCTGCCCTTGAATTGTCTAACATAGGAACCGCTTAAAACATTTGGTTTTAAACCTGCCTTATTTAAAACATGCCCCAACCAAGAAGTAACAGTGGTTTTACCATGACTACCACAAACTGAAACTCCAAAATAATCAGCGAACAAAGACCCCAGGGCCTCGGCATAACTTATTATCTTTAAGCCTTTTTTATCTAAAAATTTTAATTCAATATTCTTATCAATCTCAAAAGCCGAAGATCTAACAACTAAGTCTATTTTTTTAGGAAAATTACTTAAAGAAAACCCTTGCTTTACCTTTATTTTAGCATTAAAAAGTGTCCTATCGGTTTGAAATTCTTCTTTGACATCAGAGCCAGAAACACAATAACCTTTAGACACCAAAAACTGAGCCAACATTGTCATGCCGACTCCTTTTATGCCGACCATATAAATATTAATATCTTTATCTTTAAACATAATTATTTTAACATTAACAAATCAAGCAATAATAATATAATTATAGCATATTTGTAAAAATAAAAAAGGCAAGAATGATTCTTGCCTCGCTGAAACAGTTAAACTTTCTTCTTTGAACAATGAGGATTCGCCCATTTAGAGCATTCATCCTGAGAATAATCCCAATCTATCTTGGGATGTTCAAGCTGATAAATATGCACCACTGGCGATCCCTCGAGACGAGTTAATTTAGAACTCAATGCCCTAACGCAGCACCTCAAAAGGGTTTGATTAAAAAGGCAAAGAGATATGGCCTCGGCCAAGGTTAAAAAGGATTGATCCATATCGATATCCCTATTCCCGTCAAAGCAAGCTTCATCCAGATTAAAAATGTAATATGGCTCACTGGGAGTTTTTATTAAATCTAAAATGTCCTCAGATCTAAAATAGGTATGACCTTGATTGCCTCGAAAACTAAGAAAATAAGCCTGGATTGGTAATTCTATAATATCAAGAGGAATAACTGGAGAAAAAATAAGGTCGCCCGTAAACTTACCACTTAACATTATTTCATTTCCAGTTGACACAACCAAGTCTTTCTTTTCCATGAGACTTTCTATTGGACCAATAATTTTGTCGGCCGAAACGTTTAATTCCACCAAAGTCCTTATTTGTTTATCGAACAAACAAGAAAGATCTTTTAAGATCGTACTAGTTATCATCTCCGCATTTTTTAATTGAAATTATTTTAATGGACTAATCAATTAAACATACAAAAAAAATAATAAAAAGTCAACATCTTAATATTGACAAAAATCAAAAAATTTTGTAAGCTTAGCTGTAATATGGAAAACAAAAAGATATCACAAAAAGAGATAGAAGAAAAAAAAGGCAAGATACAGCAAATATACAATAATTACATAGAAAAAATTAAAAAATTAAGATCAAAACAAGAAAATATTGTTCTCGTTTATATAAAAAACAAAGAAAAAGAAAAGCTAGAAAAAATAAGACAAAATATCAAAAAATAATTTAAAAATATGTCTTCAGAAAAAAACATTTTAGAAGAACCAAGAATCTTGGATTCTAAGACGGAAAATCAAGAGGATTTAGAAAAATCAGATCACGTCTGGAACGCCGAAGATATAATTAAATTTGGCAAAGAAACAATAGAAAAAATAAAAAACAAAGAAAGAGATAACCACGCTTCCTATGAGTCGTTGTTTTTAGAAATGAAAAAATATGGAGAAGATAATCCAGAAGATTTCGAGGCCTTAAAAGAATTTCAAAAAATCCAAAAAGAAATAAATAATCTTTTTGCGGAACTGAAAGAAAAAATAAACAAAGAAAACAAAAACGAAAGACATCCATCACCCGAAGAAATAAAAAGCAGAATTATAAGTAGAGAGTCTAACGAAGACGAAAAAAACAGACTACAAGAAAGAATACCGTCACATCAAAAAGAAGCATTAAAATTATGCGCTAGTATTTTTAATAAATGCGATTATCCTTGGTATTTAACCGGATCAATCGCTTTTTTAATAAACGCTAACGAAAGCAAAAAGCAACCAGATGACATTGACATTATCTTTCATGAAAAAGATTTTGCAAAAATGACAGAAGAATTCGGAAAAATAGGCTTTAAAACCGGCATAGCGGAAACAACCGGCTGTCCCTTTATAAAAGGAAAAATAAAAATAGAAATACAGAACAAGGATGGTGAAATTGAAGAAAAAATGGTTGAGATGGAAGCTTTTGGTCAAAAAACAGAGGAGCCAAACGGACTAATAAACCCTGGTTCCAAAGACACCAAATATGAAGTAATAAAAAATAAACTATCAGAAAATGAAAATGAAGATTTTAATATTTTAGATAGATCCGGACAAATAGAGCTATATTTTAAAAATTTATCCAGTGAAATAAAAAACTTTAACCTTGATCACATATTGGATAAAATAAAAGAAGGAGATGAGGGAGTTGAAAATAAATCAAAAAAATTTATAAACCGACTGGCCAATTTATTTGAATTAAACAATAATAACCCCAGGGAAGTTATTGGCAAGGCTAGAAGATCATGCAAAAGTGAAGAAGATGTTTTTTTATTAAGAAGATTTATTGATATAAGCAAAAATTTCACAGAAAAAGAACCATCTGGAGAGGGCTTAACGAACGTACTCGACGATGGAGAGCTTCAAGCATCAGTTGAAAAACTCAAGGAAATAATAGACAAAGAAATAAACGGAATAACTAAAAGCTACCAAAGCATAATAGAAAAAACAAAAAACATAGAGAATATCGAAGAAGAAGAAAGAAAAGACTTAATCATTAATATTGAAAATGAAATTCTAAGCAAAAGAATTATGATTAATAATTTTTTAAATTACCATGAAGATATAGACAAAACCGATGAAGGATATAAAGATTTACCATTATACATATTTATAAACGAATTTAAGGACAATTTTGTAGAACCTTTTTGCAAAAAATTATCAGACATTGACAACAAACTAAATAGAAAATAACAAAAATAAATATGAGTGCAGCCGAAAATCAAAAAAAAATGTTTTCAGTCGAAGAAATTAATCAACTGAACAAAGAAACCGATCCAAAAAGATTGGAGGAATTTTTTTATGGTATTTTTTTAAGAGGCGGAGACAGCCAAGAAGAGGCTAGAAAAATGGCAAAAAAATGGTCAAATGAAATGACAAAAAACAATTTGCCAAAATAGCAGTTATCTCAACAAACTCTTAATAATGGCAATCATACCCTGATTGCCATTTTTTATTATCTTAGAAGCATTATTCCCTAATTTTTGTTGCCCGTCTCTATCGTTTAATATTTTCTCAATATTCTCAATAAAAAATTCGGACGATAATCTTTTTTCCTCAAGAACTACGGCTCCCTTCCCGTCACTAAACTCATCAGCATTATTCTCTTGATGAGAATTTGGCATCGGAATAAGAATAGCAGCTTTTTTCAAAAAAGAAATCTCAGTCAAAGTGGAAAGACCACAACGAGAAACAATCAAATCACTCACGGTCATTAAATCCATTAAATTATCATGATCCATGAAGGAAAATTTCAAATAGTTAACAGATCTAAGGTCATTTTTAATATCACGACTTTTATCACCAGAAATGTGAACTATATTGCAAGACAAACTTAAATCTTTAACAGAATTACTGACCAAGCTATTTATAAACAAAGAACCGGTCCCTCCGCCCAAAATTAAAACTAGGGGCAAATCTTTGTTTAGATTATATTTATCAAAAATATTATTCCTTGAAATTGTTGTTTTGTTTTTTGCATCAAAACCAATATTGCCTATTAACCTGGCCCTTTTTCCATAACAACCTAAAGATTTATCAAAAGTAACGGTTATGACTTTAGCAAAGGGGGCCATCAACTTATTAGCTAAACCAGGTTCAACATCTTGCTGATGAATTAAAACTGGTATTTTTAAAAGCCAAGAAGCAAAAACCAAAGGAACAGAAACGAAAGCGCCAGCACTAATTAATATGCTTGGTCTCTCTCTCATTAAAAAAAATAATGACTGCCAAAATGCTCCAAAAATTTTGAACAAATCGATAAAATTAGAAACGGAAAAATATCTCCTAAATTTGCCGCTGAGTATTGCCACATATTCCATATTCTCTTTGGCAACCATCTCCCTTTCTAAACCATCATAGGTACCAACAAAAATAAAATCAAAATCATTTTTCAATTCCCTACTTATAAAAAACAAAGGGACAACAGACCCGCCAGTTCCTCCCCCGCTCAAAATTATCTTCTTTTTTTTATTGTCCTTCATAATTATTATTTTTAGCTTGACGACTAATATTTATTAAAATACCAAAGGCAACAAGCAACATAAGAAGCGATGTTCCTCCCGCGCTTACAAAAGGGAGCGGCGCACCAGTCATGGGTATTAAATTTATCATTCCACCAATATTTAAAAAGGCCTGAATAAATATCCAAACAGAAATCCCAACAGCTAACGACTTACCAAATAAATCAGGAGCCCGACCGGCTATTATCATTCCCCGCACAAAAATAAAAAAATAAACTAAAATCAAGATAAACGAACCAATAAAGCCGATCTCTTCTGCTATTACTGGGAAAATAGAATCAGCCCAAACTTCTGGTAAATAATTAAATTTTTGGCGACTCTCTCCAAGTCCTCTGCCCCACAAACCACCAGAACCAACGGCTATCATCGATTGATTAACCTGATAACAAATATTTTTATCAAAATCTGGATTCTGCAAACATTTTATTCTTTCAGCCTGATAGGATCTGATAATACTATTTTCTTCGTTAGAATTAATATTATTAAAAACAAACAAAACGCTAATGGCCATTAATAAAAACAAAATAAACAAATGGCTACTGTTCCCTCCAGCAACCATATAAACCATTAGGGAAATAAAACCGATTATTAAAAAAGTGCCTAAATCCGGTTGCCTTAGAATGAATACTCCAATTAATATCAAAACAGACAAAAACGGCAAGATGCCATTAGAAAATTTCTTTAGATCATCTTTTCTCGATTCCAACCAGGCAGACAAATAAAACAAAAACAACAATTTAACGGCTTCAGAAACCTGAAAAGAATTACCAAAAACGACTATCCAGCGATAGGAGGTGCCATACTCATTTCTAATACCAGGAACAAAAACCAAGATTAATAGAACAAAAGAAAGAAGCAAAGCAAAGAAAGAGTATTTTTTAAAAAAGTGATAGTCAATTTTATAAAGAAAAAAGAACAAAGCTAGGCCTAAAAATAAACCAAAAAACTGTCTTTTGACATAATAGTAAGGATCACCAAAATTTGATTGAGCTATCGCCAAGGAGGCGCTAAAAAGCATCACTAAACCAAAAATGATTAGCAAAAGAACAGTAATAATCAAATACTTGTCAGCCGGAACTGATTGTTTGTTTTTTAAAAACATAAGAAACTAAAAAGTAAAAGTTTTATCAAGTAAAAAAATTAACAAACCAATAGCGGCTGTTACGGCCGATATCAACCAGAACCTCATAACAATCTTAAACTCTGGCCAGCCACAGGCTTGAAAGTGATGATGAATTGGCGCAGAAAGAAAAACTTTTTTGTTTCTCGTTTTTCTCGATATAATTTGAACAATAACCGACACAGATTCCATCAAAAATATAAAACCTATAAATGGTAAAAGCAAAATATTGTTAGTGAGCAAGGCAATTATTCCCAAGGTAACACCCAAACTCATAGAGCCCGTATCACCCATGTAAAAACGGGCCGGTGGAATGTTAAACCACAAAAATGCCAACAAAGCTCCAGCTATGACCCCACAAAATACAGCTAAATCGTATCTCTCCATCACAAAAGAAATGATTCCATAGGAAGCAAAAGCAAACAAAAGCGGACCTCCCGCCAAACCATCAAGCCCATCAGTTTCATTAACCGAAAAAGAAGTGGCTACAATTATAAAAATAAAAACAGGAATATACCACCAAGAAATCTGAAAGAATCCCAAGAAAGGAATATGTATCAAAGTCCAATCTAGTTTAAAATAGAACCATAAAGCTCCAACGGCAGCAATAATGGTATAAATAAGCAGACGATGTCTCATTTTAAGTCCTCCTCCGCCCAAGGCACCACGGCCTGAAACATCAAGCCAATCGTCCAAAAGGCCAATTAAGGCCGCGGCCATTAAGGCCCCCAACGGAAGTAATGTTTCTTTTTGAGACAAAAAATTTAAATTAGCTATTAAACTATCAGGAAAAATAAGAGATAAATAATAAAAAACTAAAATAAAAACAAATAAAGTACCCCATATCAAAATCCCACCCATGGTTGGTGTTCCAGCTTTGTGGGCATGAAGTTTGGAAAATATTGGTGTATCACCACTATTTCTTATCTTTTTACCTAATTTATATTTATACAAAAAATTACTTAAAATCGGAGTCCACAAAACAGTAAAAACAAAAGCAAAAGTAGAGAGAAATAAGATCTTTATTACTTGAAATTCCATAATTTTATTTAAAATTTATTAAATAAACAAGAAGGACCGACAGCAACAAAAACAACTGAGTCAACAACAAAAAAGAAGCTGTAAAATAAAAAACAAATTTAAAATCACCAGTTCTTCTCTTTAAAAAAAATAATAAGAAAATTTTATTTAAAAAGATAAGAATCAAACTTAGAAGTGGGACTATAAAAATATCACTTCTACCACCTATCAAGTCTATTCCTATATCAACATTATAATGTAAAATTAATCTATCCTGGGTAATATTATCAAAAATAAAATAGGAAAAAATCCATAGAGAAATATTAACGATTAAAAAAAGGATAAAAAAAATCCTTACAAAAGAAAAGCGATAAAATTTAGACAACAATGCCTTCAAATCACTAATCGCTAGGGTTAAATAATCGTAAATCTTTATAAAAAAACTCATAAAATTATATAAATAACAAGGCTTCAGTATCTACTTTTTGCTCATTTTTATTCTAGCATATTTAAAAATAATATAAAATATGTTAAGCTATAATCAAATAATATAACAAAAAATTAAATTATGAAGGTATTTTGCGTCATACCAGCCTGGAATGAAGAAAAAAACATCATAGAAACCATAAACAAAGTATTGCCCTATGTTGACGGCTTAGTGATTGTAGACGATTATTCAACTGATAAAACTGCTGAAATCTTGAAGCAGGTGAAAAATAACAAAATAACATCTTTGCATCACCCCATAAATCTAGGGCAAGGAGCCGCGCTACAAACCGGGAACGAGTATTGTCTTAAAAACGGAGCCGAAATAATTGTTCATTTTGATGCTGATGGACAATTTTTGGCCGAAGAAATACCAAAAATTATAAAACCAATATTGGAAGAAGAATATGAAATTGTTTTTGGATCACGCTTCATGGAAATAAATTCTGATATTCCAAAATTTAAAAAAAATGTAATTCATCCACTAGCTAAAAAATTTAATTATATATTTTTTAGTATAAAAACTAGTGATCCTCAAAGCGGTTTCAGAGCCATGACCAGAAATGTCGCCCAAAAAATAAAGATAGAAAGCGACAGAATGGCTCATTGCACAGAAATACTAGCAAAAGCTTTCGATTACAAATTAAGAATAAAAGAGGTTCCCATAACCGTTCTATACAAAGAATTTGGACAAAAATTTTCTGGCGGTTTTACAATAATAAAAGATCTAATTCTAAAAAAAATAAAAGGTTAAAAAAATAAAATTTCGCTTTCACTCTACAATATTGCTTATTAACCAACAAACAATAAACGAGAGCCACAACGAAATAAAAAAATATGATACAACAAATAACCGCAATATTAATAATTTTGTTCTTTCTAACAAAACTCTTTAGTCAGTGGAGAAAAAAAAGCATTACAATTAATGAAATGTCCTTCTGGATGATCTTCTGGATTTTAGCTGCATTAATTATTGTTTTTATAAAGCCGATAGATAGACTAGTAATAAAACTAGGATTTTCTTCCTCTGGTATTAACCTGGCTTTTTATTTAGCAGTAATGTTTTTATTTTATCTAATTTTCAAAATGCGATTAAAAATATCAAAACTAGAAAAAGACATAAGCAACTTGGCCAGAAAAATAACTCTAATGGAAAAATAAACCTATTTTTTCCATTCTGAAGATTGTCTAACTAACAATTCTTCGGCTTTGTTTGGTTCAGCCATGATTTCCTTAACCACTCTTTCCAATCTCATACCTTGAGAAGCCTTAATCAAAATAATATCCCCCTTGGATATTCTATTTTGAACAAACAACCCAGCCTCAGAAACATCCATAAAATAAAACACCTTTTCCTTTTTAAAACCACCCTCAATTGCTCCTCGACCAATATCCCTGGCTTTTTCTCCTATCAAAATAAGTTCATCAATGTCCATGTCTGAAATCTTTTTCCCGACCAAAGAATGTCCCTCTTCGCTATAATGGCCTAGCTCTAACATGTCACCTAAAACGACAAACTTTTTACGATTTTTATCCTTTTTAACTCTCTTTAAAAAATCAAGAGCAAATTTGCTCGATTCTGGGGACGAATTATAAGTATCATCAATAATTACGGTATTTTTAATCCCCTTCAAAAGATTCATCCTCCCTTTTGGATTTTTAAATTCTTTAACACAATCAGTTAAATCAATTAAATGAAAACCCATAGAAACCGCTACTGAAAAGGCGCTCAAAAGAGAGTAGACGGCTGGCAAGCTTATTGCCCTTGGCAAGCTAACTGGAACAATCGAACCTTTGTATTCTAACTTAAAAATTGCTCCATAAAAAACCTCATCCAAGTCACCCTCTGGAAATACGAAATTTACATCCTTAGCGATTATATCCGCTTGAGAATTTATTCCATAACTTAAAACCGGATTTTTCAAATCATTCTTAACATCTTTAATATAATCATTATCAAAATTGATAATAGCAACGCCTCCTTTTCTCAGACCTTTCAACAACTTAACTTTTTCTTTTTTTATCTGCTCTAAACCACCGAAATATTCAATGTGAGAATGAGAAACATTAGTCAAGACAGCTCTATCAGGTTTAACAATCGAAAGTAAATAATCCATATCCCCAACTCTATCTACGCCCATTTCCAAAACTAAAACCTCTGGATAATTCTGATCTCTAAAAAATAATATTTTTTTAGCTTGCCAAAAAACGTTCAACCAAGCGAAAAAATTTTTGCCTGGAGACTTCAAACCGATTATAGTCAAAGGCAGACCAAATTCGTTGTTATAATTAGAAAAACTAGACCTAACTCTTTTCTTGCAAGAAAGCACTAGGTCTATCGCTGCCTTGGAACTTGTTTTTCCAACACTACCCGTAACTCCAATAACCATTGGATTGTATTTCTTAATAATTCTCCTGGCAAAAAAGGCTAATAATTTTACAACTATTTTTTTCATATAATTTTATTTAAATTTAATTAATAACCCTAAACTAAATATTATTTTTTTTCCTGAACTACCTGATAATATTTTAACAGAAAATCAGCAATTTCACCAAAAACTGGAGCCGCTGAATTAGCCGCAAAACCAACAGTTTTTGGATTATCAAACTTAATGAGCATAACAAATTTAGGATTTTCTATCGGAGCATAACCAACAAAATTGTGAATATATTGCCCCTCCATATAACCACCTTCCGGAGAAGGGATCTGCGCTGTTCCGGTTTTACCTCCGACGTAATAACCATTTACCTGAGCTCCAAGAGCGTGACCGTGGTCAACTACGTTCACAAGCATGGCTGAAGTAGCCAGAGCGGCCTCTTCGGATATGACCCTTCTTATTTCTCTTGGTTCAATTTTTTTAACAAGCTGATAATTTTCATCTAAAATCTCCTCTACAATGTACGGCTTCATCATTAAACCTTTGTTTGCAATCGTGGCATAAGAAGAAATCATTTGTAAAGGAGTCACGGCGATACCCTGTCCAAAAGAAGCTGTTGAAAAATCGATATCTTTTACATTTCGGCCAACAATATTCTTTATATCGCCAGAGCTTTCACCAACCAATTCTATCCCCACCTTTTCGCCAAAACCAAATTTTTTTAAATAGTCAGCAAAAACATCCTTCCCTATCTGTTCAGCGGCAAAAATAGCTCCAGTGTTCAAAGAGTTTTCTAAGACATAATTCATCGAAACTACTCCATGAGCACCATAGCTTTCAAAATCCGAATTTTTTATAGGCTTCGGCCATCCATTAATCATTAATTGTCCCTTATCTTCATATGTCGTGTTTGGGCCTATTTTACCCTGATCAATGGCAGCGGCCAATGTGATTGTCTTGAATACCGATCCTGGCTCATATTGATAAGAAACTACTTGGTTGTCAAAAATGTCAGCGCTTAAAACGTCTTGAAAATTGTTAGCATCAAACTCTGGCCAAGTACATAGTGCTATTATTTTTCCAGTTGACGGATCCATAACTGAAATACTACCACTGTCAAATAAATATTTTTCGTTGGCTTCTTTAAGCTTATTGCAAACATAAGTTTGAATCGCATAATCAATTGTTAAAACTAAACTGTTTCCATTTACTGGTATTTTATATTCTCTCTTGTCAATAATTATTTTTTTTCCTTTATAGGTTCCCTTGTCTCCCAGCAAAAAACCATCCTCTCCCGTTAATTCATCATTCAAAAAACCTTCCAAACCATAATTACCAACATTGTCATAATTAGAAAAGCCAGTAACATGAGACAACAAAGTTTTTTCTGGATAGTACCTCAGGCTTTCCCATTCATAATAAAAGCCATTAATTTCATTGCTTAAATCCTTCTCTTGGTCTACACTCAACACCTTTCCGTTTTTTATAAAAATATCAGAAACTGAATTCATCTTAAATTCATCTTTAAAAAAATTGAAATAGAATAACAGAAGATCGTCCTTCTCAACTTTTCTCACAAGAAGCCTTGAATACTTATCAGAATTATCAATTTTTAAAAGATAGTCACTTATTATAGCCTGCTTTCTTTCTTCAATCTCTAAGTCTCTCTGAACTTTTCGAAACTCTATCCATTCTTCATTAAACTTTAAACTAGACCTTCTATCCTCAACCTCCCTTTTCTTTTCTATTTTCTGCTCATCACTTATCTTTAAAGAGTCAATATATCCTAATTCATCCAAAAGATCCTGCCTGTCTTTCTCTTCTAAAAATTTGTCTACTTCTTCTACAACCAAATCATAATGAAAAGTTAAATAAATATTCTCTAATATCGCAAGAATGTGACCATCATCTAAAAGTCTAGGTACTATGTACAGGCTGGCAAAATCTTTATTTGAGGCTACTAAATAAAAATCTTCATTGAGGCCATTCTTTAAATAAATATCCCCCCTTTTAGCTTTTAGCTCATTATAAACATTATGCTGCAAGCCAGCCTTGGCCATATAAATATCAAAATCTAAAATTTGAATTTTATATAATTTTAGAATAAGAGAAATAAACATAAAAAAAATAATCGCACTTAAAAATATGAGGCGACTATTTGTTTTATTCTTTTTGTCTTTATTTTTTTTAATCTCTTTTTTAAACGGAGTCATTATTTTTTAAAATTTATTTTTTAGCCAAAGAGTCATCGCCGAGGCTAATATATTTTATTCCAGTAACTTTCACCATTTTTAATTCTTCAATTCTAGCATTCATGTTTTCATAAGACTCCAGGTCGTTTTTTAAAACTTCATAATTTTTATTATCCTCTTCCAACAAAGTCGCCTTTTCTTTTAAACTTTGCAATTCAAAATTTTTATTAACCAAATCATCCATGCTCTTTAAATAATAAAATCCACTAGTAATAACGGCAAACAAAAGACAAATATTTAGGCCGTTTAAAAAATTGAGTTTTTTTGACTTTATCGACTCCATATTTATAAAATTAATTATTTTACTTTTTCTAAAACTCTTAATTTGGCACTTCTGGACCTGTTGTTGCTTTTAATCTCTATGTCTGACGGTCCAATAGGTTTTTTTGTTATTATTTTGAACTTATCCCTGTCATTCCTGAATTTCTCCTTGAAAAACAATTTAACAGTTCTGTCTTCTAGGCTGTGAAAAGATACTACAACCAGACGACCATCTTTATTTAACAAATCACAAGCTTGAGCTAAAAAATTTTTTAAATTTTCAATTTCTCCATTTGTTTCCATTCTTATCGCCTGAAATGTTTTAGTGGCTGGATTTATTTTTTTTGACCAAAACTTTGAAGGAATTGATGCCGCTACAATTTCCGCTAACTGCTTTGAATTATCTATTTTATTCTTGCGACGATAGTTAAAAATACTATCAGCTATCTTCTTCGCCCAAGATTCTTCACCATATTCTTTTATCACCTTCTCCAATTCTTCCTTATTATAATTATTTAATATCCATTTTGAATCTCCATCAATCTGAGGGCCAAACGACATATCTAACGATTCCTCATTATTGAACGAAAATCCCCTGCTTTTGTCATCCAATTGAGCTGACGACAAGCCCAAGTCAGCAACTATTCCATCAAATTTATCACCATCCTTAAATTTTTCAGTAACTATTTTTTTTAAGTTAGCGAAATTATCATTAATAACTATATTTTTGGCTGATTTGTATTTTGAAAAATTATCAATAGCTAAAGGATCTAGGTCAATCGACAAAATTTTTCCATTATCACCAAGCAAGGAGCCAATCTCTTTGGTATATCCTCCACCACCTAAAGTCGCGTCTATATATTTTCCATTCTTTTTAATTTTTAAAAATTCTACTACTTCCTTTAACATTACTGGGATATGGTGATAATCTTCCATAAAGAAAATTTAAATTCCTAAATCGCCCAACTCTTCAGCTATGGCATTACTATTCTTTTCTGATTCGCTTTTATACTTACTCCAAGCCTCTTCGTCCCAAATTTCTAAATGATTATACAAACCAGCAATAATTACGCTTTTCTTTAAGGAGGAAAAATTCCTCAAATATTCTGGCAAAGTAACCCTCCCTTGATTATCAAATTCTAAGTCCATGGCACCGGCTAAAAAATGCCTGGCAAATGACCTAGCTTTTGATTGACTTATAGGAAGAGCCGATAACTTCTGCGCTATTTTTTTCCACTGTTCATTAGTATACAAAAACAAACAATTATCCAGACCCTTAGTAACCACTCCTCCCTTTTTTAATAAAGACCTAAACTTCGCTGGAATAGCTAGTCTTCCTTTGTCATCTAAGTTATGATTGTATTCTCCAATAAACATACTTTAAAAAAATAATTTTATATTCACCCCTATTCACCACTTTTCACCTCTTGAGTATAATTATACACCACTTTTCCCCGAAGGTCAACAAGTACATAACGCCCAAAAACAAAGGATTAAATAAGAAAAATAAAAAAAAGAAAGCGCTTATACACAAGCGCTCTCTTTTTCTACGTTTTTAACTTTTAACTAGCTCTGATTTATAAACATTTTATAAACAGTTAATCCACAAGATATTTTTTTAAATTTTCTTCAAAGAAATCCCAATTTATCAAATTATCAATCACTGCAGAAAGATAATCAACTCTCGAATTTCTATAGTCAATATAATAAGCATGCTCCCAAACATCAATAGTTAAAATCGGGGCAAAATCTAAAACCAAAGGGTTGTCAGCGTTAGAAGTGGATATAATCTCTAATTCTTTATCTTTATTCAAAACCACCCAAACCCAACCACTCCCGAATTGGGTTAAAGCTTTTTTCTTTAAATTTTCTTTAAAGGTATCAAGGGATTGAAAATACTTATCTATAAACCCTAGAACATAAACCGAAGGTTTGATATTCGGAGCTAAGCTTTTCCAATAAAAATCATGATTAAAAACTTGGGCTGCATTATTGTACAAAGCTTTTAACTCCTGAATATTATAAGAGACCAGTATCACTTCCTTCAAACTTTTGTTTTCTAACTCTCCCCCTTTGAGCAAGGTGCTTAAATTATCAAAATAAGCTCTATGGTGTTTATCATAATGAAAAGAAATAGTTTCATCAGAAATAAATGGGCTTAATTTATTTTTTTCATAAGGAAATGCTAAAAAGTCTATTTTCATATATTTTTTAATAAATTAATACTAACTTAGAGTTTGTAACTCATATAGTTTAACTCATCCAAAACATTTAAATTCAAAAACACTTTAACATCATCAACCGAGGAAGCCGAATTCGGCCAAGTAATCTTTATCTGTCTATTTTCACCAGATTTAAATTCTAGGGCCCTATATGTATTAACACCAACAATGTTTCCCTTGCTAAACATAAGAATCGATAAAGGAACCTCCCAATAATTATAGGGGCTATTATTTCTTATATCAAAATTTAAATTATCAAAATTTCTATAAGAGCCATCCATCGAAACGGTTTTATCAAACTTTATATTCGCAATAGTAAAGTCGGCTCTTAAACTATAGTAATCTTTCCAATTTGGATACTTTCTAATATCAACTCGCTCCCACCTATTTGATTTTATTTTAAATTTTTGTTCGCCTGGTTTTTTTTCTAATTTTTCAGACACGATTAACAAATATTTTTCTTCTCCCGGAAAAATAATAGTACTACCACAAGCCAAGTCAACGTCGGCGTCAACAAAACAATAAGAAACATTGGCGAAAAAGTTGTCATTAGGATTTTTCACCTTGGCTAAGAAGTCATAAGAATCACCATGATAAAACATTTTCTCTTCCAAGGTTTCTAGGGGTGTTGCCACCTTTATAGTACCTGCACCTAAATTAGCAGTGGATAGCTCATTCAAATTTTTTTGCTGTTCATCTCCGTAACGCAAATAATCAAATAAATTATAAAAAAAATAAGAATATAAAAACAAGGACACGCCACCCAAAATGACTATAATACCAAGAATTAAGTGCCTCTTATGCTCTAACATCCATAAACCAACACCGGCCTTCGACAAAGAGCCACTTTTAGCCTTTGAATACTTATTTAAATCAATATCTTGATTATCGAAATCATTGTTCATAAATCAACGCCTTTATTTTCTAAAAAATTATTATTATGTTATAATAAATAGTAATAACATTATAACATAAATTTTAAAAAATATGAAAATAAATGTACCAATGAATGTGCCCTCTGATAAAAAAAGAATATACGAGAAAAACTTCAAAGAGGCCACCAAAAACACTGGTAAACTTTTCTTGTTTGCCGGCGATCAAAAAATTGAACATTTAAACGATGATTTTTCCCTTAAATTAAACGCTGGAAACAGCGACCCTGAACATTTATTTAAAATTGCTAATTCATCTAAAATAGGTGTATTTGCCGCTCACTTAGGTCTAATATCTCGCTATGGAGGACAATACAGAAAAATACCCTACTTAGTAAAACTTAATGGAAAATCAAATTTGATAAAAACAAAAGACCCTTTTAGCCCTGCTTTATGGTCGGTCAGTGATGTTGTTAATTTCCAAAAACAATCAAAATTAAGAGTATTGGGAGTCGGTTACACAATTTACTTAGGAAGCGAATATGAAGTTGAAATGTTAAAAGAAGCTGCTCAGGCAATTAATCAGGCACATCAAAATGGTCTGCTATCCGTTCTATGGATTTACCCTAGAGGAAAAAATATAAAACAAGAAAAAAACCCTGATTTAATAGCTGGTGCTGCTGGACTAGGATTGTGTCTAGGAGCAGATTTTATAAAACTAAGCTATCCATTTGGACCAGGGAAAAAAGAAGCTACAAAAGCCAAAGAGATAATAACGGCCGCCGGTAATAGTGGAATCATATTTTCTGGAGGAGGAAAAATTGATAACAAAAAGTTTACCGAATTAGTAAGAGATCAAATCAAAATAGCCGGCGCCAGAGGGTGCGCTGTAGGCAGAAATATACACCAAAACAAACTAGAAAAAGCAATCAAACTGGCCAATGATTTAAGCAAATTAATATAAACATTCATCTCACTAAAAATAAATTAAAAAATTAATTTAATAGAAAAGCTTGCAAATAAAAAACCCTGTAAATCTTATACAGGGTTTTGTGCATTATAACACGGAGATTTTTAGATTTTGACAAATTCCCTTACTTTAATCCCATATTTTTCGTAAAAAACATGAAAATCCTCATCATCAAAGGCTTTTTCAACTTCCGCTCCAAAAAAATCACGTTTTGAAACTAATTTCCAAAAAATATTATATTCAAGCAGAAGTTGTTGAAAACATTCAATGTCCCCACCAGTCCAAAGAGTGATGGAATTTGACTCTGATAAGCGTTCAAGAAATCTAAGCATACCATTATGCACCTGCCCATTTATAATCAGTGTGCTTTCTAAATCGCAAAAAACTCCAGGAAAAAACTTGCCGGCAAAAAAAGAATTTTTTTGTTGGTATCTAAAACCCTTAATCTGCATAGCTACTTCGCTGTCGCTCCCAAGTAATCCAATTTCTCTGGCCTTAACTACGGCTGCCAATATTTTTTCTCTGGCGAAATCTGAATCTATTTCAAAAAAACTAGACACAGAATGTTGAATCATCCCCATTTCTTTTTCAAATGAATTAATTCTATTGATTTCAATGGCCAATTCATCAACCACTTTCTTGCCCTGAGACAATTCTTTGTACTTTGCTACAAGTGTCTCGGGAACGAACGGAAGCCTTAAAAACCCAACGTTTTTTTTCGCCATTAGTGCGCGAAATTCTTCGGAAAAATTTTCAAAAAAATACTTTTCATTCTCGTAACTACAAATAACAGTTGGGATTTCGGATTTAAGCTTCAAAGCGAAAGACAAACCCCTAAAATTGGCCCTCAAATACCCCCTCTCCTTATATTCAGCAAGAACTAAGTTGAGTTCGCCCGGTTCATTTTCAATGCTATCGATCAGCATAGCAACAAAAGTATTGTCGTCAAAAAATGGGTTAATTTTCATGATAAATGATTTAAATTGTTAAACATACAAAGCTTTCTAAAATCCCTCAAAAAAAACTTAGAAAGTCTTATATGCCAAAAATAAACTAAAATATAAAAGAACGAAAAGACTGACTACAAACAATACCTTATATTGACCAATCTGTCAATCATATAAACTCCGAACTAATTTTTAAGTCGCAAAACCACAGTGGCTTTCTAAATCTTAAGTTAATAATAAAAACAAATAGGAAGAAATAATAGGTAAAACTAAATTATCTAAACCAAAAAATAACAAAAATTCAATAATTGTTAAAATTAAAGATACAGAAAAATAAATACTCAAATTCAAAATATCAAAATTACTATTAAAAATAATAATAATCATTAAGGTTGACAAAAAAAAGGCCAAAGAGCCCTCTAAACTCTTTTTACTCCAAGGAAGATCTATTTTATGGACACCGAAAAGATCACCAAAAATGTTAGCAAAAGCGTCAGATAAACCCAAAACCAAAATTCCAAACTGAAAAGCCCTTATTTCGCCTTGGGGCAGAAATAAAAAAGCCGAAACCATAACTCCAATAGGATAAAAGATTTCCCCCAGGCTAACTCTTTTCACCCTATTGATAATTGGTAAAAACCCTGATAATCTTGCCATCAAAAAGACAAAAGAAAAGAACAAAGACAAAAACATTATTTGCCAAAAATTCAAAAAATAAGGAAACAAGCAGATCACAAAGGCCGAAATAATATGGATTATTTTTCTATTAAAATTGTCTATTTTTATTTTTTCAGAACCCCTAACAAAAGTAACCATAAATTTATTTTTTTAAAAAAAGCTTTCTCTGCTTCTCTGGCATTTTTTCAATGGCATATCTTAACATGGTTCTTGGCATCTCATCTTTATTCTTAATTAAAAAGCTTTCTAATCTTTTTATATCTTTTTTTCCAGCCTCTCTCAGCATCCAACCAACAGCTTTATGAATCAAATCATGTTTATCGTGTAAAAGATTTTTGGCCAATCTAAAAATATCATTTAAGTCACCACTCTTAATAAAGAACAGAGTGGCCACAACTGCCGCCCTCCTTTCCCACAAATTTTTAGACTTAGCCATTTTGTACAGAAGATCTCTTTTCTTCCCAAACAAATAATCGCCCAATATATTTGGCGCGCTAACGTCAACTAGATCCCAATTGTTTATATTTTTAATATTTTTGATATAAAAATCAAAAAAAACCTTCTTATTTCTTTGCTCTGATTTTTTATATTGATCCACTAGAATAAGAATTGCCGAAAATCTAAACTCATGAATTTTCGAATCTAGCAATAACTGTAAATCATTCGGTTCTAATCCAAAATATTTTTTGATTAAATTTCTTTGGCTACCTACAGAGATTCCCAAAAAAATATCACCCTCTCCGTATTCTCCTTCGGCTGTTTTAAAATAACGAGATAATAAAATAGCCTTCTTTTTGTCGGCTAATTTTATTAGATCATCCTGAATTTTATTCGCCATACTAATAATACAAAGAGTGGAATAAATTTTGAATAATAAAATAAGAACCAGCAATCAAAACTAACATGATGACTGTCGAAGAAAAATCTTTCATACTATCAATTATTTGTACTCAATATTTATTTTATCTATTAAGAGAGGTGATCTTTTAATAATTTTTGGATAGAATATTAAATCGTAGGACTTTATTTCATTTATATTATCCAAATAAGCTTCTATTTGACTTTGATTTAAGTTACTAAGATGTTTTTTATTTATAAAGTCAGTTGATGCAGCCATTGTTCTGGCAGAAAAATTAGCTTTAATTTCCGCTAAATTCTTAGCTGGATTAAAATTTACTAACTCATAAGAAAGCGAATCGGCACTAATTTCTGGGGCGTCTTGGTTGTTCTCTAATGACAACTTCTGCTTAGCTAAACGAACAACGTCATCGGTGTCAAAACTTATAATGTTTACAATATTTTTGATACTCAGCTTAAAACTGTCCACCTCATCTCCTATCTCATTGTCATAACTAACAACTACTGCGTCTTCATCCATCTCAACAACATACTGTCGACCAGAATCTATGGCAGAGGAAGCCTTGGCGCTGGCCTGTGCTATTAACTTTTGATTCAAATTTTCTATAGCATTATCTATATCGCTTTCCATTATATATTTTTTACTATCTTTCCTATATTCAAATTTTTGATAGCTTTCGGCATAAATTTTGTCCTGAATACCAGACCAAAGACCTGGAATGATAAATTTATCTGGATCAATGGCCATTTCTTCGGAAACGGAATCAGCATAAACATCAACTTCGATTGAGCCTCCGGCCGGAACATTAACAGTATCTTTTATCCTAAATAATTTATCACCAGAACTAAGAAGTCGAGTAGTAGCCACTAATGGTTGGTTCTTTGAGTAATTATTTATTATTTTAACCTTACCCACCACCTCGCCACCAGAATTTTTTTCTCCGCTACTTTGAAAAACACCACTTTCTTCAATCTCAATCTTGCTAACGGATGATTTAATTGCTCTATCTAAATTAATTTGGTCTCCATCAACATAAGCATAAAAGTTTAGACTACTGCTAACATCATTTTTCTCAGGATAAATAACCAAGGTTAGCTTAACGAAAGAAAAATAAGAAACTACCACCAAAAGAATGACTGTTAAAAATAAAAAGCGATAAACTATTTTTTTATAAAAATTTACAGATCTTCCCTTAACATCGTCATGAGCAACTTTTGTTTCAATCTCGTTATTGCTTGCTAACTCCTCATCATCCACATACTCACTTTTCTCATCTTTATCTTCATTATAAAGATTTTTATCTTCCTCGCTGGCGCTCACCTCTTCTCTTCTGTTTATTTCCTCCTTAACGGCCATAGCCTTATTAATGTTGAAGTCTTTGTCTTTTATTTTTTCAGCCATCAAGCGAAAAAATTCTTTTCTAGAATCAAGACTTTCTATGGTTGGCCTAGGAGTACTAGTTTGTCCTCCAATAATAGGGCTACTTGCAGCAACAAATTCAGGTTTATTCTCCACGAAAACGGTCGAAGCTTTTTTCCCCTCAATATCAGAATCAAAAGCAGAGGGGAATCTCTTTTTTTCCTCTAACGGAATCTCATCCTTCGGCTCTTTGCTTCTTGGTTTTTTACTTATTGGTTTTATAGGAGGGTTTGTAAGTGGCATAATAAAAAAATTAATTATAAAAAGGAAATATAATCTACATAAATAATAACATTTTTTAATAAATTAAACAACATCTAAAATATTAGAAAAGTTTTGCCTTAAATCATCTTTAACACTCGAAGAACTGTCAACTAAAATATCTAACTTGATTATTTTTTCCCCTTCGTATATCTTGGCTTTGATGAAGACAGAATCTTTACCAGGATATAGAACCAAAATACTTTTTATATTACCCATTTCCTCAACCGACAAACCACCCTTTAAAATTAAACTAAGAGATTTATTCTCAACTGATGCGACCTTAACTCCAAGCCAAGAACCTTGATTGTTATAATTCTTGTTAAATTGTCTTCTGGGAGCAACTTTAAAGCTCTTAAACTCTTCTAAAATTTTATCTACATTGTCTACTTCTAAAATCGAAACCTTGTTTAATAATAACTTTATTTCTCCATCTTTGTCAGAAACGGTAGCATTCATAATAACAGTTTTCCCCTCTATCCAAATATCAAGACATGTTTTCAAAACTTTCGGAAACACAAGAATTTCCGTAAACGCTATTCCATCCTCTATTTTCACAAACAACATATTTTCGTTGTTCTTTGTTATGATTTTTTTAATAGAAGAAATAACTCCAGCCGTAACAACATTCTCTTGCTTTCTTTGATTTAAATCAGATAAAAAAACTATGGAACCAGAGAGTTTGTTTTTAAAAGCACCAAAAGGATGCTCGGAAACATAGAGCCCCAAAAGCTCCTTTTCCCATTGTAATTTTGTTTGATCACTTATTTCTTGTTTTTTATCAAGTTTTGGAAAAGAAAAAATTGAAGCTTGGGGAGAATCAAAAAACAAGCTAACTTGAGGACTATTTTTTAATTTTGATGATTCTTTATTGAAATTCAATAAAATATCAGAACTACCCAAGAGAATTTCCCTGCTATCAAACTGATCAAAAGCTCCACACTTTATTAAGCTTTCCAAAGATTTTTTATTAAGATCCTTATCAGTAACTCTTTGCAAAAAATCAAAAATATCGTTAAACTTTCCGCTTCCTTTTCTTTCTTTTATTATTTCCTCAACTATATGGCTTCCAACATTTTTAATTGCATTCAATCCAAAACGAATTATTTTCGATTGCTCTTTCTCGTCAACTGCTTTATTTTCTTTAGTCCCACTGGTCACAACAGTAAAAGAAGCAAAGGATTCATTTATATCCGGAGGCGCTATTTCGATCCCCATTTTACGACACTCCTCTATCTCAATAGAAATACGATCAGTATCGTTTTGGTCGGCAGTGAGTAAAGAGGCCATAAACTCAGCCGGATAATGAGCCTTCAAATAAGCGGTCTGATAAGCAATTAACGCATAACAAGCCGCGTGAGAACGATTAAATCCATACCCAGCGAAAGGCTCAATAAAAGCAAATATTTTTTCGGCTAAATTTTTAGCTATTTTATTATTAACGCAACCATTCACAAATTTTTCTTTTTGTTCGGCTAACAATTCTGGTATTTTTTTACCCATAGCTTTTCTAAGCGTATCAGCTTCGCCTTTACTAAACCCGGCTAACTCGCGGGAAATTTGCATTACCTGCTCCTGATAAATTGCCACACCATAAGTTTTACTTAAAATAGGCTCCAATTTGGAATGAATATAACTCATTTCTCTTCCATGTTTTCCTTTAATATAGTCAGGTATCCACTCCATAGGTCCTGGGCGATACAGGGCCACCATAGCAATAATGTCCTCGAATTCGCTCGGTCTCAAATCCTTTAAATATCTCTTCATTCCGCCCGATTCAAATTGAAATACTCCGGTTGTTTCGGCTTTTTTAAAAACAGTAAAAGTTTTTTTATCTTCCAAGGGGATTTTATCTATATTTATCTCAATATTTCTGGTATTTTTAATTATTTTTATAGCCGATTCAATAATGGTTAAATTCTTTAACCCCAAGAAATCCATTTTCAACAAACCTAAATCCTCAACCGGATGAAGGGAATATTGGGAAACAATGCTTTTATCAGAAGAAGACGCATACTGAAGCGGCACGTAGTTTGTCAAAGGCTCTTTGGTAATTAAAACACCGCAAGCATGAGTTGAGGCGTGACGAGAGACTCCCTCTAATTTACGAGCATAATCTAATATTCTTTTCGCTGCTGGTTCTTTCTTGTAAATATCTTTTAACTCTACAATATTTTCTAAGGCATCTTTTATCTTATAATTCATTGGAACCATTTTGGCCAACTTGTCACAATAATCATATGGCTCATCCAAAACTCTGCCTACATCTCTAATGGCAGCTCTAGCGGCCATAGTTCCAAAGGTTATAATTTGAGAAACGTTATCTTTGCCATATTTAGTCTCAACATAATGAATAACCTCATCTCTTCTGACGTCAGCAAAGTCCAAATCAATATCAGGCATTGATATTCTTTCTGGATTTAAAAATCTTTCAAATAAGAGATCATATTTTAACGGATCTAGATTGGTAATCCCGGTTAAATAACAAACTAAAGACCCAGCGGCGCTACCTCTGCCGGGACCAACAACTATTTTATTTTCCTTAGCCCAATTAACAAAATCAGCCACAATCAAAAAATAAGAGGGCCAACCCATATCACCTATAACCTCTAGTTCATAATCCATCCTCTTTCTGTGCTCCACCAAGTCTTTTTCACTAAAATCTGGATAACGTTTCAATATTCCATCTTCACATATTTTTTTCAAATAAGATGACTGATTATAACCATCTGGCACCTCAAAGTGAGGCAAGTGAACTTCATCCAAGGAAATTTCCACATTGCACATTTCGGCTATTTTAACGGTATTAGACAAAGCTTCCGGTATTTCTTTAAAAGCTTCGGCCAATTCTTTAGGGTCACGACAGGAATAATCACCATGCCCCATCATTTTCATCCTGTCTTCGTCTTCTCTTTTCTTTTTATTTTGCAAACAAAGAAGAATGTCTTGTGCCTCATCATCACTCTTCTCTAAATAATGGATATCATTAGTAACAATAAGAGGAACTCCCAACTCTTTAGAAAGCTGTACAAATTTTTTGTTCAGTTTACTTTGCCCTTCTAATTCAGGATGATCCATCATTTCTAAGTAAAAATTACCTTGACCGAAGAGATTGTTATATTCCAAAATCCTTTCCTTGGCTCTATCAATTTTATCAGCCAAAATCAAAGATGGTATTTCCCCTCCCAAACAGGCAGTAGAGGCTATCAGCCCTTCATGATATTTCTGAAGTAACTCCCAATCAATACGAGGTTTATAATAAAAACCCTCTAAATGAGCCAGGGACACTAACTTTATTAAGTTCTGATAACCCTTATTATTTTTGGCCAACAAAAGAATATGATAATTCCTAGCATCCTCTCTCGTGTTTTTATCATGACGAGAATTAGGAGCTAGATATAATTCAACCCCAATAATTGGTTTAATTCCTGCCTTTTTGCATTTTTTATAAAATTCAATAGCGCCATACATAACACCATGATCAGTTATGGCTACGGCTGGACACCCCTGCTCTTTAACCTTGGCAATAAAATCATCAATATTAGTAAGGCCGTCAAGCAAGGAATAATGTGTGTGATTATGAAGGTGGACAAAAGACATCTTAAATAAATTAAATTATAATAAACAAATATCGTTTCTATTATATACAATTCTGGAGTTAAAAACAAATATATTAAGATTATTAGGATTCTTGGGATTATTAAGATTTTTAGGATATTGAACTATATTTTTTAAAAAAATCCGAGAACGATGTCTCGGATATAAACAAATTGTTTCTTACTTCCCTTTTTCGGGAATGAAATCACTTTCTTTTTGATATTTATTGGAATAAAAACCAATAAATAAGATTATAGAAAGGAAAAAAGATGAAATAATATTCGAAAAAATATTAACCAAGCTTTCTTCCTTGCCTATAAAGGACAAAACGAAAATAATTGAAAAAATAACGCCAAAAGTAACAAAAAAATTTCTCATTATCAAACATTTTTAGTTAAAAACTCATTTATTTTATTTTTTTTACAAGTTCTCTCAAATCCTCCTCGGAATAAAAGAAAACTGTAACAGTTCCTCCTTTTTTATTTCTTCTTATTTCAACTTTAGTGTTGAAAATTTTTTGCAATCTATCTTGATAAACTGCATCTTGGCCACCATTTAAAATCTTTGTCTTTTTGGTGCCCCCAGAGTTTTTTATTAAATTATCAGTTTCTTTAACTGATAGGTTATTATATATTATTTTTTTAAAAACAGCTAGTTGTTTCACTTCGCTATCAAGGCCCAAAAGATATTTGGCATGAGCTTCGCTAATTTGCCCTTTGGCCAAAGCATCTTTTATCTCTTCCGGCAAATTCAAAAATCTTAGAATGTTGGCGATTGAAGATCTCGCCTTGCTCAATTTCTTCGATAAATCCTCTTGAGTTAAATTAAATTCGTTAATCAATTGATTGTAGGCAACAGCTGATTCGATTGGATTCAAATTTTCTCTCTGTAAATTTTCAATCAAAGCTAGCTCTAATTTTTTTTGTTCACTGACCTGCCTGACAATAACGGGGACCTCTCTTAGATTTAATTCCAAGGCACTACGCAACCTTCTCTCTCCGGCAATTAACTCATATTTGTCATTCTTCCTGCTAACTACTAATGGCTGTATTATTCCGTACTCTTTAATAGAATTTATAAGATCGTTTAAGGCGATTGGCTCAAAGTTTTTTCTAGGCTGGTAAGGATTAGCTACGATCTCTTCTGGTCTAACCATAATTATCTGATTTTCGTTACTAATAGTCAAAGAATCGCCATCGTTTAATTTAAAATCAGAATAATTAGAAGCATTAACCTTTTTTGGAATTAAAGAGTCTAATCCTCGTCCTAAACCTTTTTTGAGCATATTTTTAGTTGTCCGCCGTAGCTTTTCTTAAATAGCAAAGGAGGATGTTTATTAATTTAATTCTATAATTTCTTTCGCTAATCCTTCATAAGCTCTAGCCCCAACTGACTTTGGGTCATACTGCAAAATACTTTGTCCATAGCTAGGGGCCTCGGCCAAACGAACACTTCTGGGAATAATCGACTTGAACACTTTATTGGGAAAATATTTATATAGTTCATCCTTAACCAAAGACGATAATCTGTTCCTTTTATCAAACATGGTTATGGCGACACCCATTATCCCCAAAGATGGTTTCAAGTTATTTTGAATCAAAGATATGGTTTCAAGAAGTTGCCCCAAGCCTTCAAGAGCGTAGTATTCACTCTGAATTGGAATAATAACTTGATCAGAGGCTGTTAAGCTATTCACAGTCAAAAGACCCAATGAAGGCGGCCCGTCGATTATAATATAATCAAATCTATCCTTAACACCCTCCAATGCTGAAGACAAGCGAAATTCTCTATTGTCTAAATTCACCAATTCTACCGAGGCGCCAGAAAGAGCAATGGTCGCTGGAATAATATAATAATTTTCTTGTTTTGTTTTAATAACAGCATCAAACAAAGAACATTCTCCAATTAAAACATCATAAATGCCTTTTTCTACCTGTCTGTGATTTACGCCTAGACCGGAACTGGCATTAGCCTGAGGGTCGAGGTCAACTAGTAATACTTTTTTACCGAAATAAGCCAAATAAGCACCTATATTAACAGAGGTCGTTGTTTTACCGACGCCTCCCTTTTGATTAACTATAGAAATTATTTTTCCCATATTGAAATATATAACAGAGACCGAAGTGTTTTAGAATAAACTAATTATAACTTATAATTCTGTTTTGAGCAAATGCTTTTTTGAGCGGCACTTTCGCCAGCTAGATAACCAGTGCTCCAACAAACTTGTAAATTATAGCCCCCAGTAGGACCATCTATATTCAAAACCTCGCCAGCTATGAAAAGATTTTTGATCATCTTTGATCTCATAGTTTTAGGGTCAACCTCATCTAATGCTACGCCACCAGCTGTTAACATAGCTCTATCATAGGAGGCCACTGACTCCACTTCCAACACAAAAGACTTAAGAAAACCAACAATAGCAACTCTTTCCTCTTTTTTTGTTTCAGATCCAGGTTTTTCAAAATCTATTTTATAATTCCTAATAATATACAAAATTAATTTAGGAGGGATAATTTCCGATAATAAATTTTTGAATATTTTTTTGGGGGAAGTTAATATTATGCTTTTAATTTTTTCATCTAGAATTTGAAAACTAAATTCTGGGAAGAAATCAATTTCTAAAAAAACACTCTTATTATTTTTTAAAAGAAGCAATGAAACCTTAGAGCTAATATCAAAAATGGCCGGCCCACTTAAACCGTTGGAAGTAAAAATAGCATCGCCAATAATGCTTATTATCTCCTTCCCCTTTTTATTGCAGTCAGAATACAAAGAAAACTTTACATTTTTCAGGCTCAAACCCTCAAGATCTTTTATCTTTTTATCTTTTACGAAGACTGGGCTCAGAGCGGGACGAAGATCACTTATTTTATGACCCATGTTTTTTAAGAAAGAATAACCTTCTCCGCTTGATCCAGTCATGGGATAGGATAATCCTCCCGTACAAACAATAAAATTATCGGCCAATATCTTTTCTCCGCCTTTAAGCAAAACAAAGTTCAATTTTTCTTTTTCAAAAACAAAATCAGAAACTTCCGTGCTTGTCATTATTTTCACTTTCGACTTTAATAAACAAGAAAGAAGAACGTCTCTGACGTCGAGAGAGCTATCAGACAGAGGAAAAACTTTTCCTCCATCTTCCACCTTGGTTTTAAGTCCTTTAGAATTAAAGAATTCAACAATATCATTTGGGCCAAACTTGTACCAAGCTGAATATAAAAATTTACCTTCTGGCCCGAATTTTTCTGGTAGAACCTTAATATTATTTATTAGATTGCTAAAGTTACACCTTCCTCCACCAGCGAGCAAAAGCTTCAAGCCTAATTCCTGTTTTTTTTCCAATAAAATAACTTTAGCTCCCAACTTTGCAGCTGAAATTGCGGCAATCATTCCAGAAGGGCCTCCCCCAATAACGGCTACATTATAACGCATAATTTTTATATAATTATAATAAGATATTCTACCAACCTCCGCCTCCGCCGCCTCCGCCGCCTCCGCCAGAAGATCCGCCGCCAGAAGATCCAGAAGAAGATGGAGAAATATTATTAGAAATGCTCCTAGTAACAGAATCGATGCTGGAAATAAAACCATCCAAGCCGGAAGCCGCCGCCGCTCCAATTAAAAAACTAGGATTATAATTATTTGAGTATTCTTCACTATAAATATCTTTCATTTTCTTCAGCCATTTTTTAGTCATCTTAAATAAAATAGCATATGGTAAAAATTTTTCCATAACACCTTCTTTCTCATTAAATTGAGACCGATATTTCTCGGCCGTATTTAGATAAAGCTTAAAACATTTGATTCTCCAATTGAGCTCCGTCCCCGCCTCCGTTCTTTTGGACATTAAAGAACCAAAGACTATCATCATTACTGCGCAAACAGGCAAAGAAAACAAGGGGAAAATAAAAAAAGAAAGAAATAAAAGTAAAAAACCAAAAATAATTAAATATTTTTGAGTATTAAAACTTTTTTTATAAATAAATCCTCGCGAATCCAAATCATCCAAAACCATTCTTGAAACCTCCTTTATGTAGCTAGGGAAATAAATTTTGAGATCAATAAAAGAAATCTCTGTACCATTATAAAATATTTTTTCTAATAAATATTTTTCACCCAAATAAATATCCTCCGCAATTTTTTTATCAGTGCGAATAAACTTATACTGCAATCCAAATATTTTTATTTGAGACTCTAAAGCCTCGATTTTCAAATAACCTTTAACCGCTAAATTCAAAATTGAAGCCGTGATAGCGTCATTATTAAGACCACCGCTACTAATTATTCCACTCATTTCTAGGGGGCTCAGATTATCTGGAATATCAAATTCAGCAATAATAGTTTTCTTGCCCTTTGGATCCTTGCCATACTTGAGCCACAAACGGTATAGTACAAAGAAAACAAACAAAATAAGTCCAATATTTATAAACAAAATTAATACAAAAAATTTTTTTACATAATCGCCACCGCTTTTAAGGCTGCCAATATAAGGCGTGACTAAATCTTTGGGCAAAGTGCTTGAAACGGTTAACCCTGTTCCTATTGGTATTATACGATTGCTTTTAAAAAACAAAGTATTATCATTTAGCCATTCATAGGAGAACGAATCGTCATTCTTCTCTCCTAGAGACCCAGAATAATAATACATTTCCGAGCTATCTTTGTTAAAACCATCTGGGAAAATTATTTTAGCCTCAAAGTTGTCTATTTCTAAATCCCAAAAATTACCTAGAATATTCCAATACAATTCAGCAAAATTTTCATTTTCAAAGCGGATGGCATTTTGAATTTTATATTTAATTAGATATTCGTTTTCTCCTCTAACCTCAACGTTAGCATCTCCTATTTTGAGAACAAGGACGTCTCTTTGTTTTTCTCTTGTATAATTCAACGGGCGACCGAAAAAATCACTCACAGATATATTTTCAATTGGAGTCTGAAAATCACCATCAACGGTTTTATAAACCAAAGGTATAGACCTAAAAATACCATGCTTACCACTGGCGCTACCACAGTCGGCAATTATGTTTTCGCTTACATCCAAAGAAGAATCAGGGTTGACAACGATTTCTATATTGAAATCTTTTATATACCAATAATCAACATTGGATCTAGCAAAACTACTTTTAGTGAACAGGAGAGAAAAACAAAAAAATATAAAAAATATTAATAGTTTTTTCATAATTTTAAAAATAAATAAAAATTACAATATATCTTTATAATATAACAAAAAAGCTTTAAAAGCAAAGTTCTCTCAAAAATACTAAGCCATGTTAAAATATTTGAAAAAAGCACCTCGATTGAGATGCTAAAAATTGTCGAAGCTTGATTATTTCCAAACTTCTTTCAAAAATTCCCTCCAGGCTTCCTCGATAATTTCTACATCTTCATCCGGAATCCGCTCGCCAAAAGAATTTATCTCATTTTTGTTAATACAAAAACCAAAAAAATGTTCTTGGTCTTTTATTCCGTCGCGGTAAGCCCAAACACTTATCTGGTTTACCACTCCATTTAATGAAGCTTTACCATCATCATCACGCCTTATAGTCATAAGGGCGTACCTGTTTCCTGCTTTGTCAAAAAAAGTGTACTGATAGTCAGAACATTCCTCACCCTGAGGAACTACAAACCCTTTTTTTTCAATAAAATCTACCGACTTTTTGAAGTCAATTTCGCTCACAATAATCTGGATCGGAAGATCTTCGGGTCCTTCGACCATGTCATTCATTAATTCCTCATACTTTTGCTCAACAATATTTTCACCTCCTCCCTGGTTCGAGCAGGATAAAAAAAAGAAACTTGCAAAAATCGGAAAAAAAACAAAAAGATACTTTTTCATGACAAAAAATTTTAAAATGAATTTATAAAAGAACTAATTGATAGCAAATATATAACAAATATAAATGTTTTTGTCAATATTAATAAAGTCCTAAGCCACTCGATTTAAGCTCTTTTCTGACTTCCAAATAATCAGGAATGGTTTGTGCCACTAAGTTCCAAAAACGACGAGAATGGTTAAGCTCTCCCAAATGACATAGCTCATGGGTAACAATATAATCAGCCATTTTCTCTGGCAAAAAAAGTATTTTATAATTAAAATTTAAATTATTTTTTCTAGAACAACTGCCCCAACAAGTTTTTTGATTCTTAATACTTATCCTATTATACTTAAACTTATATATTTTGTTTATTTCTTCAACTTTATTTTTTATAAAAACAGCAGCTTCTTTTTTGTGAGTAACATACCTGCTACCGTCATCTCCAAGTATCCTCCCTTTAAACTTTTTAAAATGTTCCAGTTTCTTCACGAGCCAGTTTGATTTTTGAACTATAAATCTCTCTACCATGCCGTCGCTAAAACCTCTCGGCCTAGTGACAATAAAATCACCGTCGCAATAGATGGCCAAACGCATTCTTCTGGCCCTTTGACTGGTTTTAAGAGTATATTCAATATCCTTATCTTTTATTTTTATTGTTTGTTTTATCATCTATTTATTCAAAAACCTAGACTAATGGTAAAGGGAACAATTCCAAACCCGCAAACAATTCCTATGACAATCGCCAAAATAGCAAATATTAGACCCTTTTCTTTGCTACTATTTATTTGACCAAAGGCTACAATTCCCAGGACAGCTCCAACCACGCCAGCCAAATCTAAACCAAAAATCGAAACAAGAGAAAAAATCATGGCCACTACGGCCAACTTATTACAAAGAATTTTATCAGGAGCAGATATGTCTATTTCGCCCATGTCACCCTTCGGTCTTTTGGGGTCTGTAATGTTATTAAAATCTTTCATATTAAATTTTACTTTCAATTTTTATGAATTCCGTGTTTCTCAATTATTTCTTTATTTTCAACGAGATTAAAAACTTCTTTCTTCGAAATTAAATCATCATTTTTTATTCTCTCTAAATCAAACTTATTCTCAATAGATTCAATCAATCGCTTATCGTCTACAAGATTAACTAGCTCGGCAAAAATATTAGCGTTTTCGTCCTTCCAATTTTTATTTAAAATCAGATTATTCAAGGCATCCAAAATAATAACCTCCCTATTTTTTAAATCCACGCCGTTTTTAGAATCATTTTTATAATAATCCTTAACAAGCTTATGAGCCTCAATTAACAAATCCTCTTGATTGGTAATTTTGTCTATTTTTGAAATTTCCTCTCTACCAAAATTCATTTTTTCCATATTTTTATTATCTTACCAAAACTACATAGGCGCACACTATGTATAATAAAGCACCATAAAGTAACAAGGTAAGTCTATTAATTATGCAATCAAAACAACCCCTAATAGTAATCACTCCTTTGGTGATATACAAATCTCAAATATTATATTTCATAAATAACATCCTTTCTTTCAATAACCACTTCCCAACCAGAAAGCTTGGCCTGCGAATAAAGTTTGGCATTGGGGTTGAAACAAATTGGACGCTCTACCATTTGAAGTAATGTAATATCACCCTCTGAATCGCCAACACCGACAGAACCAGTAAGAACCAAATTTTCTTTTTCAATCACCCGTTTTAAAATCTTAGACTTGTCAGAAATAAGCTCCAAATAAAGGGTCTCTCCCGTAAATTCATTATTTTCATCTACCTCATAATCCCTACCATAAACCTTATCAAACCCCCAGTCACGACAAAAATCCTGAACAATTGCTTTTGGCGAATGAGAGATAGCCAACAAATAATAATTATCTTTATCTAATTTTTTAATCAAATCTCGAGTATAGCGATAAACTCTGTCCTTGTTGTCTGCAACAACTTGTTTAGCTATTTCTATAAAAGCATTATTATTTATTCCTTTAATATTTTTTTCAAAGGCTACAACCACGGCGCTAATATAATCCTCATAAGAGCCTCGACGATTGAACCAATCTTTATAAGCCCTAATGTATGTATCTCTAATATTTTCCGGAAATAGTCCCTCGACAACCAAAGCCTCTACTAATTCAATTAACAGGCTAGACCGGAAGATTGTACCGTCAATATCAAATATGGCAATTTTATTCTTTTTCATATGTTTTTTATTTTATTATAGCCTATTTTACAACGAAAATCAAACAAAGAACAAAAAAATAAAAAAATGAACCTAAACGTTGACATTTATTTAAAAATGTGACACAATGCAAAGTTCGATCATTAAAAACCCATCTTCCAGACATGTTATGTTTTCCGATAAATTTAGTTTGGATTAATTACTAAGTTCATATAAAATGTGTGCTTAATAATTAACCCAAATTATTTTTTTAACTTAAAACAAAACACCATGAAGAAAATCATTAAAATGGCGCTGTGTCTATTCAATGATCCTCAAAAAGAGATCAAGAACGACAAAAGGTTCGGTGACCTAATGTATCAGATGCTGAAAATCCAGGAAATAGACAACAAGGTTTGGGCAATGGTAGCTTTACTTAAAAAAATAGCCGTTATCCGAGATAATGGTGGTTTTTCTAAACTAATTATCAGCCTAAAGAAAAGGAACCATGGCCAACTCAATGAAATTATAAAATCTCTCGAAACAATTCAAGAGCACATTGAAAGGGCTGGAAGAAATAGAAAAGGAATAAACAGGACAAATCGCGGAGAAGAAGTCACCACGGATAAAGTATTTTTTGGAAAAATTTTTGGTCTACCTATCCAAACAGCATCTTATTGGTTAGAGCGACAAGAAATTATGAAGAAAGAAATCCGAGAAGACTTAAAAGACGACTTTGTCAAAACAGTTACTAATTGGACCTGCATCAACAACCAGGCCGGTAATTTTGTAACTTGTCACGCAGGAGGAATTCTGAAAGAACTTGAAAAAATTAAAATTTTTTCAGAAAAAAACAATAACTGAAATAGTTAAAATGCAAACGGGGAGTCCAAAAACAGACTCCCCTTTTTTATAAAAAATTTTTCAAATTATATAGTATTTTTTTTTGCTCTTTTTTTAATTTTTTTATTTTAGCTTCTTCAATTAAGGCTTCCGATCTATTTTTAAATTCTTTTTGATATATTAATTCCAAAGGACGACGATAGGCGGTATATTTCGCGCCCTTTTTACTGTTATTGTGCTCCTTTAAACGGCGCTCTATATCAGTTGTAATTCCAGTATAAAGCGAGCCGTCAGAACATTTTAATATGTATAAATAATAAGGCTTCATTTAAAAAATTATTTACTCCTTAAAATATTAATTCTATCGAATGATTCCGAACCGATTCTCCTGAATCTTTTATTAATAAACTTAAAATTGTTAATTTCATTAATACTCTTAATAATTTCGAACCTAGATGCCGGCGGAATTAATCTCTGGCTTTTATAAATACTAGGAGAATAGGAATAATAGAAAAAAACACCATCCTTGTTTACTTTTTTATTAATTTTTCTACTTACATCAACTAAGACATTTAAAACATTCTCCTCCTCGGTTTTACCAGTTAAATAATTTAAAACATTAGATAAATTAATAATATCAAAACCTCCTTTTAGTTTTTTGCAAGTTAGGATATCGTTAACATCTAATTGCAAAAATTGAATTTTTCTATTTTGAACTATTTCTCTGCACTTCAAATATTCCTTTTCATTCTTTAGATAATAATTAATGTCAGAAGCTAAAACATCGAACATCGAGCGTTGACGGAAATAATCTGATTTAATCAATTTCTTTCCTTTGTAATCGAATTCTTTGTAAAGTTTATCAAAAAAATTTCTGGTTTTTACAGATAAAAAAACTTTTAATTTATTGTAAAGACCAAATTCTAAACTTCCATCAATTAAGTTAGAACCAAAAAAATTAATAAACTCTAAATAATTCAATTTATTAATAGCGGTCAACTTTAAATCTAGTATGAAGAAAGAATTGTAATTAATATCAAAAGCAACCACCTCTCTAGCTCCAAAATAAAAAGCATTAATAATTTGGTCACCTGAACCACAAATACTCAAGACTCTTTTCCCTTCTAAATTTAAACAACTGTAATAATCGGAAACCATTTCAGTGGCATAAATATACATTGGAGACCTGCTAGTCATTTTATCATGAGCTGGCTTTATCGTTTTTTTTATTTTCATATTGCTCACATAATTTTATCAATAAATAAGCACTTACATTATAATCTATTTAAAATAAAAATAGAAACTAATAAAAAAGCCGTTGACTAAAAACAACGGCTTAAAACTTTGAAAATTTACTAAACAAAAATAGTTTCTGATCTTTCTGGACCAGTTGAAACTATTCTAGGGTTCATACCGGTCTCAAGCGAAATAAAATCTATTATCTGTCTTAACTCACTCGGCAAAGAACCAAAGGTACTAATGCCTTTTAGGCTTTGCTTCCAGCCAGGAAATTCTTGATAAATTGGTTGGCAATGTTCCAAGACATCGCTCAAAATAATTGCTTCGTCAATTTTGCATCCCGTTTTTAAAATACTTGAGCCATATTGATAATCTGGGCCAACATATTTGTAGGCGGTACAAATCTTTATTGTCTCGCAATCATTTAAAACATCAACTTTAGTCAAGATTGTGTCTGGACCAGAATATATTAGGGCATGTCTCAAAAGAACTAGATCCAACCAACCAGTACGTCGCGGTCTTTTTGTGGTTTTCCCATACTCATTGCCAGCCCTTCGAATGGCAACTCCCTGAGAAAACTCACCTGCATCATTTACCGAGGCTTGGAAAAAATTTTCATCCTCAGTTTCACGGCTTGACCATCCATTATTACACCATTTTTCAGACTCATCGCCTCCCATTTCAGTCGGAAATGGGCCGCCACCAACTCTGGTTATATAAGGTGCCTTAACTATTCCTAAAGACAAACCAACATCTTCTGGATTAAGACCAGCACCTTTGGCTAGGCCAGCAACCGTGCAATCTGAAGCGGTAACATATGGATAAGTGCCATGATCAATGCTAAGCAGTGCCCCCTGAGCACCTTCCAATAAAATCATTAATCTACCAACCGCTTGTCTGACAAAACTATCAGTGTCAGTAATTAAATCTTTTAATTCCTTGCCATAAGCCAAATATTTTTCAATAATTGCATCAACATCAAAAATGTTTTTGGCATTATAATAAATACCGCTTTCCAAATATTCCTGTTGAAAAATATTCTCAACAAGCCAGGGATCATAAGTTTTAAGTAAACGAGTTTTGTCCAACAAATTCTCTCTCAATTTTTTGACAAAAATGTCGGGATTAAGCAAGTGATTCATTATTAAACCGGTACGATTATAATGATCAACGTAAGCTGGACCAATTCCTTTGCCAGTCGTACCAATCTTGCCGGCGCCACTGCTACTTTCCTTAAGTCTGTCAACCAAAATATGCTGCGGTAAGATTAATTTAGCATTGAGAGCAATTCTCAAGTAATCGTAACTTAGGCCCATTTTTTTTAAGGACTCAATCTCCCCAATTAATGCCCTCGGATTAACAACGGTACCACTACCAATAATGTTATGCTTACCAAAAGAATCATACAAGATACCCGAGGGAAGAAGATGGGTAACCAATTCCTTGGTCTCGCCAAGCTCATCCTTCCAACAAATTGTATGACCAGCGTTATCACCACCGGTTCCACGTACAATTATGTCAGCAAACTCAGCAAATAAATCAGCAAACTTGCCCTTACCAGTGTCTCCCCACTGATTACAGGTAACGGCCACAACTTTGTGTAGCTCCAATAAACTTCTTATCTCTTCCATATTTTAGTCCTTTCTTTACTTTTGTTGTTAAAAAACTAATTAATTTAATAAATATTGACCTTTTATTCTAGTTTAGGATAAAAATAAAGTCAAGGCTCAATCTTCCTCAAAAAAATGTTTTTATCAAAAAAAAATGAGCCAAAAATCGGCTCACTTATTTTTCAAAATTAAAAATAATGGAAAAATATTCTTTTATTTTTTTAAATATTCATTCAAAACTTTGATTGCTTTCTTAAACGCTTTGCCTCGATGATTTATGGCTATTAACTCTTCGTGGTCAAGCTCGGCATTGGTTTTTTGATAATCAAACTCTTTGGCTAAAAATATTGGAGCATAACCGAAGCTCTTCTCCCCTTTCGGTTCCAAGGCAATTTTTCCTTGCCAAGTACCAAAAACAGTATCAACGAATTTTGTTTGTGGGTCATAAATTGCTACAGTGCAATTATAATGGCAAGTCCTTATTTCTACGCCACTCATCTCTTCTATGATTTTTAAATAATTAGCCTGATCAGTTCCCTCTTCGGAATACCTAGCAGAATAAACTCCTGGCCGACCATTCAGAGCATCAACGCAAAAGCCGCTGTCGTCAGCTAAAACAATCATTTTCATAAGTTCGCCAGAAACAATAGCCTTAATCAAAGCATTACCTTCAAAACTTTTGGCGTTCTCTAGTATTTTTAAATCTTTAAATTCTTCTGGAAAATCAAACAAAAACTTAAGATCAAAATCAGTATCTTTAAAAATTTCTTTAATTTCTTTTGCCTTTCCTCTATTAGCAGTGGCTATCAATATACTTTTATTATTCATTGTTTTAAAATTAAACTAAATTATATTTTCCCATTGTTCAGGATAAAATGCTGGGCTAGTGGAAATAACTAATTTTAAATTGTCAGCCTCAATATAATACTCTTGACCAATATTAATATGAAGAACATCTCCCTCGTTTATAATACAAGATTTATCATCGACATAGACTTTGGCCGAACCAGATAAAACATAATAAACCTCATGGCAAACATTATTTTTCATTAAACCATTGTCAGGAATACGACCGTTTAATTCTGATACTGCTACGCCTAGACTTTTATTATAATCTTTATACTCATAAACAAATCCTTCTTTAGCTATTTGCTTTTTGATTGCTTGTGATTTTTTAATAAGCATTTTAAACTAACTTTAGATTAATAAAATTATGTTCTAATTATAAACCATTTTTGTTCATATATCAACCGAGTTTCTCCTTTTTTTATATAAAAAAACCGGATTTTATTGAAACCCGGTTATAAAGTTTTTTAAAAATTCTAATATTTCCTCCCTAAAAATGCTATACAGCGCTCCAGAAACGAAACAAAAGGTTATAGCACTAATCATTGCCTTGCCAATATTGGGCCAAGTAATTAAACTTATTTTTAAATTTAATTTTTGCAAGCCCCTAATGACTACATTGTTTACAAAAATAATTTTAGCAATATAAATTACTGGCGATTGGCTAGCCAGTTTCACTCCAGCTAAAAAATGATCAACGATATTTCTGTCTATTTCTTTTGAACTCCAGACACCGTCAGTACTTAGAAAAAAGAATACTATAACAATGTCGGTAAGACTGGTAAACAATCTGCAAATTAAAGATTGCTTAAAGCTAAACTTTAAAACTAAAACTTCATAAGGAAGAATTAGAAAATTAACAAGCTCAAGCATTATATAAAAAACTATTCTTTCCGACATCTCTTCTCTGTTTTAATATTGATTTAATTTGCAAAAGTACTGTGGTAAATTATAACACAAAAAATATTATTAGTCAAGATAATGCTCGATTATAGCTTTAAATATCAGGAAAAAGGTCTATATTTCTCTTCTTCAGCTCAAAAAAACATCGATAACAAGCCACTACATCAGCTAAGGCGTTGTGAGCATTATCGAAATCTTCATTAAATAATTTATAGTATAAATATGATAATTTGGGGAATCTTCTGTTAGGTAAATCGCAGAAACTGATACTTTTTTTCATGGTACAAATAGTTTTTAAACTTAAAAAATCCGTATCCATTCTTGCTCTTAAAAATTCTGCGGCCAAAATATTCTGATCAAACATCAAGTTATGAGCCACCAAAATCGGACTACTATCGCTCAAGCTCTTGTTAAAAATATTTAAAATATTTTTTAAATCTCCTCCTTCTTGGTGGGCTTTTAAATTGTCTATGCCATGGATAACAGACGCCACTTCAGGAATAGTAAAGCCATTTGGCTTAATAATATATTCGTGCTCAGATATAACTTGGCCAAAGTCATCAGTTAAAAGCCAGGCGATTTGCACCAATCTTGGCCAATTGTCCAAATCAGATATAGGAGCATTATATTTTTTCGGCAAACCAGTTGTCTCAGTATCAAAAAATAAATATGACATAAAAAAATTAAATAATATTTTTTAGGAAAAATTAATCTTTTTTCATTTATAATTCATATTTAACTTACCACAAGTTTATACAAAAATCAAAACAAAAAAAACAATATAACAACATTGTTTTTATAAATAAAAAACCCACCATATTCCAAGTGGGTTAAAATTTTTTTTATTCATCTCAATCTCCATACTTTCTATACAGAAAAAGAATTAAACAATAAAGAATAACTGCTACAAAATTGAAAATTTGTAACGGCCAATTATTTATTGATAAGGCATATACGAACCAAAACACTCCGGTTAATAAAAAAACAACAACAAATTTAATCTCAACAGAACCGCGAGACCCTTCCCTGATCATTGTTAACGGTTGGGTGGCCAAAGTTGTCAAACTAATCACTAGTAAAATAAAAACAAAAATGTCTTTCTGGTTAGTAACAATCATTATTGGAACGATTGCCGCAGCGAAAATAAATGATAGAAAATCGAGCAAGCTTAACCCTTTGAACTTAATTATTCCCATGACGACCGGAATGCAAGGGATAAAAAGCAAACCATTAAAAACCATGGCTAAACTATTTTTACTTAAGCCATAAAATATAAAAGCTATAAAGTAAAAAAAGAACAAGAAAAAGAACGGCGCTGATAATGATTTGGCCGATCTTCTTCGCCAAATTTTTTGGCCTTGTTTAGTGAAGCCATAGGCCTGAAAAATAGTAAACACCATCGTCATTAAGGAGGATATGGTCAAAGAATTAAATCCCCAATTCTGAATTTCAACAAAATCTGTCATCTCATTTTTTTATTAGGTTAGTAATTTTTAAGGTGCAAATCCAAATAAATTAGCACAAAAAAACACCCCTGTCAACTATTATATTAACAAAAAGCAACCAATAGTGGTTGCTTTTCTGTGCTAACAACTTTAATAATTTTATTCTATTTAGAAATTTTCATAATCTGATAATTTATTTTAATATCAACTGGAAGTTCGGCCACCAACTCGTAGCTCCCACCATTTACCTTTTGAGAAACATTTAGATGATACCGCCCCTCTCTGGTTACTGGAAAACCTTGAATGTTAGTTCTATTCCTAAATCTAGAAACCCCACTCTTTACGACAAAAGAATTACTAAAACTACTCAAAATTTGATTATCAGGATCCACTAGCTCCCCTTTTAACTCTAAATTATTTTCCTTGGAAGAATCTTCAATAGTCCAAAAACTTACTAATTGAAACTCGGCAGGAATAATAATTTTTTTACCATCAGAAACTTTATCTTTATCAATAAGTACGCTCATCTCCTCAATACAAGTAAACAAACTCAAAAGATTCTTTTCAGAATCAATTGAAGACTGCTGACAAATAATTGACCAAACGTGTTTCATATAATCTTAATTTAATATAAATTTATTAAAACACCAAAAAACAAAAAAATTTAATCTTTGGATTGAAAAAAATCACAATGACCAGTGGGTGGAACTTCACTATTAGCTTCACCACAAAAACCATCGCCTCCGCGACTCTGGAAACTGGTACATTTTTGACACTGAACTGCTTCATTATAATAATCGCTGACAAAATCAGCTTCAATTTCGTGAGACATATTTTTTAATTTAAATTTTTAATACCTAAATTATAGATCAATTTTACCTTTAAATCAAACCAAAAATTAATATCTAAAAATAAAAAAGGAGAACTTATGTTCTCCTGGTAATCAAATCCAAGAAATTTTAAACTTTTCTCAAAAAAGCCTTTCTTGTTTTTCTGACTTTTTTGGCTTCTCTTCCCTGATTTATAACATCTTGCTGGGCTGGAACAGGCTCTGGGTTTATTATCTTCGCCAAGTTCAGCTTTCTTAAAAAAAATCCGGGAATATAATTTACTTCAAATAAAAAATTTTTTAATCTACTCATAATGCAATCCTCCTAATAAAATTGAACAAAATAATAAATAGTCAATGCCTACATTGCATCAAAAACTAAAAAATTTTATTTCTTGCCTCCAAATATAATTTTCAAACCAGCAAGAACAATCAAAACAGCCAGAATCATTCCGATCAAAGGCCCAACCGCATCTAAGATAGAATAAGAAAGCCTGCTCAAACCAGCGCCTAAAGCATCTGGGAATATAATTGCCAAAATTACTCCGACTGCTACAAGGCTAAACAGCAACCGCCTCGGAGTTCCAAAGAAAAAATTGAAATAATTCATTCTACAAGATTTAGAGAGTTAACTTTTTTGGAAAAATAATTCGACTAGCAGTTGCAAACGCAAATTTGATAGCTAAAATCACTAATAAAAAAATAACAACGAGTCCCTGCGCTAATTTAATAACGATAGCCTTTAACCAAGTATTTTTGTCAAAAAAGCTTATCCTCCACAATGTGGTAGATTTCCACTTTGCCCAAATTGGCAATTTTATATTTTTCCCTATTTTGTAAACAATTACTGCTAAAACAAAAATAAGAAAAACACACAAAGCCATAGAAAGATTTTGGTCCATTTTTTTAATTTTTAAATTACTAATCAAATTAATTAATAAATCTACTAAATGCTAGCTAGCCCTAATAAACTTATTAATTAATTTGATCTTTGTTTTTTTTAAAAGAACTAAACCTAACTGAATATTATATCATATTTGCTTAAAAAAGTCAACATCACAAACAATGCAAGCTTGTTTATGTAAAAGTTACAAAGAATTAACAGAAAGTTCATCCTCCTTATGATAAATTGAATTAAATTGACTAAAGTGATATTTATGCTAAGATTAAAACAGTTATTTAAAAACCAAAACCGAGAAATCATGAAAAAAGAAATCGAATCACAAGTCCTTTTTTTCAGCGGCAATGGCAATCATGCCCTGGGGGCCAGTACTCTCCGCAAGTTCAGTGAATTTGCTGGTACTGACTGTGTTTTTCAACATATTAATTTCGCCAGTTTTGCTGACAGAGAACCAGATAATCGCATTCCCCAGTATGAAAAAATTGCCGGAAAAATTGTTGTTTTCTACCAAAGCATGTTCACTCAAGAATTAGCAGAAGAAAGCCTAGAATTGATTTGGACCCTGAAAAAACAATATGGAGCCATTTATCTTATCGCGGTTTTCCCTTTTTTACGTTTTAGAAGACAAGATCACCCCGAAAAAAAACATGAAATTAATCGTCTAAAAATGATCATTGATCGCCTAGCTCATGCAGGTGCGGACGAGATGATTGTTGCCACGCCACATTCCGAGCAAATGGCTGAAAATTGTGACCAATATGGTATTAAATTCCACCATGTTGACCCCTCTGGTTTCTTTGCGGAAACCATAAAAACTTATTTGCCTACCAAGACCGACGGTTTGACCCACGTTTATGCTCCTGACTTAGGATCAGTACCGAGAGCCGTTACCTTGGCCAAATTGCTCAATGGTTCGGTTCTCTACAGCGTCAAAAAAAGAGACTTGAACGACGAAACTGATATTATTTCTCTAACAACGGAAAAAACAAAAGAAATTAGTGATAAACTTCAAACAAATTATAATTTTCCTCAAATCAATTATGCTCATCCAGAGAGCATCAAAGGAAAAATTATTATTATGGTCGAGGATGAAGTTTCTACTGGTGATACCGCCAACAGAACTGGTCGCCATTTAAAAAAATGCGGGGCGGCCTCAATATTTTTTCTCGCCACTCATGCCGTTCTTACTCCCGGATGGAGAAATAAATTGTTTCACGAAAATCCTTTCGAAAAAATAATTATGACAAACTCCATTACCAGAGATTACGAAAAAAGAACCGGTGGTTTTATTCATGATATATCGCTCAGTCTCCCTTTGGCGACAACGATATACCAGGCAGTAAAAAACCGACTTCAACAAGGCACACCATAGCTTCGACGAATCTCCTTGCCCCCAGTTAAAATGCTGGGGTTTTTTATATACAAAAAAAGCCGCAACATAAAGTTACGGCTAAAAACACTAATAACGAACCACTAAATATGCATTAAGATTTTTATATAACAAATCATAACGCAATTCAACAATAATCCTACCATTGCCTCCTTTCCAGTCTTTATAAAGCTCTATGGAGGGAGCCAGGCGAAGATTGTCACGGTATTCGCTATTTACTCCAACGGCCATTCTAACAAAATCGTTTCCAACTTTTTTCCCCATTATAAGTTCATAATTATGAACCCCATTAGTGCGCCTTCCATCAAGTTTCAAGGAATAAGATCCCTTGCTTGATATTGGCGAAAAATGTTGAAAGAAAAAAGCTGGAACAATTAAATAGCTTGAAGCAAAAATATATAAGTCCTGCGAGAAAAAACTTTGATCAATCTCACCAAAACCAGCTTGCGATCTAAACCAAAAATTACCACTTTCAGGTTGGTAATTCAGAAAAGTGAAATTACCAAACTTTTCAAAATTTTTGGTTCCAAACATTCCCCAATACTGTCTGCGTTGATTGTATTGGAGGCCTAATGAAACAAATAAATGCTCAGGATGATAAGCCAACCAAGTGTAAACAGCATCGTTACTGTTTAACCTCTCTAAATAAGTGTGGCTAGCCACAACATAAGTCTCTGTCGTAAAATTACCGCATGACAGTCTAGATCCAATGAAATCGTGGGGGGTAGAATTTTGGCTAACTATTCTGCCAAGTTCTAGCATGGCATTAAATTTGCCAAACTTTTTTTCCGCCCAAAGATCAAATATAAATTGATCATCTATACCACCGTCTCCAATTTTCATCAACATTGCACCAATACTACCAATAGAATCGGACAAAATTTTTGGCACCTTTACACCAAAAACATCCTTGTCCAATGATTTGTGGTCATATTTAATACTAAAAACATCGGTACAAACCTCAATCCTTTGAGTCGATAATTTAACGCTACTGGTGTCAACACCAACGCCACTTTCAATATTCACTGATTGGGCGCAAACTTCAAGACCTAAAATAATCAAAATCGCAGATATCCAATATTTATTCATTTTAATTTCTCCCGTTAGTTAATAATTAATTAATAAAATAATTTTAAAAAAATCATTAAATAATAATTATTAACAAAACAGAGGTATTGGATCTGGATTTTTTATAAATCCTGGTTTTTGTTTTGATGAATTATAAATAATAAATCGCCAAATAAAGTTCGCATAAAGAACAACTTCTCGTTCTAAAAAAAGAACCTCATCTGCTACAAAAACATTATCCCGCACAACATCCTGCTTAAAGCAACTTTGTTCTAAGATAGGAGGAGGGTTAGTAAGCATATGTACTTCACTAAAGAATCTAACATGATTAATATCAGAAAGTACAACACCTTTAGCATCAACAACACTTGGCATTAATAAGAAAAAAATGCTAACAGCAACTACTGGAATCAACGAGTGTCTGCGAACCAAATGTTGATTGTCCAAATAATTTCGATAATCACTAAGCCTTAGATCTCTATCGACAAAATGTTTAATGTCAGCCCACTCGTCTTCGGAAAACAAAGCAAAAATATTTGCTTGCCTCCTTCTGAGTTCAATATTCATGGCAAACATTCTTGCTCCTCTTTGGACTGATTGGATCCAAACTCGAATAATAACAACAGGGTACAAAACTAAACAAACCATAAAACTCACAGGATTATTGATTTTAATTTTATCCCTATCCTGATACCACCAAAGCCAAAGAAGAACAAAGGCCAAAAGCAAATTCTCACAATAAAAACTAAACAACCACGACAAAAAGCTAAGAAAAACACCAAACCAAAAACCGGGAGCATCAACTTTGGCTTTAAATTCTATGGCTCTCTGTTTAGCCTCTGGATCAACTATGCTCTCATGTTTTTCCTGAGCACCAGAAAGTCTAGCCATAAAAATTTTATACTCTGCATCAGAGCTGTTCCGACGATAACGAGTAAGGTTATTGTGAAAAAATGAGTTCAAGGTCTGTACTGAGTTTTGAACATAGGTTATCGCAAAACGATCAAAATCGTTTTCTTTCTCCTTTAGTCTTATATCACTCAAGTCAGAAAAATACTCTTCGGGACCATAATTGTTCCCCATTTTCTCGGCTCGTGCTATTTTCTCATTTAAATACTGGATATCAGCCTTTCCATGATCATCCTTGATCGGAGGAGGCTGACTTTTATCAATATTAATGATAAAAGAAAAAAAACCAATATTATAAAGAAAAAAAGCTGCCAAAAGCATCTTGATACTTATTGATACAACTTTTCTCATGATTTTCAGAATTTTAAGTTTATTAAATTTTTAAAGAAAATGCTCGAAAGAGCAACACAAGATTATATCATAATATCATATCTTTGTCAACATAATCAATAAACCTTAAATATTCCGGTCCCCATTTCGATGTCTTTTAAAATAAAAAACTCGCCTGGTTTAGACGAGTCTTGGGCAAATTATATTTATTCCTATTTGAACATTGGTTTGGCTAAAAAAGCATATTCAATCCCTTGAATAATATCTTCTTCAAGAACAACCCCAAGGACCCTAAGGACGTTTTCATTGCCGCCCAAAAAAGGATAGGCTTTTTTGCCGTCTATTTTCAAACAAGTTCCCAAGCAAACAATGCTCATTGATTCTTGTCGCCCTGGATTCATAGCTCCAAAAATAATAAGATCAACAAAATCAGCTGGTTTAAAACTTTCTTCCAACATTCTGTCTCTTATTATTTCCAAATTCATTTTTTCCATTGCGTATTCTTCTTCGCATCTGCCACCAGCTAAAACCCAAAAAATTTCAGTCGGCGATTTAATACCGTTGTTCCACTCAGTCATAGAGATAAATTTCTCTATTTCTGGATAAACAAAATCATAATTAGCCCAATCAACAAATCGTCTTACGAGTATATTTCTTTCAAACTTGTAAGAACACATAGGGACATTAATTCCTAACTTGGATTTAACATCAACCGTAGTCTGCGAATTACCATGATTTTCCATATCGCGATCGCCCTCCTACTTTACTCAGAGGGTCTTTTTTTGATTTTACCTTAAACGAACTAAGAATATATAATCATTTTTTTAATAAAAAGTCAACGCCTTTGACAATAAAATTAAAATGAACTATAATTTTCCTATTGAAAACAAAAGCCGATGTGGTGAAACTGGTAAACACGCACGACTCAAACTCGTGTGCCGAAAGGTTTGTGGGTTCGAGTCCCACCATCGGCACCAAAATGCTTTTCATAAATAGCCAACCTTTCGTTGGCTATTTTTGTATATTTTAACCAAAAACTTTCTGATCTCTTTTTAGATTTTATAGCCGAAGCTAAAGCCCAAACAATTCCACTGAGAATAATTAACTTCAAAGCCCTTTCTACCTCTAGCTTCAATTCTTTTGCATTAAACTTAATGTTGCCTTCTTTTATGTAAAGGGAAATAAATTTTTTTTGAAAACTGTCTGTTATATCGCCACAATAAAAAAACATATTAGCTAAAATCAAGCCAATGTCCTTTGTAAATTTAGCGTTGTCCCAATCTATAAAAAAAAGTTGATTATTCTTATTCAAAATAATGTTAGCCCCAGCTAAATCACCATGATCAAAAAACACTCTTTTATCTGTCCAATCTATATCTTTGTATTCCTTTTTTAATAACACTAAATTATTTTTTAAATAATCCATTTTTTTATCAAAACTACTATCAAACAAAATGTTTTTATTCCTTTTTAAATAAGTCATTTTGATTTTTAAAATTGAGTCTATTCTTTTCTCGCTATCTTCCAAAATATCAAAATTCAACTTTTTTCCAGATGTAAATTTGCCAAAATCTTTATATTCCAAACTATTTACTCTTATCATCTTCATTAAAAACTCTTTTAGATGTTTTTGGTTTAAATCTTTAACCGAAAATTCTTGACCATCAATATAATCTGTTAACAAAAATTTATTTTTCTTATCAAAAAAAATTGCCTTTTGAGCAAAGCCAATGTTTTCTTTTTCTATAAACTTGGAAACGATATAGGCTTTCTCTAGCCTGTTTTTACTGGCCACAGAACTTTTCATTAATCGCAAAACATACTGCTTGCCAAAATCATTAACCAAAAAAGCTTGATAATTATTTCCGGCTCCCAAACTTCTAAACTCTGGGCTTTTAACAATTTTTTTATTAACTAAAATTTTTAAAACTTTTTCTATTTTCATAAAATAAAAAACTAAAATATTATTCCACCGCCCAAAACTTCTTTTCCATTATAGAAAACAGCACTTTGACCAGGAGTTATTGATCTTTGTTTCTTAAAAAATTTAACCTTATAAACATCGTTTGTTTTATTATAACTCAATAAACAAGAAACAGGTTTATGGCGATACCGAATAACAACCTTTGTCTTTACCGGCTCTCCCTTTTTCATGGAAGTAGCTAAATTTTTGTTTATCCAATTAACATCTTGAAGCGCCATCTCTTTTCCGTATAATATGGGATCATCAAAATTTTTAACAACATACAAATCATTATTTTTATAATCAAATTTAGCAGCATAATATGGTCCTGTTCCTCCAATTTCTACTCCCCTTCTTTGACCAATGGTGTAAAGTGGAAGCCCTTGATGCTGACTAATAATTTTCCCTTCAGGCCAGAGTCTGATATTACCAGGTTTCAACTTTAAATATTTTTTTAAAAAATCATTATGTCTTTTACCAGAAATGAAGCAAATCTCCTGGCTATCATTTTTAGAAGCAACCAGTAATCCTGACTTTTTAGCAAATTTTCTAACTGCTGGCTTTTTCCACTTTCCCAAAGGAAAAATAAGGTGTTTTAGCTGTTTTTGATTTAAAGTATACAAAAAATAAGACTGATCCTTGTCTTTGTCCACTCCTTTTAACATCTTAAAATTTTTACCATCCTTTTCTACCCCTACATAATGACCGGTAGCCAAATAATCAAAACCCAATGACAAGGCGTAATCTATCAGCCCTCCTATTTTTATCTTTTTATTACAAATCACGCAGGGGTTGGGTGTTCTACCAATTTGATATTCATTCAAGAAATTATCAACAACCTCCTTCTTAAATTTACTAGAAAAATTAAAAGTATAAAAAGGAACACCTAGGTCGAGGCAAACTTTTTTAGCATCCATCTGAGCCTCAAGTGAACAACATTTATTTTCGACTGAATTAGTTCCTGGCTCTTTCCAAAAATTTAAAAAAATACCGCTAACATCATATCTCTGGTCAATTAATAATTTAGCAGAAACGGCCGAATCAACTCCGCCAGATATAGCTACTAAAACCTTTTTTTTCTTCTTTTCCATTTAAAAAAATAATTAAAGATTATTAAATATTTTTAAATATTCCTCAGCGGTGTTTTGCCAAGAAAATATTTTAACTCGCTCACGCCCTCTTTCTATTAGCTTATTTCTTAAAAGCTTATCAGTCAAAGAAATCATCATGGCATCTGCCAATTCTAATTCCTTGTCAGAATTGACCAACAGGGCCGCGTTTGATAAAACCTCTGGCAAACTGGAGGAATTGCTTGAAATGACTGGTACACCGAAATGCATGGCCTCCAAGGGTGGGAAGCCAAATCCTTCATAAAAAGATGGGTAAACAAAAAGCTTGGCATTCTTATAAAAAATCGATTTTTCTTCCTCTATTAAATAACCGATAAACTTAATATCTTGTTTGTATTTTGATTTGCCCCATTCTTTTCTAATGTCATCGGTTTTCCACCCCCAAGAACCAACTAAAACTAACAAAACATCAATTCCGCTGTCTCTAAGATGGTTATATGCTCTCATCAGGCCAGAAATATTTTTTCTGGGTTCAATCGTTCCTAAATATAATACATAATCTCTGTCTATGCCATATTTTTGAAACAAATAATCAACAGACTCATTCAATGTGTCATTCGACAGGTCATCTGATATACCAGGATAAACAACCGAAATTTTATCTTCCTCTATTTTCATTAATTCGACTAAGTCATTTTTGGTGTTTTGAGAAACAGCTACTATTCTGTCAAATTTTTTTAAATTCTTCTTTATATTTAAAGCTTTATGCCAAAAATTCTTTCTTCGACTAAAAAACTCCGGATAACGCAAGAACGACAGGTCGTGGACGGTTATAACTTTCTTTGTTTTATTAGACAAAGAGGCAAAATTGATATGTGGCATATAGAAGACGTCAGGACTGCCAAGCAAATTATCAATTTTAGGCCAAGACAATGTTTTTTGCATCAAATAATTAAATATTTTATTGGGATAAAAAGTTTGTACAGCATTTTTATTGAATAGATCGTTCTTTTCTACCTTCTTAAAAGAATTATAAAAAAAAGAATAAGTATTTAACTTATCTAATTTAAGCAAACTGCTAAGTAAATTAAAAGTAAAAATAGACACACCGCTATACTGCTTATCCATTAAAACTCTAGTATCTACTCCGATTTTCATTATTTTATTATCTTAATTATTCACTCAATTTGCTTTTTATAAACCTATCAATATTTTCTTTGAATTTATCAAGCGAGAATTTTTTAGAATGCTCTCTTATTTCCAGGCTATTCCATCTGTTAACACCGTTTTTTATTTCTGTATAAAATTTTTGTACTATTGGTGATAAGTCCTCTATTGTTTGCTTTTCAAAAAATAGACCAGTCTTGCCTTCAACTACCGTTTCTAGTGCGCCACCTTTTTTATAGGCAATAACAGGTCGACCGGAGGCCATAGCCTCCACTTTGGATATACCAAAATCTTCCTCTTGAGGATGCAAAAAAGCTAAACACTTACTAAATAGCTCAGCTTTTAGCTCATCGTTAACCCTGCCTAAGAATTCAATATTGGAATGATTCTTGGCTATCTTTTTAAGTCTTTTCAAGTCAACTCCGTCACCAAAAACTTTCAATTTATAATCGGGACCCAATTTTTTAAAAGTTTCGATTACTAAATCGACTCGCTTATAAGGCGCTAGGCGACACCCGATTAAAAAATAATCACCCAACTCTTTGGCTATAAAAAACTTATCAATTTCAACCGGTGGATAAATTAATTCAGAATCACGACGATAATATTTTTTTATTCTGCTTTGGACAACTTTTGAATTAGCAATAAAATAATCAACTCTATCAGCCGCCAATCTATCCCAAATTCTCATGCGACTTAAAATCATTGAGGCTATTTTTTTCAAAAATTTGTTGTAAGGCAATTCGTTTATATACTGATGGGTATCGCTCCATAAATATCTGGTCGGTGTATGACAATAACAGATGTGAATCGTTGAAGGCGTCGTTATCACTCCTTTAGCAAAAGAGCTGGTATCAGAAATAACTAAATCATATTCTCTCAGATCAAAAAATTCAACCGCCATCGGCATAAGAGGAAGATACCATTGGTAAAAACGAACACCGCCAGGCATTCTTTGAATAATAGATGCGTCTATTCTTCTGTTGGGGTATTTACTTTTGATGTTTTTTTTATCATAAAGCAAGGTGTAAATAGGAGCATCCAAAAACATCTTGGAAAAAATTTCCAAAACTTTTTCGGCTCCTCCATCCTGAGCTAAATGATCATGTATCAAGGCGGTTTTCATACTAAAAATATAATTAGTCTTAATTTATTTAATTTTTCTTCTCTGCCTCAAGGCTTCATAAATAACAATACCAGCGCTGACAGAAACATTCAATGAATCCACGCCCTTAATCATCGGAATTCTGATATTTTCTACTTCCTTTATTTTCCAATCTTTGCTTATTCCAAAAGATTCTGTTCCGAAAATAATAGCTGAAGCTTTTTTAAAATCAACTTCAAAATGACTTTTTTCACCTTCCAAAGTAGTTACAAAAATTTTAAAATCATTCTTTTTAAGCCATAAAAATGTTTCTTTAGCGGAAGACAAAACTAGCGGCATAGAAAAAATAAAACCAGTGCTAGAACGAATGACGTTGGGACTGTATATATCGGTTTTCTGATCGTTTAAAATAATTAAATCAACACCAGAAGCATAGGCTGTGCGAATTATAGCTCCCAAATTTCCTGGCTTTTCAACTGACTCCAAGACTAACACCAGGGGACTCTTCTTCAACATTACATCCTTAAGTTTTAAAAATTTTTCTTCAAAAACCGCTAGATAACCGTCGGGGTTTTTTTTATAAGAAATTTTTTCGAAAGCCTTATTGGTTAATTTGTAAGATCTTTGAGCTTTGGCAAAAAAATTTTCAATTTCACTATTGTCTTTATCAAACTCCTCGCAATAAAAAAATTCTTTAATCAACCAAGAAGATTTAAGAGCTTCTTCTATTTCCCTTTTACCATCAACTATAAGCAAGCCACTCCTTCTTCTATCCTTTCCGTCCTTAACCAATTTAGCAATATCTTTTAACTTTTGATTAGCAGTACTACTTATTTCAATTATTTTTTCCTCAAATATACTCATAATAAATATTAAGATTTATTCAGTCTTTCTATTTTTAATAACAGCCAATGGGGTTCTGAATAATATTGATAAATCAAGTAATATTGACCAATTTTCTATATAATAAACATCAAGCTTTACTTCCTCTTCAAAAAGAAGGTCGCTTCTACCTGATATCTGAGCCAAACCGGTAATGCCCGGCTTAACGGTCAAGGTTTTTTTGTGATGTTGTTCATATTTGGCCACTTCTTCTGGCAAGTGAGGCCTAGGGCCAACCAGGCTCATTCTACCCATAAAGACTAAAAACAATTCTGGTAATTCATCTATGCTCCATCTTCTAATGAATTTACCCACTCTAGTAATACGAGGATCGTCAGCTATTTTAACCATTGGGCCATCTTGGCGTAAGTTTTTATCAGACAGTTCATTGTAACGCATACTGTCCGTGCCGGGCATCATTGATCTAAATTTGAAATATTTAAAAAGTTTTCCTCCTTGCCCGACTCTAAAAACCGGTGAACCATCATCTCTTTTAGAAAAAAATATTGGGCCATGAGAATCGATTTTGATAAAAATAATAGCCAGAATAATAATAGGCGATAAAATAATAATTATAATTCCGGAAAGAAAAACATCAAAAAACCTTTTGACTATTCTTCCCCAACCATCCAAATTTGTTTTTTTGACCTCAACTATCGGCACTCCAGCCATTTCAGAAACTTCAGTTCTTAAAACTTTAACCTCCAAGAGATCGGCCACATACCTAAAAACAACGTGATTCTCATTGGCAAAATCATACAAGCGCAATGTTTCTACTTTACTAAGATTGGGGTCGCTTTGAATTATTTCATCAATCATACTCCCTTTTTTCTCATTATCTTTATTGAAATTTTTTATAAATTCATCAAGTTCCTTAGAAGTATCAATAGAAAAATCCCTCACTCTTTTAACGACTTTAAACCCTGAATATTTTTTATTAAAAAAATCTTTTATTAAATTATCGCCAGTTTTGCTAGAGCCAACTAAAATAACATTTTTAACTCCAACGCCATAAGCATACAAAAGTTTCTGAATCCAATGGACAATGGTTCTGCCTAAAGAAACATAAACAATGGCTAGAACCCAAGCACTTAAAACGATGAATCTAGAATCAAAAAGTTCTCTTTGAAAAAATATTAAGATAACTATTAAAACAAAACCAGCCGAACAAGCCAAGAATATTCTGTAGATTTCTTGACTTAAACGACGACGATCAAAAGAATAAAGAGAAGAAATAGCAAAAATAATAACCCACAAGAAGGCCACAAACAAAACAACCTCAAAATAATCAGAAAATGGCAAATTAAAAATAACCGGTCTTATATCGGTTGTAAATTTGGAAAATCTAATAAAATAAGCAGAAATTCCAGCCAGAACAAACAAAATAAAGTCTAGCGGAACTAAAATAAAAGAAAAAAATAATTCTGATTTTTTCATAAATATTTAATTTAGCTAAATTAAACGATAAGCCGGATTCTGTCGTGGATGGTTATTTATCTAGTCTTAATATTGCTATTAAGATCTGGCGAGTTACTTTTTACGTATAAATACGCTTTACTCTTGCTCCCTGATAGGGTTTACCATGGCACCTCTGTCACCAGAGGGCAAACGTTGTAGCCAAATGAAATCAAATAACACCAACGATCTTTTCACCTTTCAACAAATTTCTTTGTCTAGTATTGTCTCTGTGGCACTTTCCCTCGCTTTAAAAGCTGGTGGGCGTTACCCACTATCATCACGAAGCCTCAAAAAGGCCTCTAGGAGTCCGGACTTTCCTCCCCAATTATGTAAACATAATTGAAGCAACCATCTATTTAAATAGCTATAAGTATATTAACAAAAAGAGGCTTCAAAGTCAATTTGGAGCCTCTCATCTAAAATGTCTTGGTTCTTAGTTAAACAACATTTTTTTGCTATTATAAAGCTGCTTAGCATCAAAATCGTCTATTACTCCCGACCATATACTTATTTCGTCTACATAGCTTGATCCGTTTTCGGAAGAAATAATTATATTTTCAATAAACTCATAATCCAACCAATCCCTAGAAACAGTTTTTTTCAAATATCCATCAAGATATATTTTTAATTCAAATTTATAAGAATCATAAACTAATACTAAGTGATGCCAATTATCATTTAAGAAACCAAGATCTGAAATATCGTCTTCGGCCGTCAAATTTAAATCGTTAAAATAATAATTGAATCTATTATCTAAATTTATACCAAAAACATCTTTATTATTACCAACTAACTTTAAATAAAACTGATTAAAAGATAGTGGATCATCCAAGTCTTTGTCGCTATTCTTTTTTAACCATAATGACAACGACAAATCTTTGTAATATTCTATCTGCTCCAAAAATCCAGAAACAATAAAGTCATCGCCATCATCACTCAACAAATAATAATTACCCCTGTCTAAATTTAATTGATTATTATTTAGCACTAACTGACTTGATGAAGCTCTAGGCGCCATGTCGTATAAAATTGTTTTATCCTCCAGTTCTTCTCGTTGATTATCGTCAGTATTAAAATAGCTCAAAAGTTCTGGCTTTTTGAATCTTTTGTTGACACAATCAGAGGAATTAAAGGGCAGATTGTAATTATAAAGCTGGTTCAACTCTTCTGGAGACAAAGGCTTTTTAAATACCGCCATCTCATCAAAAACAGTATAATTTCCAGTCGCAACCAAAAACAAAGAATCAATATCTGGAAAAAAATTTAAACCAATTTCTCCTCTAAAGACTTCTTGCCCGTCATTATAAAGTGCAAAATAATCGGAACCTTTATCCACAACCAAAGCAAATTGATGCCAAATATCGTCCACTGGCCACTCCAAATATTCCAATCTGTTAGGAGTATTCGGAAAACCTCTAAATTCAGTGTAATGCCTATAAAGTTGCACCGAAAAATATTGCTCATTACTTGAATTGTAAAATTTAATCACTGGTCTAGAACTGCTATAAGGTAATTTATAATCAAAAACATAAGTAAACTTATTAGAATCAAGAGCGGAATCCAAATCAATTTTTATAATATCATTATCTTGATGATGACTAATAGCACAGCCAAACTTACCTTGAACCCAAGAAGCGCTTATATTTTCGACATCACTGTTTCTGGAAAAATCGTAAAAAAAATCTCCCTGACATTCATCAAAGTGCCATAAATTTAATATATCCTCTGAAATAATAGCTGGGTCTAAACAATAATTATAAACATCAAAATTCTCCACTTGGTTTTCTTCTTGGCTTTGCTCATCATCAGCTCCCTCTCCGCCACCTTGTTCTTCTTCGTGGTCAAACTCATAATTATTATCACAGACAGTATTATTATAATAGTCGTCCAGACTAAGTGAAACAAAGTCAAAATTATTGTTACAACTATTAAAACTATTACCAAATTCAAAGTCCTCACAATTAACGGCCATATCAATAGCCTCCGAATCTTCTTTGGCTTTTCTAATTAAAATATTATTATCTAATATTTCTGGGGCTGGAGAGCCCAAAAAATATTTAGCATTACCAAAACCAATTTTATCTACAATATCTTCGTCATTATCGCTAGAGAGTACATCGTCAGACAGATAAATAGTATAAGCATCACCAGTAAAAGTAAACTCGCTACGGCTAACTATGGCTTGCGACATAGCCTTTATTTCATCCGAAGCAGCCTCTCTGCTTATTAAATACTTGCTATAAGGCTCTATATTTAAGCCACCCGGATAAGAAGCATCTGATAAATTACCAAAACGCACTAAAAGAGACGGGGTCACACTAGTTTTAGCTTTGTATAGCCTAAAACCTTTTTCGGCTAAATCAATAGTGACGTCATTGGGATTGTATATTTCAATATAATCATCATTTCCAGTAGAATATACCTTGCTAATTAAAAGGGGCAATAAATTATCTTGAATTTCTTCTTGATCTTCATCTTGATTATTTTCTTGTTCATTGTCTGAACTATTGTTTGTATTATTATTTTCTTGTTCATTATTTTGACTATCATTTTCTATGTCTTGATTATTATTTTCTGTATTTTGATCATTTGATAAATTTACTAAAACAAAATCAAAAAAATTGTCATTACTATCATAAGAAGGAGCTAATAGAAAATGACTACCGCCCTCTTTCATTTTTTCGGCATCTGAATCAATCTTGGCCTTCCTGAGTAAAACATGTTCATCCAAAATTTCCAAAGCTGGTCTTTTTTCAAAATAACTCGCGCTACCAAAACCAAGCTTATCTACGATATCCTCATCATTATCACTCGAAACCACTCCGCTGGATAGATAAATAGTATAAGCATCGCCAACAAAAGTAAATTCGCTACGATTAGAGATAGCATTGGCCATACTCTTTATTTCATCAGAAGCGGAAGCCCTGGCTATCACATACCTTCCATTAGCTGGAACTACAACACCCTTGGGATATATCCCATCACTAAGATTTCCTATTCTAATCATAAGCGAAGGGGTGGCGCTAGTTTTTGTTTTATATAATCTAACGCCGGCCTCTTCTAGGTCAATGGAAAAAGTATTTGGATTGTATATCTCTATATAGTCATCGCTTAAAGTTGAATATACTTTACTAATCAGCAAATTGCTTCTTAAAACTTCAAATGATTCAAGACGAAGAACTGATTCTTCTGGTTCTTTTTCTTCTATATTTTTTTCTAAAGAAACGACATCAACACTCAACTCCGAATTTGAACTATAACCTTGAACCGCGTAAGTTTTGTCAACTGTAACTAGGCTTTGCAATTTGCCAGACAAACCGCCAGAATTAACTACCTCGGAATTCTCTTTTTTGTCCAATATGGCGACAAAAGACGTAGAACTTTTTGCTAAAACATTTTCACTACCTTCCTGAACTTGCAGGGCTTGTTGATTTTCGACATTTTCCCTCATATCATCTAAATCAACGACCACTTCATCGCCTTTAGCAAAAACGGAGGTAATACCTTTAACAATTTTAGCGAGAGATGAAAAAGGGTTATTTATAAAACTCCACTTAAAAATCATGGCCACCTCAGGAACTCTGCCCCGCACTTCATCATCATTAAATTTGCTACTTATATCTATGTCAACCGTAACATCTTCTAGACTATCTTGCATAAACTGAGTTAGAGGAAAAAAGAAATATCTTTCATCTTCATATTCAAATCCCGAATTAAAACCGATTAGTTCCGGCAAAGGAATAACAGTCCCTTTATTTTTGAAAATTTTGGAAAACTCTAAATCTTTAGACAAACAATCTCCGTTTTCCTTATTTTGAATACTATAATCATCGAATCCATCAGGCGTGATGTTTATAGCATAAAAACGAGGGTCGTATTCCAGGCGAGACAAATCAAGCGGATTTAAAATATCAGCGCTTTCATATATTTTTTCTGTTAAACCAACACAAATCCACTCTCCACTATTTGGCCCTTTTTGTTCCTTGAAATCAAAGTCATAAGCCAAATTACTATCAGCTAATTTCTTAGCTAACTGAGCAACCTTGACCCTTTGAACCTCATTAAGATTTTTAGGGATTTTAGCCCCAATCAATTCCTCCCCATTGTTTTCATTCAAAAAATACTTAGCCGGAACCTTGATTAAACCATCAGGCAAAGCCTCCACTATGTAGTCGACACCATCTTCTTTGCCGACATAAATACCGACGTGTCCAGTATAAATATTTTTAATCATCTTGTTTTTAACAACAACCAATTCATCAGTATTATAACCATACAGATTACCATCGCTAGATGTTCTATAAAGCAGTGTTCCTATTGGCATTGCAAAAGCAAAACTAGCTAAAGAAAAATTCATAAGTAAAGCGCTAAAAAATAACGCCCACTTATGCTTTTTAAAAAAATTTAAAAGCATAGCCCCAAAAAAATTAATTTGTATTTAAATCATGGCCAGAGCCATTCCCTATAAATAATACTCTTCCCACTCCTCATCGCTTATATCGGGAAAATCATAATCTCGGCTTGATTGCCTATTTAAAGTATCAGCAATTAAAAACTTGCTAAATTCATCAGTATTTTCATTTTGATAAAGACCATCCAAGAACATAAGCACCTCTTGATTATCATCTTCCATAATAAAATCAGACAAAATAAAAATTACTAAACGACGATTTTCAAAACCGGAATTAACATTTAAAAAAATATTTTCCAATACAGGCAGCACCTTCCCATGATCTAGGTCAAAACGGCCAATATCCCCGCCCAAAGACTTCAAAATTGTTCCTATTATTTTTTGATTATTTTCTTTAATAAGTAAATCTAAATAGTAACCACTCAAATTAGTGCCCAAAGAGCTTAAAAAATTTATAGATTTTATTTTATTATTTCCATCTAAAATATTTTCCGAAATATTATTTTTCAAAATTTTAAGATAGCTATCGGATTCTAGATAATTATAAAAAGAAAAAATTAAAGCTTGTTTTATTTCCAAATCTTCATCGATATTTTCATTATCAATATAAAACTGAGTATCATTCAAGAAATCTTCTAAATAAATATTTTTATCAAGCGATTCTTCTATTACTTTTATTGACTCTAAGCGCCACCCTAAATTTTCTTCTTGATTAAAAATAGTATTTTTCAATTTTTCATAAACCTTTTTATTGTCTATATTAGCCGTTATCTCTTGCTTGTAGCCCAACTGCTGATAAAAACAAACATCACGGCAAACTGGGTTTTTATAAATAGAAATGGCTAAACGATTCATAGCTATAATTGATCTAATATTTTGAGGCCAAATTTTACACAAAGAACCATAAATACTAGAAATAAAAAAAATAATTAAAAAAATAGTCAACGAACTAATTGATAAAATAAAAATTCTTTTTTTATTAAAAAACTTCTTAATTTTATTACTACTAAAAACAAAATTTTTCATAGTTGAAATAAATTATTTGATAAAAAATTGATTAAAAAAATATGCCTTGAGGCGAACTTACTAAATTAAGTTATCACTAAAAAAGAAATCTAAAATAGTAATAAAAATGAATAAATCCGCCCAAACGTTTACTTTTATTATTTTAATAATAAAAATTATTACTTCTCAAACGAAATCAAGGCAAGCATTACTTGTCTAAAATAACAAAAGAGCCCTTACAGCTCTTTAAATTAAAAATAAAAAATAACCAAACATAATGTTTAGTTATTATATAAAAATCTATCAAACGATATTACTAAGACGATAAATTAAACATTTTTTTGTAATAATCAGTGAACAGGTTGCTTTTTTCTGCTAAATTACTATTTTTTCCAACTGATTTCCACTGATCAACGGTTGTATATGTCTCACCAATTTTAAACTTTTCTTTAGTTTGATATTATTATTCCCGCTTCTTTATTAAGCTTGGACCTCAAATTATCCTTGTCTTGAGAATTTTCCAATGTATAATCCGGTTTTATATTTAACATGCCAAAATATCCATCCAACCTTTTATGCACGGCACTTATTCCTTCGGCTGCAATTTCTGTCTCTAAGCCGCCAAAAACTCTATCTTTTGCCTTCTCATGAATTGCCTTTTTAATTGTCTCAAAGTTTTTCATATCTTGCAAATTAACGAAATTTATCCATTATAAACAAATATCAATTAAATAAAAAACAACCACAAATCAATCCATATGAATCAATCTATCTCTCTTGAATTTCTTTTTTTCACCAAAGATCGCGATGCCATGATGAAAATATTTTTTTCCGTCAACGCCAACATCGTGCCACCTTTTTTCTAATTCATCGCACGTCAAATAAGTGCGAACAAAAGAAAACGGATCTTCGAAAATTATTTTGTTTCTCGTATATCCAGCGGCCACAACATAATGTCCATCATCCCAATCAGTCTCCCAGTCAACATCCTCCTTCTTAGTCCAGGCCTGTAATGCCAAAATTACAGGGATCTTCTTATTAAGATAATCTTTAATATCTTTAATGGACATCTCTCTGGAGGTTGATTTCAAACCATATGCAGACACAGTTTCGACTATGCCCTCGATAGAAGTTCCATCTTCCGACGTTTTAGTTCTTTTTATTATATACTCCTCTCTCACTTCTATACCGTAATAAGCCAATACTGCCTGAAGTGCCTTAGCACCACAATCATAACCATAAGTCTGACGAAGTTGTGGTAAGCCAATATTTTTCATAAATTATAAGCATTATTTTCACTTACTAAGAAATAATAATTTTTCTTATCTCTTCCAAATCATCCTTGAGGTCTTTTTTACCAATAAAATCCAACTTCATACCATCATCTTTGTAACGAGGAACAACATGAAAATGCAAATGAAAAACTTCCTGTCCAGCCTCTTTGCCAGAGTTATTAGCAATGTTCACAGCGTCAGCCCCCAATTTTTCTTTTACTAATTGGGCCATCTTTTTAGAAATTTTAATCAAATGAGACAAAATTTCATCTGGGCAATCAAGAATGTTTTCGAAATGTTCTTTTGGAATAATAAGTAAATGACCCTTAGACGCCGGGTTTATATTTAAAAAAACCTTAGCCACTTTATCTTGAAATATTTCTACACTCGGGATTTCCCCTTTAACAATTTTACAAAAAATACAATCTTTCATATTTTAAAATTAATATTATAATTCAATATTAGGTTCAATTATCTTTTTAGCTTCATCACAACTATGTAAAATCCCGGAGCCATCATCAAATCCACTCCCGCAAGAATTTATAAACAAAAGCCAATCCCGACTCATCATATATGGATAAGTATCTCCACCAGTTTCACATAAATCAAAATCGGCCTTAAACTGTCCCAGCGATACATACCTTGGTTTATTTGGCAGTATAGTAACAACATAAGAACTACCATCGCCCTCTTGATATTCAAAATCATAAACTATCTTATTGCCACCACTAAATTTACTAATCAACTCGTCGAAGTATCCTTCTTCATGATAAGAACCACAATCTTCGGCTCTTTTTTCTAAGAGACTAGCACTATAATTGAAAGGCTCGGTGATTCTAGAAACAGTAATTGGCTCCCCGTCAGTAGTGTAATATAGAGGACCCGACTTTGAGTTTTCTTCGGCTAGTTCTTTTAATGTATTTATACCGGAAATTCCTTTTTGTAAATCGGGCACAGAAGATGTTTGTTTCTTGGTATTGTTTTTCTGCCATAAATAAAAACCGCCAACAATAATGGCAATAATAACGAGACTTAATAATCCTTTTTTATTCATAAAGCTTTAAACTTGGCTAATTAATTAAAATTTGCCATTATTTAGCATAAAGAAAAGTACAAGGTCAAAACAAAAAAACAATTGACTACTTGCTTAAATACTTAAAACGAGGCATTGATATTCCATCAACCAACACATCTTCAAAAAACATATTTTTTGGTCTAACCCATAATGAGTTTTTGCCAAATTCTTTTGAATCATAAAGAGCCCTGTAAACAACCAATTCCTCAAGACTTTCACTATGTCTTGCAACTCCAATAAGTTCATATTCGCCACCCTTAAAATGTTTATACTTACCCAATTTTATTTCTTTCATAAAAAATAGTAAAAGATAAAAAGATAAACTAAAAACTCCAAGAAACAATCTGTTCTTCCCCGCTTTTCATATCTTTTATCTTATAACACTTCTTAGCAAATTCGTCTTCCCCAAAAATAACAATCTTGCCAACCCCTTTCTTGTTCGCATACTCCAAGGCCTTACCAATTTTTGTCACATCCAAACCCATTTCAACTTTTTCTCCTTTGGCTCTCAATTCTTTGGACAAAGAAAAACTTTGATTTATTAAACTCTCACTAAGCAGTGGTAAAAAATAAGTATTCTCATAGAGATTGGTTTTTGGTAAAATGTCCCAAGATTCCAAAAATATCCTAAAAGTCTCGTCTCCAATAGCGAAGCCAACCGCCGGAAAACTTTTGGAACCAAATATTTCGGCCAAGCCATTATATCTACCTCCCCCAAACATAGCCCTATTATTTTCAGGGTGATTATCAAATATTTCAAATATCAAACCATCATAATAATCAAAGCCCCTAATAACCGAAGGAGAAAACAACAAATACTCTTGATACCCTAAATCAGAGAGTTGTTTTATTAAAGCTCTCATTTCTTTCACGCTTTCCTTATCTAACAATTCTGGCAATTTTTCAACTAAATCATCAATTGAATCAGCTCTCAAGAAGCTATCAATTCTGTTTGTGTCATCCATTTTTAAGCCCATGTCCATTACGGCTTTATAAAACTCTTCATCAGATAACTTTTCATATTTGTCCATTAACCTGGTCAAAGAAATTTTTTTATCTTCACCCAAATTTAAAAGATCGAAAAGATCATCTATCAGTTTTCGACTATTAATTTTTAAAACAAAAGAATTCTTGGGTGGATTAAAAATCAACATCAAATCTATAGCTAATTGAAGTGTTTCCAAGTCGGACAAAGTCCCATCCTCCCCAAAAATATCACAGTTTAATTGCCAGAACTCTCTATTTCTGCCTCTTTGTGGTCTTTCATTTCTAATAAAATTAGTAATAGAAAATAATTTCAATGGCTTTGGACTAGAAGAATAAATTTTGGAAACTAATCTAGAGATACTAGGGGTCATCTCTGGTCTAATAGCTAAATCTCTACCAGCCTGGTCTTTAAACACCATTAGCTCTTTTATACCTATGTCTTCACCGGATTTAGCTCGATAAATGTCAGCATTCTCTAAAATCGGAGTTAAATATTGAGAAAATCCATAAGAAAGACAGATTTGTTTCCAATTAGAGAAAATATAATCTCTAATAAAAAACTCCTCTGGCAACCAATCCTTCGTTCCTTTAACTTCCTGATTTGATAATATTATTTTTTTCATAATTTTATTTTATATAATCATCTTGTCCTGCAATTTATTCTTAGCCAATATTTGAGCCTCTAATAAACTATCAAAAGTTCCGGCATCAACCCAAGCACCGCTCACCATTGCCACATCCAACTCCTTTCTCTCCAAATAAACCTTGTTGACATCAGTTATCTCTAACTCTCCCCTAACTGATGGTTTTAAATTTTTAGCAATATTTACAACTTGATTATCATAAACATATAAGCCCGTTACGCAATAATTTGATTTCGGCTGTTTCGGTTTTTCTTCTATGGAAATTGCTTTAAAATTTTTATCAAACTCGACTACACCGAATCTCTCAGGATCTGGAACTTCTCTGGCAAAAATTTTGGCACCGCTTTTAAAATTTTTAATATCATCACTAAAGTCATCTTCAAAAATATTGTCGCCCAAGATCATACAAACACTATCTTCATCTATAAAATTTTCTCCAATCAAAAAAGCCTGAGCCAAACCCTCTGGCTTGTCTTGAATTTCATAAGTAAACTTCACTCCGAACTCCCTTCCACTACCAAGCAGATTTAAATAATGTCCTGCTTGCTCTGGAGAAACAATGATTAAAATATCTTTAATGCCCGCCCTTATCAATGTATTTAGAGGATAATAGATCATTGGTCTGTTATAAACCGGTAAAAGCTGTTTGGATGTAACCTTGGTACAAGGGCGAAGTCTGGTCGCACTTCCACCGGACAATATAATTCCTTTCATAAAATTTTACTATTTATAATTTATTAAATATTCTTTGAGCGCTTCCTTCCAATCACGAAGTGCTGGTAATTTTGAATTAGCTAAAACGGAATACTTCGGCCTCTTGGCTGGTCTTGGGAAAGCGTCCGAAGTAACAGGATTGACCCTGATATTAATATTCTTTATTTTGAATAATTCTCTAGCAGCATCATACCAAATAGCCGGTTCGCTATTTCTAATATGATATATTCCAAAATCCTTCTTGTCATTTAAAATATCCCAAGTTTGACTAGCCAAATCGAAGGTATAAGTAAAACAACTAAGCTCTTCGTTAACAACGTTAATTTCTTGTCTGTCCTTGGCAATTTTTAACATCAAATCGAAAAAGCTATCCTTAGACTCGTTTGACTTCCCTTTTGGTCCAAAAAGCTTGGAGGTTCTAATTATATAATATTTTAATTTTTTATCCTCTAGTTTTTTTAATTCTTCCTCGCCCAACAACTTTGATAAACCATACTTATTTACAGGGCAAGGAATATCATCTTCTTTAAACCCGCCTCTTTCCTTAAAACTTAAAAGGCAATCATCGCCACAACCATCTTCTTCACAAATATCACCACCAAAAACATAATCAGAAGAATAATGAACTAAAACAGAGTTGTTCTTAATGGCTGCTTTGCCCAAAAATTTTAAAGTTTCACCATTAATTTTTTTTGCCAGCTTAAATTCATCTTCAAACTCTTCACATCGGTCAACAGCATTATATGAGGCAGTATTGATTATAATATCAGGTCTTATTCTTGAGATTTTAGGCACTATCGAATCATAATCCAACAAATCCAAGTCTTTTCTATTATAGGCAAAAACCTGAGTATCAGAAGAATCTCCAATAGTTTTTAACAATTGACCACCTAGATTGCCATCAGACCCTAAAATTAAAACTTTTTTCATAATTACAAAATTATCTTTATCGAAAACTATTTATTGTTTTGAATTTTTTTCCACCAAACACTATTCTGCCTGTACCAATCTATTGTATTTTCTAACCCTTGAGAAAAACCTATTTCTGGTTCCCAGGCAAGCTCCTTTTTAGCTTTAGAAAAATCAATTGCATAACGAAGATCATGACCCAAACGATCTTCCACAAATTCTATCATATCTTCTCCCATGGACAAAATGTCCAAAATTTTGTGAGTAATTTCTATATTTTTAATTTCATTGTTTCCCCCCAAACAATAAGTTTCACCTATCTTTCCTTTTTCAATAATCATTTTTACTCCTCGATTATGATCATCAACGTGTATCCAGTCACGAATGTTTTGACCATTTCCGTAAACCGGAACCTTTTTACCTTCAATTAAATTTATTATAAACAAAGGGATAAGTTTTTCTGGAAATTGATAGGGTCCATAGTTATTAGAACAGTTTGATACCGTAATCGGCAAATTATAAGTATGAAAGTAGGCTCTGACTAAATGATCGGCTGCCGCCTTGGAAGCACTATAGGGAGAGCGTGGATCATAGGGAGTTTTTTCGTTAAATTTCTCATCATCCAAATTCAAGGAGCCAAAAACCTCATCAGTCGATATTTGATGAAATCTAATTCCTCCGTTATTTTTAGCCGCCTCCAAAAGCACTCTAGTGCCCTCTATATTAGTCTTTACAAAATCAGAACTATTTTTTATAGACCTATCAACATGGCTTTCGGCTGCAAAATTTACTATCAAATCAGTTTTCTTGACTAAACTATTCACTAAATCAAAATCACAAATATCACCTTGGACAAATTTATAGTTTGAATTATTAGAAATATCAACTAAATTATCTAAATTACCAGCGTAAGTTAGTTTGTCCAGATTTGTTATCTGATCATTTGGCTCGTTTTTTAACCAATATCTAATAAAATTTGAGCCAATAAACCCAGCCCCTCCTGTTACTAAAATTTTTGACATAAACTATAAAAAAATATTATATAAACTCTGTAAACATTATATAATATTTATTTAATTTTTGAAAGCGTTTAAAAAATAAAAAACACTTATCGATAATAAGTGCTTTTTTTGTACAATTTGAACAAATATCAAAATTTTTTGAAATATTTATTAAAAAAATCTAGCCAGCATTTCTTTTTTTCTATTATTCGACATTTTACTAAGATCACAATAGTTTGAAAATCTTTGTCTTAACTCTTTAAAATAGCTATATTTCTTTAAATCCTCTGGTCCAAAAACATCAATCATTTTTTTAAAACCGCTCTCCATTCTCTCTACAAGTGACAATAATTCCTTTCTGTCAAAAGACTTATTTAACAATTTTTGGCTTATTTTTTCACCAAATTCTTCAAAATCAGAAAAATTATCTATATTCAAGGGAAAAACAAGACTGCCTTTCAAGCCCGATGATTCCCGACCTATATAAAAATCAACCCTTTGAGCTTCAAGATTCTCTTTGCCCTCTTCGGCTAATTTGCCCAAAAGCAAATTAAATCTCTTTAGAATACTATTATACTGGCTCCTGCCACTAGTGCTCAAATCTTTGCTAATAGTTTCGAGGCTAGTTTTAAAAAAATGGAAATTTTTAATAAATCTATTATTATAATCATATCCTGGATTTTTATGATTATCCTCCTTTATTTCTTTGATGTCCTTATTTATATCTATTATAGTTTCCTTAATTTTTTGCTCTAACTTCTTATGAGCACTCTTTCTTTTGGCTCTCGGAATAAAACCAAGTTCTGGCGGATTATCTATTGCTCCATTCAAAAACTCAACAACAGAAGAAAATTCAATTAGTGCCACCTCTCTATTAGCATTTACTACATTCTTTAACTCTCTCTTTAATTTCTGATAGTTTTCTGACTCAAAATTAATCTTAGCATTTTTAAAATCAAGCTCTGTAAAAATTATTTTATCATTATTAATTTCTATTTCCCTAGTCTTTTTCTCATCATCATGATCAATTTTGATCTTTCTGTCTCTAAAAACTTCATTTATTTTGCCATTGTTTACAGCCAAGAAAGAAGAAAAGGACTTTTCTAAATTATCAAAATAATCGAGAGTTCTAACCTCGGGGTTTTTTCGCAACAAACGAGAAGAGGCTTCGGTTAAAAAACTCAACTCCAAATTATCCTCAAAATTTTTTTCTATTTTATTTTTATGTTCTTCTGGTCTCCTAAGCTTTGTCTTATCTTCGAACCCCACTATGCTCACTATATTTAATTTTTTATCAAAATCTTTGTCATATTTTAAGGCATGAGAAAATTCATTCTTTAAAATTTTAAATAATTCCTCGTAACCATACTCTTCGGCTAAATCCAAAATGTCAGAATTAACAAAAACCTCTTCTATATTACTTTTATAAAAGCCAACGGGATGTTTCTCTATTTTTGATCTGATTTCAAGAATAATTTTCTTTCTTTTTTTCAAAAAATCAGGATCACCCTCGTCAACAAATTCTAATAACTCATTATCCTTATCTTGACTCTCTGGATTGTCTTGTTTTTCTTCAATATTATTCTCCTCAATCTTTTTATTTAATTCTTGATTTTGATTTTGTCCTTCCAGCACACTCATAATATTATTTTAAAATATAATTATAGAAAAATCACTGTTCACAATTAAAATTATATCACTTTTTGCGAAAAATGTCAAATTTTATAAGGAGAACTTTCATCTTCCTCCCAACGAATCTCGTCAATTTCCTCATTTTTACCTTTTCCCCTGTAAAGCTTATCAGGAAAATTTAAACAATAAGCATTATTTTGACTTATACATTTATAACCATGAACAACTCCAGGCGGCACAATTACTAATCTTGGATTATTTTCACCAACCTCAATTTTTAAATGTTCCCCATTTGTTATACTATTCTCTCTTCTGTCCCATAAATAAAGCTCGAAAACACCAGGACCAACAAAAACAAAGCAATCACTTTGATATTTATGTTCATGAGGGCCACGAATTACACCCGGTTTTGTTACACTAATATAAGCCATTTCCGCTTTATAACTTAACTCATCGGAACGATAAATTTCGCTAAGCCAACCACGATCATCTTCATACTTGTTGAGTTCTTTAATTATAAGATCCTTAATCATAGTATAAAATTTAATTTTTATGATTTAATTATAACATTTGGCAGGCCTAAATACAACATCATAATCCTCTTGATTTATTTTTACCGCTATGATATTATTTAAATCAGCCATCAAAGATATGGCTTTATTATAATTATTATTAAGGAATATCGCAAAAATTTTGACGAAATTACCTTTGTGCTAATATGAAAAAAAATATTCACCCAAAATATAACAAAGAGATAAAGGCGAGCTGTGCTTGTGGTCATTCTTTTGTTACTGGTTCTACTGAGGCAGAAATAAAAACTGAGCTTTGTTCTGCTTGCCATCCTTTTTATACTGGAAAGCAAAAATTAGTTGATACTGCTAATCGTGTTGGCAAATTTAAAGCTAAATTAGAGCTTAAAGATGATAGTAAAAAAGGAAAAAAAGCCAAGAGGGTTGCTAAGGACAGCAAAAAGAAAGAAGACAAAGACAAATAACAAAACAAAATATAAAATAAATAAAAGCTCTGAACAAGGGCTTTTATTATACAAACATGAAAAATTTTAATGAAATAAAGGAAAAATTTAAAAGCTTAGAGGAGAAAATGCTCGACCCCAAAATAATCGCTGACAGCTCTCAACTAACAAAAATAAACAAAGAACATGCTAACTTAAAAAAGGCCCATGCTCTGATTTTGAGTTTGGAAAAAATAGAAAATGATATAAACGGCAATGAAGAAATAATAAATTCAGAAAACGACATAGAGTTGAAAAGAATGGCAGAAGAAGAACTAGAAAAACTAAACGAAGAAAAAAAAGAAATCGAAGAAAAATTAAATGAAGAATTATTCCCCGCTGATCCGAATGATAAAAAAAATGTAATTATTGAAATTAGAGCTGGCGCTGGTGGCGACGAAGGCGCACTGTTTACAGCTGAACTATTTAGAATGTATGCCAAATTTGCTGAAAAAATGAATTGGAAAAGTGAAATGCTTAGTTCCAGCGTTATTGGAATTGGTGGATACAAAGAAATTATTTTTTTTATCAAAGGAGAGGGCGCTTACGGCTGTCTAAAATATGAAGCCGGAACTCATCGCGTTCAAAGAGTACCAGAGACAGAAAAACAAGGACGTGTTCATACCTCCACCTCAACCGTTGTTGTTTTGCCTGAAGCTGAAGAAGTAGATATAAAAATAGAGGCCAATGATCTTCGAATAGATACATTCTGCTCTTCGGGGCCAGGAGGTCAAAGTGTTAACACTACTTACTCGGCAATTAGAATAACTCATATACCAACAAATACTGTTGTTAGTTGTCAAGACGAAAAATCGCAACATCAAAACAAAGAAAAAGCCATGCAAATCCTACGCTCCAGGTTGCTAGCTAAAGCAGAAGAGGAAAAAGCCATGAAAGACTCACAAGAAAGAAAAAGCCAGATTGGTGGTGGTGATAGAAGCGATAAAATTAGAACCTACAACTTTCCTCAAGATAGAATAACCGACCATAGAGTAAATAAATCATGGAGTAATACTAACAAAATAATGGAGGGCGAAATTGACGAAATAATAAAAGAATTAAAGAATCTAAATAAAAAATAAAATCTTGTTTTATGCCGCTTTTTTTGAAAAAAAAGTCGGCGCAAAAAACAAAACCACATACAATCTTAAAAAAATGACTATCAAGGAACACTTAAAACTTCTATACACGGAATTAAAAAAATCAAAAATTGAAAACCCCAGATTAGAGGCTGAATTAATAATTGAGAACATTCTAAAGGTAAACAAAAAATATTTAATACTAAACCCAAACAAAGAAATAAATAAAAACAACTTAAACAAAATAAAAAACCATCTAGAAAAAAGACTAAATCTTTATCCGATGGCTTATATAAAAAAAGAAAAATATTTTTACAACTTAAAATTTTTCGTAAATAAAGATGTTTTAATTCCTCGCCCTGAAAGCGAATTGATTATTGACGAAATAATAAAAAAAACAAAAGATAATTCAGAGGCCACTACGATCATGGACATTGGTACTGGTTCTGGATGTTTAATAATTAACCTAGCCAACATTTTATCCAAAAACAAAAAAATTGATTTCTACGGAATAGATATTTGTCAAAAAGCTTTAAAAATAGCGGAAAAAAATGCCAAATTAAACAAAGCAGAAAAGAATGTAAAATTTATCCAAAGTGATTTACTTCAAAAAATAATAGACAAGAAAATAAAATTAAAAGAAAAAATAATTATAACAGCCAATCTCCCATATTTAACCAAAGAAGAAATAAAAAATTCGCCCAGCATAAAGTTTGAACCAGTAAAAGCTTTGGACGGCGGTAAGGACGGTTTAAGATATTACAAGAAAATATTAAGCCAAGTTAAAAAAATAAAAAATAAAAAAAACCATATAGAAATCTACATGGAAATTAGTGATTGGCAAAATAAAGTATTAATTTTAGAAGTTAAAAATATTCTAAAAAACTACAAAGTTAAAATAAAAACAATCAAAGACTTAACAAAACAAAATAGATTAATATTGGTAAGTTTATAATTTTTTAAAAAAGAGGCTTAAAATAAGCCTCTTGCACAAATTACTTTTCGTCAGAAAGCAAGGAAATGATTTGAAACTCTTTTTCATATCTCTTTAACTCTCCGCTTACCCTTTTTAACTCTTCAGAACAATCATACATTAGGTTCGGATAAGACATCTCCTTTTCGCTGATCATCGCCCTGTAATTTCTTTTAATTTTCTCTTCAGACAATTTACCAAAAGGCAAAACAAAATAGCCTAAAAGTACAAAAACAAAAAAAAGAACACAAAGATAAGAGTGAACAGACTCAAGGTCGCCCAATCCCAAAAACGGCTGTTGTATATATGTTGAAACAAAAATGCCCAAAGAGAAAAGAAAAAGAACAAAGAGCAACCATTGTCTAACTCTTTTACCCTCTTTTACTTCTCGCTCAGCTTCTTTCAATAATTTGGCGCGGAACTCTTCAACGCGCAACTCTTCAACAACTATTTTCATAATACCTCTGATTTTAAAGTTGATACTAAGTTAATTAGCGAAACAGTTTAAAAAAAACAATTTTGCTAATCAACCTAATAAAAACGAATTTTAAAGATCAACACCACTTTATAGCATACTTTATATATAAAGTCAATATTGCCTAATATTTTACTTTTGTATTTTCATCTATAAAGTGAACCCAAGTTTTGCCAGAATTAAAAATAAACTCCTCTCCATTTTCATCATAATACCTGGTCCTTGAATTCTCATCATCTTTCTGCCAATAACCACTGTGACAAACGCCATCGGAGCAAATCACTGCTGTATTTTTACTGATTAGTTTAATTTTAAGACGAAGCTCACTGTCTAAAATCTCCGTTTCTACAAACTGCAAAATAACATTGCTGGCAGAAATCTGATCTCCATTATTATCCAGATGTTTTTTACCGGCCAAATCTTTTAAATATAAATTTGCATTCAAATCATAATCCCAACTAATATCATATTGTTTTTGTCCGTTTGAAATATCTATTTCAAAATTAGACAAAGCCAAATTAATACTTGGCAAGTCTTTGTCGTTTTTAAACTGCCAGGATTCGAATTTGGAATTTTCATAATTTCTATCTTTCAAATATTCTTTAATAAGGCCAAAATTGGCCAAAACATTGTGCGGAGCTAAATAATCTTGATAACGCCTAAAATAATCACCATTATAAAATTCATTAAAATCTAATAGCTTCTCCTTGGAAATCCTAGCTAAGGCCTCTGGACTACCTCCACAATGAACAAGCATAGCCCCGTATTCTTTAGCTATATCTAAAAAATAAGGCCTAGCGCTACGAACTGGTCCAATTTCTAAATTGGGCTGCTCATCATTAACTGCAAAAAAAGCCAAATATCTATTTATTCCCCCCTCCGCTGGAATATCATAAACCAATTCGGCTGAAGACAAGCCAAATGCCGGACGAGCATCTGGATGATTATCTATAACGGTCGCCACCAAAAACGGAGAAATATCACTTTCACTTGGGACTTCTTTGCCGTCTATTAACCGATAAAAACAATTTAAGCAAGCATCATCAGACAAAATATTTTCTTCTTGCAAAGACTGCTCATCATTAAAAACCTCTTCCGAGCTATTTTTGACAAACAAAAACAAAAAAACTAAAACCAATAAGACAACAGGGGGAATTAAAAAATAAAAAAGCCTTTTTGGCTTACTCATTTTATTAATTTTATTGATTTCTTCGCCAATTCTTTTTTTAACAAAAATTATCTTAGACATAAATTTCTAAAGTTTTTTTATTTCTTCTAGTGTTTCTTTCGCGCATTTTTTCCAAGAAAAGTCTTTGGACCGATTAAGACCCTTGATAATCAATTCTTCTTTCTTGACCGAATCATTTAAAAGTAATTCTATTTTTGAAAGTAAATCATTAGAATCTAATCTTCTAAAAAATAAGACTGAATCAACTCCTATTTCTTTAAAAACTTCAATATCAGAAGCTATTACTGGCACGCCACAAGCCATGGCTTGAAGCAAAGGGATACCAAAGCCTTCATGCAGAGAAGGAAAAATAAAAATTTCAGCTCCACTAAAAATATAAGGCATATCCTTCTCTTCCACCCAGCCGAGCATTATAACATCATTAAACAAATCTAATTCGGATATCATATATTTGAACTCATCATAACCAAAACCAATATTCCCAATGAGAACTAATTTCTTTTTACTCTCTTTATTTTTTTCTTTAAAGGAATGGAAAGCTTCAAGCAAAATATTTATATTTTTTTTCTTTTCTATTCGTCCGGCATACAAAAAAAATGATTGGTTTATACCATAGCTACTAAGAACTTCTTTAATTTTATCTTTATCTTCTATTTTCTGATATAAAGAGTTATTATAGCCATTATAAACCATGGCTATTTTTTCACTTTTAATCTTATAAAAATTAAGTATTTCGTTTTTTGTAAAATTTGAAACTGTAATTATTTTTTTTGCTCTTTTTAAGGCAAATTTAGTTGACCAGTTTAAATAATCTGAAGACTCAAGTCTATATCTTCCATTGGTAAGGATTTTAATAAAAAATTTTATAATTCCCCTCGTTGAATCTGAGTCGAAAGAAACAACATCGCCACCATAAAGACGCTTGTCTCGCTTAAAGGCAATATCGTGAATGGTCGTTATAGTTTTTTTTGGGAAAAAAAATGGAATAGCATGAGCCGGAACAAACAAAACATCAGGAGCGGAAAAAATCATCTCCAAACTTAATCTGCCTAATGTCCAAAAAAATTTAAAAGGCCAATTAAGAACTTTTATTTTTACATGTTTATTTTCTTCTAAATTTAAATCTTTTAAAAAATATTCCGACAAAGACTTATCGGAATATAAAATGTACTTGTTTTCTTTATCTATCTCAATTAGATTTTTAATCAAATAATAGGAGTACCATTCGGTCCCTGTTTTAAAATCTCTATTAGCTCTTGATGCATCTATCCCTATTTTCATAAAAATAAAACATCGCTTGAATAAAAAAAGCGATGCTATTTAGTGGCCAGAATACTTCTTTTATAAGAATCCAAATTATCCAAAGCTATTCCGGTTCCCTTAGCGACGCAAAGAAGTGGATCGTCAGCAATATAAGCTGAAACTCCTAATGCTCTTGAAAAAAGTTGATCAATATTTTTGAGCAACGCCGTCCCTCCAGTCAAAACGATTCCCTTGTCTATTATATCAGCCACCAATTCTGGCGGAGTTTGTTGTAATATTTTTTTGGCAGTATTTAAAATTGTTTCTAATTCTCCAGAAATGGCCGCAGTAACATCATTGCTATTAACTTCTACAGTTCGAGGAAGCCCACTGACACCATCTCTACCATTTATATCCATAACAAGTTTGTTGTCATCATCTAAAAATAAAGCTGAACCAACTTTAATTTTCATTTCTTCAGCCGTTCTCTCTCCAATAACTAAATTATATTTTTTTCTAATATATTCTAAAATTGCTAAATCCAATTTATTGCCACCGACCCTAACGGAAGTTGAAGAAACAACACCACCCAAAGATATAACGGCCATCTCAGAAGTCCCTCCACCGATATCAACGACCATGTGACCATTGGCAGAGCTGATTGGAATATTGGCCCCAATAGCGGCCGCCACAGGCTCTTTAATGATATACGCAGCTTTGGCTCCAGCAGCAATCGTGGCTTCTATTACGGCCCTTCTTTCAGTTGATGAAATTCCAGCGGGAACAGCCACCATAACTTCTGGTCTAAAAATTCTAACCTTGCCTAAAGTTTTGTTTATAAAATAACGAATCATGGCTTCGGTTGTGCGATAGTCAGCAATGACTCCATCTTTTAGCGGTTTCAAAGCTATGATAGTATCTGGTGTTCTGCCTAGCATATCTTTAGCATCGTTTCCGACAGCCAAAATCTTGTTATCATCGATAGAAACAGCAACAACACTAGGTTCGTTAATAACCACGCCTCTTTTTGGCAAATAGACCAAAGTATAGGTTGTGCCCAAATCAATTCCGATTCTTTTAGCAAACATAATTTTATTATCAGCTTTAAATATAAGTATATATTAGCTCTTAAGCTGTTTTTAGTCAATAGATTTTAATAAAAAACCTTATAATTCTCTAGTTTCTTCGCGATTCTTACTGTTTGCTAGCCTCAATATCATTAACTTCAATTTATAAGAATTACCATGTTTAATTAACCCTAAATAAGAATTCAAAGAATCTTTTTTATTACTTTCTTTTAATTTATAAATCATTCTTCTTTTTGTTGATCTTCTTAAAACTTTATACTCGGGAAAATTAATCCACCCCAAAAAATCAAGACCAGAAGAAACTGTTTTGACAAACGTTTTTTGAGGATGAATTTCTAATTTTAAATTTAAAAATAAAAATTCTTTAATCGGATTAATTTTATTCTCTAACCATTCCTTATTATCTGACATTATTACAAAATCATCGGCATAACGAATATAAAATTTGGCCTTAATTTTATGTTTTATAAATTGATCAAATATATTAAGATAAATATTGGCAAAAAGCTGAGAAGTGAGATTTCCCAATGGCAAACCCTTACCTTTTTTAACTTGAAAGCTATAAATAATATTTTGCAAAAGACAAATAATATTTTCATCAGCAATATATTCATTTAAAATACCAAGCAATACTTGATGATCAATACTAGCAAAAAATTTTCTAATATCTCCTTTTAGCACCCAACAATTTTTGGTATTATTTTTACTAATTTTCAAAAAAAATTTATTAAATCTTGATACAGCTTTGTGCGTACCCTTATTTAAACGACAAGAATAACTATCAAATATAAAAATTTTATCGAAAAATGGATATAATTTACGATAAATAGCATGATGAAGTAATCGATCGCGAACATTAGCTTTATGAATATCTCTAATTTTTGGATCAAAAACTTTAAATGCCTTATAGCCACCGTGATTATATTTATGATATAATAGATCGTAATGTAAATTTAAAAGATTGCCCATTAAGCTTATTCCAAACAATTGAACATCACGACGTCCACGCTTGCCATTTAGAAATTCGCCCCAAGCGCTTAACAAGTTATCTAAATCTATAATATCTTCAAATTTATGAGTCAATTTAATTTTCATACATCTAATTCTACCCCCCCCCCCCCTAAATTTACAACTAGCCCCACTCCTTCAAAAAAGCAAAGATACATATCTTTTGTGGTATTCTTATTTTAAAACATTACCCAAAGAACATCGTTTTAGTCTTGGTATTAAAATAGATAACCTTTTTGTAGAAATAATAGAATTTATTTCTGGAGCATTATATACAAACAAAGATGAAAAAATATTTTATATAAAAACTGCTATCAGAAAAAATGATGCTTTAAAATTACTACTTTTAATTCTTTGGGAAACTAAATCAATAGATAATAAAAAATATTTAATGCTTTCCGAAAAAATCAATGAAATAGGTCGTATGCTCGGAGGTTGGGCTGGGCAAATTATAAAACAAAACTCCTCTATAAAAAAATAGAGGAGTTTTTTTGAAACTTGCGAGAGCACAAAAGCAAACCCGTTATCACGATCCCACCTACTGCCAGAATTGTCATAGTTCGTATTCAGCCAGGAACCACTGCCATCGCGATTAGCGTTGAGCAATAAAGGATCGCCGTCAGAATTATGCAAAACACCGCCTATTACACCGCCCTTTGAATACTCAAACAGGCTGAATATTATTCGGCATCATAATGCCATAGTGTTTTGCACCAAGTTTCGTTATATAGCATCAATATTTCACTCTACCTACAGCCTTGGCCGAAGATATTCTCAAAATAATAACGCTCATCACAGTGGCCACCAACCTTGATCAATGACATATTCACTTTGACTGATTCTATTTTAACATATTTACAAAATTTATAAAAAAATAGCCTCGGCTTGCTTATGCAATCCGAGGCTAAAAATCAAAGGGCTAAAGGCCAAGACCTAAAGACTCAAAGAGTCAAAAAATCAAAAGACTAAGAACCCGAAACTTGCGAGAGCACAAAAGCAAACCCGCCACCACGAACCCACCTACTGCCAGAACCGCCACAGTCCGCATCCAGCCAGGAACCACTGCCATCGCGACCAGCGCTGAGCAATAAAGGATCGCCGTCAGAATCCTTAATAGGTTCGTGCATAACAACAATCCAATATAAGCCCATAGCTTCAAGTTCTTTATCAGAGAATTTCTCCCTAAAAAGACAGGCCGCTTCGGCATTTGGTGTGGAAAGTTTGCGATTTTTAGCTTCTTTGCGGATGTTTTTAGTTATCCTATCGTTGTCGCTAAAAATCTCTCCCTTAAGGACAGCAATTTCATAAGTTACACCATTTGTTGGTTTAAAACTTTTTGAGCATAAAATGCTCTTTGCATAATCACTGACGCGGAAGTCTTTACTTTCTAAACGTATAATCCACTGTTCGCCGGTTGCACCATCACTGGTAAGCGAAAAATAAATTATACCATTTTCTTCACGCCATTTTTTTTCTGGCTCACTAACCAATGTTTCACCTCGTAAGAAACGAAGGGCACTTTCCATACCACCAAGTTTATTCACAATGGCCTCAATTTGTCCTAAATTCAATTCTCCGTATTTCATAACAATAAGTATTTGCAGACTGTTTGTCTGTGTTTCTGCTGTCCGCAGTGGGAACTATAACTATTATTAATTACAGCTAAAAAATAACTAAAAACATAATTATCTCTTAGCTGTAACTAATTTTTTGAGCTTTTCAAGGTACTAACTGCATATTATATCATATTTGAAATATTTTGTCAATAGCAACAAAAAAACCAAGCTTGAAACTTGGTGAGGAATATAGTAAATTTAACAATAAAATTACTCCTTTCTCAAGGCATCAACTGGATTGAGTTTAGCTGCTTTTCTGGCCGGAAATATTCCAAAAATAATACCAAAAACAATAGCAAATACAATGGAAACAATAAAAGCTTTTAATGGTAAAACTAGTTTCCAATCAAGACCAAAATAATTAGCCCCTAAATAAATTAAAAAAGAAAAAGCTACCCCCAAGATCATCCCTAAAAAAGCACCTATAAGGGTTATGAGAACCGATTCTGTCAAAAATTGCCTCATAATATCATCAAATTTTGCGCCGACCGCCTTTCTCAGCCCTATTTCGGGTGTTCTTTCGGAAACTATGACATACATAACATTTAAAATTCCTACACCACCCACGAGCAAGGATATGGCAACAATTAAAAGCAGTAATATCGTTAATCCATCAGTTATGGTTTTGCTGGTATCTAACATTTCTTTCATGGTGGTGACTCTAAAATCATCTTTATCGGCATCTGAAATATTGTGATTATCTCTTAAAATATCAGTCATTATTTGTGCTGTTTCTTCCGCCATATTAGGGTTTTCTACCTGATGTACCATATACATATAATAATCTGTCCCCAGTATCTTCTTTTGCAAAGTTTTTATTGGTAAAATTATTGCATCATCAAAACTAAATCCCATATTAGCACCTTTCTTTTTTAAAACTCCAACTACCTTATATTTACTCTTTTTAATAGTAATAATTTTATTTATAGGATCCTGATCTTTAAAAATATCTTCGGCGGCATTACTACCCAAAACAACAACTTGAGATAAAGATTTGTCATCATCATCACTAAAAAAATACCCACTGGCGATTTCCGATTTATCAATTTCTATATAACTAGCACTAACCCCAAAAAGAAATCTTCCCTTAGACTCATTAGCGTAAGAAACCGTTTCTTGCCCCAAAACAGCACCGTAGCCATCAATTACATTAGGGATTTTTTTTAAGTCCTCCAAGTCTCTTTCTTTCATGCTGGTTATTTGGGCGCCTCCCGCAACCGCCCTGGCGCTTTCCGTTTCAGCCTGCATTCCGGTTTTAGTATTTGGCACCCTTATCTCAGTTTGAACAATATTTGTACCAAAAGATTCTATTTGACCGATAATTAAACTTCTTATTCCTTCTCCGGCTGAAAAAACAATTACAATGCTAGCTATACCAATAAGCATGCCCAAAACAGTGAGACCAGTTCTCATCTTGTTTTTAAGCATCAACTTCAATGATAGTTTTGCAACTTCTATTATTCTCATAAACAATAAAATCTAATTACTCATAACTGAGAGCTTCAACCGGTTCTAATTTACTAGCTTTTTTGGCTGGATAAATACCAAAGATTAAACCAATCAAGGCCGAGACTGAAACTGCTAAAAATATTGAAAAAAAACTGACTTTGAAGCTCCAACTATAACCCAAATAAACAACAATGAGGGAAATAATCCAAGACAAAATAATTCCCAAAATTATACCAATTATTCCTCCTATTAAAGTTAAAAAGACTGCCTCCATTAAAAACTGTGTGGTTACGTTTTTATTTGATGCTCCTAATGCTTTTCTAAGACCAATTTCTCTAGTCCTCTCATTTACACTAATAAGCATAATATTCATAATCCCTACGCCACCAACAACAAGAGACAAGCTTGCCATCATAGCCAAAAAATAACGAAGAGCATCCGTTACCGTCCTCATTAAGTCCAAAAGTTCAGCGGCGGTTCTAACGGTAAAGTCGTCGCTGTCACCACTCTGATCACTTATACCATGACTATCTCTCAAAAAAATCTCTATTTCAGAAACAGCTTGATTAATATCAACCGATTCTTCTGTTTTAATGACCAACTTATTGAAATAATTTATAGCTAATATACTTTTTTGTACCGTTTTAGCTGGCAAAAAAATCATATCATCAACATTTTGGAAAAGAACTTGCCCTCTCTCTTCTATAACTCCAATAACCTCAAATATCCGATTTTTTAATTTAATTTTTTCTCCAATTGGATTTGTTTCTCCAAACAATTCTTGTTTAACAGTATATCCAAGAACTACCACTTTGCTCAAATTATTGTCCTCTTCTCTGCTAAAGAATCTACCGCTTTCTAGGGAAGTCTTATTTAAATCCAAATAAGAACTGCTAACGCCCTCCATATTAACTCCATAAGAATTTCCTCGCCAAGAAGCAATAGCAGAACTGGTAATTGAAGCAGACAAATATGAGATACCAATTAGTTCTTGGTTACTTTCTAAAAGTTTTAGATCATTATCATCTAAAGATGTTACTACTATGCCCATGACAGATGTCGGTGGGCCACTATCATCTGACTTGCCAGGAGTAACAGCTATAAGATTGGTTCCAATGCCCTCTATCTGCCCCAGAATTAAACTCTGAGCTCCAGCACCAACAGATATTATTACAATAACAGAAGCCACACCAATAATAATACCAAGCATAGTCAAAAAACTCCTGGCCTTATTGCTAGTCAAAGATCTTATCGATGTTTTAAATATTTGTTTTATAGAAAGAAAAATCATAAAAGAAAAAATAAGTCATCTGTGCGGATATTAAAAGACTCAAAGACTACTTCAAGGTCTCTCCGTTTGCTGCAAAACGTCTATTCTTTATATTCTCATCACTAACGATTATGCCATCTTTTATTCTAATAATTCTTTTGGCGTGTTCAGCAGTAAAAGTCTCGTGAGTTACTAAAATTATAGTATTGCCGGCATCGTTTAATTTTTGCAAAATCTCCATAACCTGAATACCAGATTTAGAATCTAAATTACCAGTTGGTTCGTCGGCGAATATAACAGAAGGCTTATTAACCAAGGCCCTAGCAATGGCTACTCTTTGTTTTTCTCCTCCAGAAATTTGATTAGTATAATAATCAAGTCTATGACCGAGACCAACACTACGTAAAACGTCACTCGCTCTTTCCTTCATATTTCTTTTATTATCGGAATAAGTAAGTGGTAAAATAACGTTATCCAAAACTGTTGTTTTAGGAAGTAGATTAAATGCTTGGAAAACAAAACCTATTTTTTTATTACGTAAGTCGGCCAACTTATCATCAGAAAGAGACGAAACATCCTTGTCTTCTAGTTTATAGATACCAGAGCTAGACCTATCTAAAAGCCCCAAAATATGCATCAGAGTTGATTTACCGGATCCAGACGGCCCCATAATAGAAACAAACTCTCCGAAATCAATATTAAAAGAAACGCCATGGAGAACTTTGGTTGCTAATTCACCAGAACCATATTCTTTTTTTAAATTTTCAACCCTAATTAACATAATCTTGTATTTTAATTGCCATTTTTAATAGCAGTAATTATTTTATCACCCTCTTTTATGTCGCCAGAAATTATTTCATACATAGCCTGGTCACCACCCATACCAACTTCAACCTCAACTTCATTAATCTTGGAACCACTTAAAACTCTTACAATTTTTTTGCCATCATCTTTTTCTATTATAGCTCTAAAAGGAACAGAAAAGACATCATTTTTTTCATTACTAGTAATAACAACATTAGCGGTCATACCAGCCTTAACTATTAAGTTGTTTTTTATTAATTCGTCTTCAGAAAAAACAACTTTAGTTTTATAGTAAATAATGTCGGAAATGGAAGTAGCGGCCGGCTCAATAAAATATACCTTACCAGAGACTTTGTTGTCAGAATTAAAAGCATCAAAACTTATTTCTGCTTCGTTACCAATTTTTATCTTAGAAATATCTGATTCGGAAATGAATAGTTCTACTTCGAAATCATTTTCAGTAAGCAAAACCATAAAAGGAACGCTATTTAAAACCTGTTCGCCTATTTCGTAATTTATTTTAACTACTTTACCGCTAATTGGTGCTTGCAACTTATTTTCTTCTATTTGTTTGTTTATAGCATCTAACGATGAGCTCGCCTGATCAACTTGCGCCTGAACTAATTTAAGATCCTCGCTCCTAGCTGGTGATTTTAACTTATCTAGCTGTAGTTTATAAACTTCATAAGACTTTGAAGCTGAGTCAAACTTTGAATTAGCAAGAATCAACTGCTGATTACTACTAATTTTAAGCAAGGCAAAACTATCCTCTGCCGCCGAAATAGCGTCCGACAAAGCAATCTCGGCTTTGTAAACAGCGTCTTGAGCATTAGAAAAATTAATATCCTTGTTTAATATAGAGCTGTTTAAAGCAGATAAAGAATTTAAATTGGAACTAATGGCCGCATTGACCAAGCTAGTATGCGAACTAACGGAAGACTTAAAACTATCAAGAGATGCTTGCGGAAAAGATGATGAAATTATTGAATTCTCCAAAGCATTAAAGCAACTGTTTAGAGTCTTAAAAGCTTGACTCAAAAAACTAGACATACTACTAGCGGCTTGATTAGCTAAATTTTTTTCATAACTAACCCTTAAAAGTGCCAAGTCTAATTCAAGGCCAGAAACCATAGAAACTGCTAAATCATAATTCTTGCTTGTTTCATCCTTATAATAAGAATTTTTAACACTAAAAACCTCCTTTACATCTTCATCGTCAACAATTCTCTTCACAGCGTCCAGGGCCGACTTACCAACCGTCAAATTATAGTCCAAAGAACTAACCAAAGAATTATAAGAATTATTTACATTCTGTAAGCCAGTTTTTTCAGTATTAGATAAATTCAATCTAGCAGAATCAACTGCCTGTTTTATAGATAGTGGGTTTTCACTATTTGAAGATTTTAAATCACTCAAATTTTTTTCAGCTTGAGACAAGTTTTCACTAACAATTTTTTCACTTTGGTCTAGGTCTTTCTTGGCCGACTCATAAGCAAGCTTAGCTTGAGAAACCTGAGCTTCTAAAATTCTAACCTCCTCTATTGAAGCCCCCTTTACAAGTTTTTCTCTATTAGCGCTAGCTATATTTAAAGAAGCTAAGACTTCATCTTTTTTGATTAATAAGGAAGAATAATCAAGTTCTGCCAATATCTGACCACTATCAACCTCATCACCTATTGAAACATTTAGATTATTTAATCTTCCTGCTTGCATAAAATTCAAGTTTAACTCCTTGCTAGCACGAACAGCCCCAACCTCACTAACAGTTTGCACTAATTTCTGTTTTTTTAAATCAATAGTTACGTATTCGGTTTTATCCTTTTTCGATAAAACAAAAAATAAAACCACTAACAAAAAAGCGGCAATAGAAAATATTATAATAATTTTTTTCCTTTTCTTCATAAAATATAAATAAAAAAATATAAAATATCAAAACTAATCCATGATCAACAAATCTTCTGTCTCTTCATCATCTTTTTCATCATCTGCTGATAGAGATTCTCTTCTCATAACTCTCATTACCTTCCCAGAAAAAACATAAATATCAAATTCGTTTTTCATAAAATAGTAGTTGGCTCCCAATCCAACGCCCCTTGCCCTACCATCTTCATCGCTTAAATCGGTAAAAATAAATATTTCGGCATTACTTATCTCTGAGTCAGATTTTATTCTTCTTATCAATTCTTGACCATCTATTTCTGGGAGAACCATATCTAAAATGATCGAATCTGGTTTAAACTTTCTAATTTTGCTTATCAATTCTTCAAGATCCTCCTTGGAATCACTAATATCAAGTTCAAAATCATTGGAGGCAAAAATATCTCTCAAACCATACAAAATGTTCAAATCATCTTCAATTATAAATATTTTGTTTAAATTTTTCATAATTTTATTCGCTTCGCCATAACTATGTAAACACAAAATGTTTTCACATGGGCGAAGACTAAGAATTAAAAATAAAGCTTATTTCAATAAATTATTAATATTAAGTAGTCCATTTTGAGCACCATAAGAAGAAATAACCGAAGCTGCGTTTTTGGCTGCCAAGTTCATTGCTTTTTTATAGTCACCTTCAAACAATATAAAAAAGGCTGAAAAAGTAGAATTAAAAGCATCTCCAACACCAGTAGTGTCAAGATGTTTTTTTTCTCTTACTACTTTCTGATGATAAAAATTTGAACCATCAAAAAAATAAGCCCCTTCCAAGCCATCGGTTATTACTAAATTTTTTGGCCCCAAACCTTTTATAAGTTTCAATAAATTATCAATATTACTCAAATATTTATTATTGTACTTTTTAAATCCTTTAGATTTCCTCACCAACTCCAAGGCTTCGTCTCTGTTCAACATTAAAATCTCAGTTTTATTAATAAACTTAGCAATTCTATCGGAACCATGAGATATTTCTTGCAATCCAGGGTTCCAATAAACCTTTTTGTCCAAAGAAAACACCTTATTCAAGAACTTCAACCAATTTTTAGGCAAAGAAGTCAGATAAATTCTATCGGTATTTTTTAATTTCTCAGTTTTTTTATTATCTATAGTTAGATTATCGTTAGATCCTCGATAAGTAAAAATTATTCTATCTTTTCCATTATTTAAGACAAAAGAAAAACCTGAACCAATTTTTTTATCGATACTCAGCAAAGAATTATCAACCTTATTTTTTTTAAAATTTTCCAATATTTTAAGGCCCCTGTCATCGTCACCAAGGTTAACCATGCTTGCAACATTGAAACACAAATTAGATAAATTAACGGCCACATTAGCAGCTCCACCACCAAAAAGATTAAAAGATTTCTCGACCTTAATCTTGGCCCCCTGTTCAAAAGCTAAAAGTTCTTGCTTCAAAAGGTCTTTTTTGTTTTTTAAAAGCACCCCATCTTTTGTATAGAAAACAATGTCTTCGGTCGCACCACCAATTGTAATAAAATCAAATTTTTTCATAAATTTACTATAATTATAGCATAAAAACCTATTTTAACAAAATAAATTTTTTATTTTTTTCGTTCTCAAGACCTAAAAAATAAAAAGAAAAAATTATGGCTAATAAAATAAAAATTAATTCCTTTAAAAAATTTAAAAATAAAAATCCATTGAACCAAGCAATGCCTTCTATTTTATCAGCAAACAAATATAAAATTAAATAAAGAAACAAATAATAAAAAAAACTAAAAAAGAATCCAATCGCTGCAAAAGAGTAAATCGATCTGTTGGTAAAAAGATTAAGCAACAAGAAATTAACAATAAATATTGTAACCAAAATTACCAAAGAATAAATACCGAAAGGATAAAAAGAAAAAATATCAAACAAAAAACCAACAAAAAAACCAATTAACAAACAAAAACGAAAATCATATATAATAAAAACATATATCAAGAAGAATAGAACAATATTAAAACTGGCGAAAAAATTATCCAAACCATTTATAAAAGATATTTGAAAAACAAAAAAAACCAAAGCCAAAAAAAATAATTTAAATATTTTCCAGAATTTCAACATATTTTAATCAGGCAAAATTATAGCCACTTCATTTAAATTTTTTAAGTCAAAAAAAGGTTCAACCACAATATCCTGCCAAATGTCATTTTCTTTTTTTTCAATATTCACAACCTGCCCGACATATAGCCCTTTTGGAATATTTTTTTCTAAACCAGAAGTAAAGACGATATTACCAACCTCAACATCTTCGTTTTGAGCCACAAAACTAAGAACTACCGATAAACCCAAATCGCCCTCTGCCAGACCAGAGCTATTACCATTATTATTCAAAGCTACTGCAAATTTGCAAAAACTATTATTAGATAAACATATCTTGGAATAATTTTGCTCGACTTCGATCACCTTCCCAACCAAAATGCCAAACTCATTCACAACGGCTAAGCCAGGTATTACCCCGTCTGCCTCACCCTTGTTTATAACTAAATTTTGGTTAGTACTGGAAAAATTTAATAAATTATCCTGCCAAACAATATCGGCCAAAAGATGATTATTGAAATTATTATCTTCAAAAAAATTAAAAAAATTTCTTAATTGTTCATTTTCTTTCTTTAAAGAACTAAGCAAGGACAAGTCTGCTTTTTCCTGAGAAAGCGCAGACTCTAGCTCTTCTATCTTTTCGAGTAAAACTGTTTTGCTTTGATTTTTAGATAAAGTTTCGCCAGACTTCTTTCTAATCCTTGTAGTAAAAAAGTTGAAACCATCACCGATAGCTTTGTTTATCGGATTAAGGAAACCAATAAAATTTAAAAAAATAAGCAGCCCAAACACTGCCAAAATTATTTTATATATTTTTTTATCTTGCTTAATCATAAAAACTAAAACTTATATGATAGAACTAACTTTTTTCAATAATTCGTCATTTGAAAAAAGCATTCCAGCTCCTCTAACCATGGCCGTCAAAGGATCTTCGACCACGACAACTGGTATTTTTGTGGCTTTGGCGATGAGTCTGTCTAGACCATAAAGCAGTGCGCCTCCACCACTCAAGTAAAGTCCATGCTCATAAATATCAGAAACTAATTCTGGCGGTGTTTCTTCTAATGTTAACTTAATATTATCTACTATCTTTATAATAGTTTTTTTGATTGCTTCTCTTACCTGAGAATCTGAAATAATTAAAGCAGTCGGCAAACCAGTGGCTAAATCGCGACCTCTTATTTCCATTTCCCTTTCCTCTTCGAAAGGCAAAACAGAGGCTAAATTTATTTTTATTTTTTCTGCCAATTGTTCGCCAATCAAGATATTAAAATTATCCCTAATATAATCGGTAATATTGTTGTCTAGCTCGTTCCCAGCAAAGCGAAGCGACTTCCAAGAAACAACGCCCGCCAAAGAAATTACAGAGATATCAGTCGTCCCTCCCCCAATATCAACAATCATATTAGCTCTGGGGCTGTCGACTGGAAGACCAGCCCCCAAGGCGGAAGCCATAACTTCTTCAACTAGATAAACTTTTCTAGCTCCGGCTGATTTAGCAGCATCTTCCACGGCCTTCTTTTCCACCTCAGTAATATCTAAAGGTATCCCAATAATAACTCTAGGGCGAGGCATAAAAGAAAAATTTTCACTATGAACCTTGTTGATAAAATGCTTTAACATTTTCTCAGTTATTTCAAAATCGGATATAACTCCATCAACTAAAGGTTTGATAACCTGAATATGCGCAGGTGTTTTTCCGAGCATCTTTTTAGCTTCATGCCCAATCTCTAAAATCTCAGTTGTTTTATTATTTATAGCAACAACACTAGGCTCATTTATAATCAAACCTTTATTATTTACAAAAACTAAGGTATTTTTTGTCCCTAAATCAATAGCAATGTCATATCCCAAGCGACCAAAACCTCTAAAATTTCTAAATATTTTATTTAACATATGATTTTAAGAAATTTAATAAATCGTTTTTATCAACCATGACTGGTTCTTTTTCTGATCTTTTTTTAATCTCAATTTGATTTAAATTAATATTTTTTTGACTAACAATCAAACGATAAGGACAACCAATCAAATCGGCATCATTTAGTTTTTCTCCCAAACTGGAATCTTCGCGATCATCATATAAAACTTCAAAACCAGCAGAAACTAGTTCTTTATAAATCTTTTCGGCCTCCTCATTTTGCTTAAAGGATACTAAATGGATACTAAAAGGAGCGACAGATTTAGGCCAAATCATACCTTTTTCGTCATTATAAATCTCAACAATTGTGCCTAAAATTCTACTAGGACCAATACCGTAACAACCCATAATAACATCCTGGGTCTTACCGTCTTTATCCGAATAATTAAAGTTAAACGGTTTAGAAAATTTAGTTCCCAACTTGAAAATGTTGCCAACTTCAACTGCTTTTTTTTCCTCCAAATCACTTGAGCCACATTCAGGACAATTTGTTTGCTCTTCTATTATTTCTTTATTAATAGCTACTTTACATTTTTTACAGACATAAATCAAATCTTCACCAGCATTAGTCACGGTTTGAAATTCGTGAGAATATTTAGAAAAAGCTCCTCCAGAGGCATAAGTAATATGAGTAATATCACCCAAACCAAGCCTAGAATATATTTTAAAATAAGCTTCTTTTACTTTTTCATAATAAGAGTCTAAATCTTCTTGAGAAACATGAAAAGAATATAGGTCTTTCATCAAAAATTCTCTACCCCTGATAAGTCCAGCTTTAGCTCTTTTTTCATTTCTAAATTTAGTTTGAATTTGATAAACAGCAAAAGGTAAATTTTTATAAGAAGTACAAAATCTCTGAGCTAGCGGTGTAACAATTTCTTCATGAGTCGCTCCCAATGCATACTCCTTTTCATCTGAACCAGTTAATTTAAATAAAGCGTCAAAGTTTGCCCAACGATCAGTAGTCTCCCAAACACTCTTGGGAGTAAGAGCCGGCATTAAAACTTCCTGTCCGCCAACAGCGTTTATTTCCTCTCTGATAATATTATTTATTTTGTTTAAAACCCTAAGGCCTAATGGTAAAAAAGTATAAATTCCAGCACCGACTTTATCAATAAAACCAGCCCTAATTAAGGTCTGAGCATTAAAAGAAGTCTCGTCCTTAGGGGTGGTTTTACTTGTTTTTGTAAATAATATGGATTGTTTCATAAATACATCAAAAAACCCAAACAATTCAAAGAATTATGGGTATTATAATAATATACAAAAAATAAGCTTTTGTAAATACTAAGATTTCGACATTTTTTTAAGTGCTTCTTTGATTCTTGCACCAACATCAGATATTCTAGAATCGACTTGATTCAAAGCATCTCTGGCCTCAGAAATTGAATAACCAAGACTAATTAGAGCATTGATTTCATCACCACCAAACGACTTGTCAACTGACAAATCATAATCACCCATATTCTTAAGCAATTTATCTTTTAATTCCAAAACCAACCTCTCGGCCGTTTTTTTACCTATTCCGGATACCTTTACTAATAAAGCCGAATCTCCCCTAACAATTGATTCTTTAATATCGGAAATACTGGCTATAGACAAAACATTCATGGCGGATTTCGGACCAACTCCAGAAACCGATAAAAGCATTTCAAAAAGATCTAATTCTTCTATTGATTTAAACCCATACAAATCGGAAGAGTCCTCTTTGACACTATGATAAGTATAAACCTCAATGTCAGTATTCTTCTTTGAATCATCATAAAAACTATCACCCACATAAACTTTGTAACCGATATTATTTACCAGCAAAATAACACTGCCTGATAATTTATTTAAAATTTTTCCCTTTAAAAAACTAATCATAATTTTTATTTTATTTTTCTTCTTAAAACCGCTAGCTCCGGTATATTAAATTTACTTTTTACTTCCAAAACAATTTCCTGACCACCACCTCCGCCATGAGCTTCTAGAATTTCATTGCCTGATTTAAAATCAATTATTTTTTTAACATTAAATTTTATAATACTGTATTCTGGCAAAACTATTTCCACTAAATCGCCAACTTTAATAGTATTGTGCACTTTTATTTTTAAAATATTCGGATTTCCGTTCTTCTTAACTGAGATAACTTGTCCACAAAATTCCCAATCAGAAATAAAATGAGAATCTGAGGTGTTTTGTTCGGCTTTATCTTCCAATAAAAAACCATTAGTATAGCCCCTGTGAGTTACCTTGTTTAATAATTCTTTATATAAAAAATCTGCTTTTTTGGGATCGTTAATAGCCTTTTTATACATGGCAACGATATTGGCCAGATAATAAATGCTCTTGGCTCTGCCTTCTATTTTTAAACTACTTACCCCAGCTTTTATTAAATCACCGACATGTCTAATTAAGCACAAATCTTTGGAATTTAATAAATAAGTGCCATGTTCTTCTTCCACCAATTCTAATATATCTTCATGCCCCTTGGCCTTAATAAAAACATCATACTCCCAACGACAAGGCTGAACACAATCACCTAAATTGGCGCTACGACCCACAAAGTCTTTGGACAAAAAGCAACGTCCGGAATAAGACATGCACATCGCCCCATGAACAAAATACTCTAACTCCATCTTCGGACAATGCTTATTAATTTCTTTGATTTCTTTTAGTGTCACTTCTCTGCCTAAGATTATTCTTTTTACTCCTTGTTTCTGCCAAAATTTAACCGCTTCATAATTAGTGCAATTAGCCTGGGTTGATAAATGAATATCAATTTTTGGACAAAGTCTTTTAATTAAAGAAATTAATCCTGGATCAGAAACGATTAAGGCGTCTGGTTTAATATTATTCAATTCCTTTAAATAAGGTTTAATCTTTTCTAAATGCTTATTGTGAGCAAAAATATTAACCGTAACATAGACTCTTTTTTTATGTTCATGAGTCATCTTTATGGCCTCTTTTAAAGTCTTCAGATTAAAATCGTTAATTCTAACTCTCAAAGAAAAATCTGGAATACCCAAATAAACAGCATCAGCGCCATAGGCAATTGCCGTTTTCATCTTTAAAATATTACCAGCCGGAGCTAATAATTCAATTTTTTTTCTATTTTTTACCATATTATACTAATAATATAACACATCTTTTTTGTTTTGTCATTCCCATTTCTACTATATAATTTGCTAAAAAACAAAAACTATTTTATAATACTTAAAAAATAATATGATTGAAGAAAAAAAAGAGAATATAAGAAAAGAAAAAGAATCCAGAGAAATATGGTTATCAGTATCAGAATCAGCCAAAATGGCTGGAGTCGAAAGTAAGACCATCAGAAGGGCTATAAAAAATAGAAAAATAAAATATAAAGTAAACGGCAATCGATACGCCATCAAAATGGTATCTCTGATAAACTTTGCCAAAAGTTCTCCAAAATTAAGAAACAAATTTTATAGTTGTGGAATTGGACAATATACAGAAAATCTAAAACTATAAATAAAAAATTCAATTTAAAGACAGTTCTCTCGGAAATAAAAAAAAAGAACGAACCAGCAGGCTCGTTCTTTTTTAATTCTTTCCTCTATTATATAATAGCGTCTTTAGCAGCTTTTGATACTCTAAATTTCACAACTTTCTTAGCTGGAATTTGAATCTGCTCACCTGTGGCAGGATTTCTGCCCATTCTAGCCTTACGATCAATCTTAACTAGTTTACCGAATCCAGGTAAAACAAATTGACCATCCTTTTTGACTGTTTTATAAGCCAAATCTGTTAACTTGTCCATGAAGCTAACAACATCCTTTTTACTTAAGCCTGTTTGTTCGGCTAAAGTAGTCATCAATTGAGCCTTTGTCATAATTTTTAATTGGTTTTAAATAATTGAATTAATTAAAATCAATTGTTAAAAATTAATTATATTCTAATAACTAATTGGAAAGAATTAATTATTATGCTTATATTATAGCATTTTTAAAAAATAAGGCAACATTAAGTCAATCTATTGATTTTTTAATTTATTTATTGTAAAATATCTAGAACAAAAACAAATGGAACTTTAAAAAGAAAGGAGCAGAAAATGATAGCAAACAAAGAAATAAAAGGTGGTTTTAAAGGGGATAGATTTGTTGGTATCTTACCCAAAATAATCCCAGAATCAATATCAAAAAAATTTTGGAAAGTCAGCGATTTAAAAAAGAAAAGCGAGGTGCATTTCCTTCCTAGCGATTTATCCGGAGAAAGTGATGATATCTTTGTGGTTTGGTTAAATGGACTATCCATAGCTGAACAAATAGAGAAAACGGGAGGAACTATAAATGTCTACAGTGACGAACCAGAAAAAAAAGATTTTGGTTATAGAGCCAATAGATTTTGGCTTCAAGAAAAAAAAATAATAAGCGAAATAACACACAAAAAAAGTCTGGCCGGTTATTACTTAGTTAAAATTGGAAGTTCCGACACAAAAGACAACGGCTGGGAGGAACAAAATCGCCTCATTTCCGACAACTCATGGAGAAGAGCCGAAGCTAATGAAACTGGAGAAATATTACAAACCATATTTTCGATAACCGAACTTCGGTATTTTGAAAAAAAAATGCATATTTCTAAAAAAATAGGTGGAAAAATTTTAGCTATCGGTAATTTTCAAAAAAATCGTGGCCTGGAGGTATGGTTTGGAAGCAAATATGCTTTCGAGCACGACACCGACATAATACTAATAAAAGTATAAAAAAACACAACAAAAAGAGCAACTGCTCTTTTTTTATTGCTCTAATTCACTTTTATACTCTAATTCATAAATATGGAAAATAGTCGTTACCAAGGCAACAATAAGTGGTCCAATAACTACCCCCCAAAAACCAAAAATTATAACCCCGCCCATTATAGAAAATATTATAAAAATAGGATTCACTTCTGATCGACCTTTTATAATATAAGCCCTAATTAATTCATCAATGTTGCTCACAACCAACCAACACCAAGCAACAACAAAAACCCCTTGCCAAGGATCTCCCGACAAAACCAAATAAATAGCCACCGGAATATAAAAAATGGAAGAACCAATATATGGAATTAGAGACAAAAAGGCCATCACAACAAAAACAAATATAAAAGGCCACCCTATAATCAAAAATCCAAGAGCCCCAATCAACCCCTGCGCCAAGGCTGTCACAAAGATAGAAATCAGCGTTACGCGCGAAACTTGTTTAAACTTTTTAATTAATTCTAAATCATATTTATTCGGAAGTGGCGACCACAAAATCATTTTTTTCATCATTCTGTCACCATCAACAAAAAAGAAAAACATGGTTAAGAGTATTATCACTAAAGAAAAAACAAAATTAGTAGTACCTTTTATAAAAACGGTGGCGCCATTCACTAGTAAATCACTGACATTTTTAGTCATATCAATGATTGTTTTCTTTATCTCCTCACTCCCCACCCCTGAAAGATTGAATCTGTCAAAAACCTGGTTCTGCAAAACGTCAGTTTTAGACAATATTTCGCTGACAGTATTAAACGCTACTGGTGCTTTTTTGCCAGTATAAACAATTAAATTTATCACTGGAACTATTACCAAAAGCAACAACAAAAAACACATCAAAAATGAAGCTAGGTATTTTCTGTTAAAAAGAATACTCTTTAATTTATCATAAGGTCTATAAAAAACAGAAGATAAAACAGCTGCTATTATTATCTCAACCAAAAAAGGTCTAAATAATATAAAAACCAAAAATAATGCTAAAAAAATTAAAAAAAACAAAAAAGCTTTATAATTTATTCTATCGCGCTTAGAATTCATAAACTTCTCCATATTCTGGTATGATAAAATTTGTCTTAATTTTTTTGGAAGCCTCTGTCTTAAGTTTTATATTCGCCTCTTCTTCTCCGTGAACCACAAAAATATACTGTGGTTTAGGACTCTTTATTTTTTTAAGCCACGACAAAAGAGCATCGTGATCAGCATGTGCAGAATAAGAATTAACTATGGACACTTTGGCTCTAACTGGAATGTTGACATTATCAACAACAACAGTTTTGTGACCCGTTAGTAATTTCCTGCCCACAGAACCCTGGACCTGATAAGCGACCAACAAAACATGACTATTTGGATCATCTAAATTGAATTTTAAATGATACTGAATTCTTCCACCAACACACATTCCCCCGCCAGCTAAAATAATTTTTGGTGGTCTTAAATCATTTATAACTCTTGACTGTTGAGATGTTAAAGTAAATTCCAAACCTGGAAAATCAAACAAATCATCTCCGGAAACAATTAATTTTGTTGAATCTTTGTCATACAAATATTCATAATTTTTATATATTTCCGTAGCCTTAATAGCCAAGGGACTGTCTAAAAAAATAGGAACGTATGGAATTTTCTTATTCTCCACTAAATCGTTCAACTCATAGAGTATTTCTTGCACTTTTTCTAAAGCAAAAATAGGTATCATTAAGACCCCCTTCTTCTCTACACATTCAATGATGGCCTGTCTTATTTTCTTTATCCCCTCTTCCCTCGGCTCATGATTATAACCAGCATAAGTCGATTCTACAAAAACTAAATCAGCCCCATCAGCAAACTCTAAATCTTTTATAATTCTAGCCGGGGAATTACCAAGGTCACCAGAAAAAACAATCTTCTTCTCCGTTTTGCCTTCCTTTACCCAGATTTCGTAGAAACTAGACCCCAAAATATGACCAGAATTTTTAAGCCTAACTCTTATATCGCTAGCCAACCTGAATTCTTCGTGATAAGGCAACTCTTTAAATAGTCTAGAAACAAGCATTACATCATCTTCAGAATAAAAAGGATTTACTCCGTGACTTAACGCTTCGGAAGAAATAATTTTCGCCGAATCAGCCAGCATTAACATAGTCAAATCCCTGGTAGCAGCTGTGCAATAAATTTTCCCTCTAAAACCATCCTTGTAAAGCTTTGGGATTCTTCCACAATGGTCAATATGAGCGTGAGACAAAAGAACAAAATCGATTTTACTTGCATCAAAAGCAAAATCATCAAAGTTTCTGCTAGAAACGAAACTTTCTCCTTGAAACATTCCGCAATCAAGCAAGAATTTTGTTTTTTCTGTTTCTATGAGAATACACGAACCAGTAACCTCTCGGCAAGCGCCGTGAAAAGATATTTTCATAAAGAAATAAGTAAATTATTCTATAAATAATATAACATAAATATCAATAAAAAACTAACCAAACAAAAAAATTTCAAAAAAAGAAGATGTTTTTATTATCTTCTTTCCGAATATATTTATTTTTGACAACAATTGCCAGAAGAGCAACAATTGCCAGAAGAACCAGAAGAATAAGTTTCTTTGTCATCCAACAAATCACCCTTCGTCCAATCATCTGCCCAATCTTTTATTTTATGTTTTTTAAATTTGCCATCAACCCTGCTTACAATTACTTCGTCCAAACCAGAATTAATAATCATCTTTTTACAAATAAAACAGGGGTAAGCGTCTATAGTCTGAACATCATTATCATCAACGACTTTTTCTGAATATAAATACATCGTTCCTCCCAAAAGACTTACACCAGCTCTAGCTGAATTTATAATAGCATTTTGCTCGGCATGAACACTGCGACACATTTCGTATCTTTGACCAGACGGGATGTTTAATTCTGTTCTCAAACAATTTCCCCTTTCAAAACAATCCTTGGTCTTTCTGGGCGCACCATTATAACCAGTTGATATAATCTGATCATCTTTTACTATAATTGATCCGTGTCTAGCCCGAAAACAAGTTGATCTCTTGGAAATCTCCTTGGCTATATTCATATAATATTCAATCTTTGAAATTCTGCTCATACTTTTTTATTTATTATTTAAAATCTATTTTACCCTGTATATATTCTGGCGCACCTTTTTTTCTTTGTCTTGTCGCCTCGCCTCTTTTAGGTTCTCTCCCCTTGTCAGTCATACCCCTGACGGCTGTTGGCTCTTTTGACATTTGAGAATAACGAACAATATCTCCTCCACCTTTTATTAATTCCTCTGACAGTTTAAAATTTATATCGCTCAGATAAGCATACTCATCTTTTGAGTATTCTGGATCGCCACTCTGCCTAAGCTCCTTTGCTCTTTGTAGCATTTCAAGTTCCCTCAACTTTGAGTCTATCTTTGTTCTATTTTTTTCATAATACTCCTCCATCTTCATTCTCTTCTTAATCTCACCAGCGGCCTTCCTAAAACAAGTCGACCAATCTTCTGCATCCAAATCACCCAAATTATTTTTAATAGCAATTTTCACAGAATAAGAAAGTTCATATTTATTTTTTTTAATAAAAGATTCTGCGTCTTCTATGATTTTTTCAAGTTGTTTGTTATTTATAAAAAAGCCCTTGCTCATAAAATTAAATTAAATTAAATTTATAATATAATATTAACAACAAACAGAACTCTTTTCAACCGTTGACAATAAAATGGCTCTATGTTATAGTACTAAATCAGCATCGTTTTAGTTCAAAGAGTGGAGAGCGCTCGTCGGCAGAACGCCGTCTTAAGCAAAGACCAAAAATCAAGGCCTAACCGCTAAAATTTGCGAAAATTGTGTTGGTTTTTAAGACAAAACCATAGACGGAAATCCCGCTTCGAAACGGAAAACATGGATGCTCGGGGGAATCTCAAATGATTCCCCCCTTTTTTTAAAAAAACAAGCTTTCTTTTATCCTCCACTTATACTATAATATAAGTAGTATTGATAAAATATAACAAATTATAAGACACAAATTATCGCTAATTTTAAAAATATGATGAAAAAAAACAAAAAATATGGCTCCTTAACTATTGTGACAACAATAATTTTAGTTTTAGGATTCTTAATTCTTTATTATCTTAGGCCAAACAACCAAAAAAAAGAAATCCCATTATCGCCCGAACAAACCGTCAATCTCTTTTACGATCAGTGGATAGAAAATAAAACTGAAACAATAAATTCTGCTTCATACAAAGACAATAAGTATCTAAACGCGTTGGCAGAAGAAGAAATAAAAAGAACAATTGAATCAACTGCCAATTCTGACAAAAAATTAGACCCAGTCCTTTGTGGACAAAATAAACCAGAAAATTTCTCTCTAGAATTAATAAACAAAAACAAAAGCAAATCTCAAATTATAGTAAGGACTGACCATTCTGGAGTCATAAAAGAAATACTAGTTGAATTAGTAAACGAAAACAATGTATGGCAAATAAACAAAATAGACTGCTCGATAGGAGAAAAAAACGATTTATCTTCTGAAGATCAACAGGCCATATCTGAATATTTTGCAAAAAATATTTCCGAACTCTCACCAGAAAAAGAAGTATTAGGAGGTAAATTTTATATAACATCACTCGACTTTATAGATGAAAATAATTTAATAATTGAATACGAAGACGGCCACATAGCATTAAGTGCCGAGGTTAATTTTCAGTATCTTGATTCAGAAAATATAGAGATAAATGAATTTAATATAATGAATTAAGAATTACAAAAAAACGGACTCAAAACAAAAAAGACTAATTCCATGATTAGTCTTTTTAAAAACTCATACAAAAATATTAAGCAGCTAAAGCGAAATCCCTATTGTAGATCTCGACGAAACGATCTAAAATTATTTGACTTTTTTCATATAGAGGATGCTCTTTTTCCATTTTTTGAAGAAATGGAATTATAACATCTTTGATTACTGGAGAATATTTTTTTAATAACTTAGATTTTTTTGGTCCATCATTTAAAAGATGGTTTTTAGAAGTATTATTTAATAGATCAGCGCATTTTATTACACCGACACCATAATCACTAAGCTCTAATAAACTCTGGAAATAATCTTTATACATTTTGTTTTTAATAAGCTGTCTTTTTTCTAAAGAAATTTCCTCTTCACAAGAGTCTATCAGGGAGTCAAAGTCTGGTTTCGACAAACGACGAACTCTTTCAGCGACTGGAGAACCAAAGTTATCTCTTATTTCTAAAAAGGCTATTTCTCTAATTTCCTCAGAGAACTTATTGACAAAACTTTGCAAACTAAGAATATTATGGGTATTAACAAAAAAATTGTTCTTCTCAACATAGAAAGCAAATAATCTTTCTGACTGGTCCTCCAAAGAATCATGGAGTAATGCTGTTATAATTAAATCCCTATCATAAATTTTAAAATTTTCAACAATACTGCTGGCAACCTCCACTGGATGATTAATGTAAGCTTTTCCATCAGGCTGAACTTGGTCTTCGTGAATTTCCTGAGCCAAAGAAAATGCTTTACTTATAAGATTGAAGTCATCTAAAGAAAAGTTATCCTCAATTAAACTTAAAAATTTTTTTGACATCTCAAGTTCTTTAAGTTCCATTGGTCTTTTTATGTCAACGCTCTCTGGGTCTAATTCTTCTACATCGGAACTAAAAAAATTTGATTCTTTTATCTCACTCATAAATTTATAAATTAAAAATCAGCATTTTTTGGAGTACGAGGAAACGGAATCACATCTCTAATGTTGGCCATACCAGACAAATACATAATAGCCCTTTCAAAACCCAAGCCAAAACCAGCATGTTTAATTGAACCATATTTCCGAAGATCCATATACCACCAATAATCCTCCTCTGACAAACCCATCTCTTTTATTCTATTTTTTAAAACATCATATCTCTCTTCCCTTTGACTACCGCCTATAATTTCCCCTATCCCGGGAACCAACAAATCCATAGCAGCAACTGTTTTCCCGTCATCATTTTGACGCATATAAAAAGCTTTAATATCTCTTGGGTAGTCACTTATAAAAACTGGTTTCCCGTAAATTTTTTCACTTATATATCTCTCGTGTTCAGTTTGTAGGTCCATTCCCCATTCAACCGGAAAATTAAATTTTTCACCGCTCTTCTTAAGTAAATCTATAGCTTCAGTATAGGTTATTCTAGCAAAATCTGAACTTAAAATATTATTTAAACGGTCCAATAACGACGTATCTATAAATTTATTAAAAAACTCCATTTCCTCGGGAAGCTCTCTCAAAATATAAGTAATTAGATATTTCATCATTTTTTCCGCCAAATCCATATCATCTTTAAGCTCGGCAAAAGCCATCTCAGGCTCAACCATCCAAAATTCACAAGCATGACGAGTAGTATTTGAATTTTCGGCTCTAAAAGTAGGTCCAAAAGTATACACTCTATTTAAACCAGCAATCATAGCTTCAGCTTCTAACTGACCGCTTACAGTTAATCCTGTTTTTTTGGAAAAAAAATCTTGTTTATAATCAATTTCACCTTTCTCATTTTTAGGAATGTTTTTATCCAAATCAAAAGTTGTAACAGCAAACATTTCCCCGGCTCCCTCGCAATCACTGCCAGAAATTATTGGAGTATGCGCATAAAAAAAACCTTCTTCTTGAAAAAACTTATGAATAGCGTAGCTCAAAACGGATCTTAAACGAAAAACGGCCGAAAAAGTATTGCTACGCCCGCGCAAGTGAGCTATTTCTCGCAAAAATTCAAAACTATGTTTCTTTTTTTGTAAGGGATAGTCAACTGACGCTAAATTTAAAATTTTAATACTTTCAGCTTTAAGCTCAAAAGATTGGCCGGCAGCAGGAGATTCGACTAAAGTACCTTCAACCTCCAAGGAAGAGCCAATAGTTATTTTCTCAACTTCTTCAAAATTTGACAATTTATTATCAAAAACGATTTGCAAACCCTTAAAAAAAGTACCATCGTTTATTTCAATAAAACCAAAATCCTTGGACGTTCTAAGTGTCCTAACCCAGGCCCCTAATTTTATCTGCTTGTTTAAATAATCACCAGGCTGGCGATATAAACTTTTAATTGAAATGTATCTCATATAAAAAATAAAAAATAATCTATTATAACAATATATAATACTTGATAAATTTTAGCAATAAACAAGCTTTCTTGACCCACAACGCCCGCGTATCTAGAGTACGCTTCTTTTTAAATGAAAAATGTATAAAGCGCTACTGAAGCAAAGTGTCGCAATTATAATAAACAAAGCCTGAAAACCAAAAAAAGTGACTAAACCACCGCCAACTATAGCTCCCAAAGCTGTTGTAAAATAATTAGTTGATTCCCATGCTCCCCATTGTGTCCCAGATTTATGACCATCAATATGTTTAGAAAACACAGCGTCAAACGCTGGCGAATAAATCGCCTCACCAAGACCAATGATTGCCTGAACTATAAACAAAAAAACAATAGAATTAACCCAAAAATACAACAAGAAACCAGTGCCCATTATTAAATACCCTCCTACAATAATCAGTTCATTTTCTTTTATTTTGTCGCTATACTTTCCAGATATCAACGTTGTCAGACCGGCTACGAAGGCAAAAATACCTCCAGCGATACTAGCATCCATCAAATCCCCCCCTACCTTTTCTACAAATAAAGCATAAATAGGTCCTAACATAGCTCCGGCCATAAGTATCATGGCATTAGTTAAAAGCAATATGCGTAGGGCTTTATTAAAAAATATTCCTTTCATATTTTATTTTAAATATAATTATAATCAATTTATCAAAAAATCATTACTCTACATTCTAATATTTTTATACGCATTATGCAAGAATAGACATTATTCTAAGTATTTTCATTGTAAAAATCCTTGAAACCGTTCAAATAAGACAGCGACAAAATAAAAAATAAAACCAGCAAACCAAAGGGCAGGCTCCATAACCAATGATCAAAAATCATAAATATAAAAATTCCCAAGAATAAAGAAAAATTAATAAAATAATAAGGCCCTTTGGCAGATTTCATAAAGGAATGCCCTAAAAACCAAACAAAAAAAATAAAACCCCAAATACCTATTTCTGACAAAACAAGTAAAAAGACATTATGAACCGGCTGAGCTTGATAAGATTTTAAATCTGGATTTAAACTCAAAAGTTTTTGATGATAGGCGCCGTATCCAACCCCCAACCATAAATTGCTTTTTATAATATCGCTTGAACTATAAATTTGTTCGACTCTTTCACTGTTTGAAATAATCTCCAACCTAGAATTAAGATTAAAACGATTTAAAATAAAAGGTTTAAAAATTGTAAAAAATAAAATCAGAAAAAATAACGAAAAAGAGAATATTGGTAAGTATTTTTTTAAATTTTCTTTCTTGTTTTCAAATAGTAACAATATAAAGATTAAAAACATTGATAAAACAAAGGCCATCCAAGCGCTCCGAGAAAAAGAGGTTAAAAGTGACAAAAGCAAGATAAAATAAACTGAATATAAAATAATTTTCTGCCAAAATTTAAATTTGAACTTAAAAACAAGTAACAAACAAAAAATCAAAGCAAAAAAAACCAAGGCCGCAAAAATATTAGGATGATCCTGCCCTCCATAAGAACGAACCAAGCGACCAAAATCGCCCTCCAAAACTGAAACACCTAAAACAGAAGGATCGTGAACTGATATTCCTAGATATTTATTAGAAAAAGTTTTTTGAATAAAAAATTGGCCCAAACCAATAATTGATTGCAAAAAAATACTGAAAATAAAAATAACTATTAGCTTTTTAAAATTAAACTTAAAATTTAGAACTATAAAAAACAATGCAATTGCTAACAAAAATAAAAAGTATCTAAAAAGAGACAAGTCGAAGAAAGAGGAAACAAAAATAGAAACAAAAATAAATAGATCTAAGCCTATTAAAACCAAATAATGCTTAGGTATATCAAAATCTGACGAAATTTTTCTATATTTAAAAAAATAAAGAAAAAAAACAACCACTAAAATTGCTAAAATTAAATAATTTAGAAAAATAGCAATTTCGTTATAATTTGTTTCTGCCGAAAATAAAATATATTTAGTCTGAAACGGCAAAACGAAAACAAAAATATAAAACAAATATTCAATTATTTTTTCGATTTTATTTTTCATAAAAACTTTTCTAAGGATTTTTTGAATCTATCTATAAACTCAGGTCTTTTATCTTCTAAAAATAATTTTATAATATTGTTCTCAAACACAACTCCACTCGACCGCCCTCTTTTTTCCTTTAAACTTTTAGGCATTATTTTTAATTGTATTTTTTTAGATATTTTTTCTACCCAATTACTTCCATCCCCCTTGTCATTCCCGCACCCCCCCTTGTCATCTCGACCGAGCCCGCCGTAGAAGGGCGAGCGGAGAGATCCGTTTCTTTTGTCATTCCCGCCATAGGAATAGGAATCCCATATTTTCAAGTTTGGCAAGTAATTTTCAACCCACTTATTTTCCATTTTAAATCTATCAAATATTTTATTTTTATTTACCAAAACCTCCAAGCCAACAATCCAGTAAACAAAATAAAAATCGTCTTGGTTGTATAAATATTTTTCCAAATTCAAACTATCTTCACTAATATAAAAACTAAGACAAATTTTATCCTTTTTTGTTTTTTTATTAGGTCTAATATTCAAAAACTTAGCAAAAAATACGCAAAAAAAACGAGTCAAAAAAATCTTATTTTTAGAACTAATGATAAATAAATCAATATCTCCATTATCTTTTAAATTGTGACTACTAATTATATTGGAAACGGCCACGCCTTTAACAAAGGGCAAAAAAGATATTAACTGAGAAAATCTCTTGGCTATTTTTACTTTTCTCTTAAAATAATTGTACTTTTTAAATCGCTCTCCGACAATTTCTTCCCTGCCAGATAAAAAATAAAAACCATTTTTAATTTTTACCTTATCGTTCATTGATTCTAAAATGTCTGATAATTCAGCCAAGTCTATTTTAACGCTTAAATACTTATATATTTCGAATAGAGTTAATGGTTGATTAAATAAATCAAAAAACACCATGGTTTTAATAATGGCCGATTTCAATTCTTCTGATTTTATCTGATTATTCATGTTTGCTTTACTCAACGCCCGGTCTATCAATTTCCAACACCTCCACCTCACTCTTACCATCACCTATGCGAGCAATATCTTTGTCTATTTTTTTAAACTCTTTGTAGGCGCTGTTATAATGGTTAACCGATGTCGACATGCTACCTCCAAGTTTTTTCATAAAATCTTCATAGGAAAGCAAATGTCTACCCAAACTTTCTACATTTTTTCTAATATTTTTTGCACCTTCTTCTATTTGCATCGCCCTAAGGCCTTGCAAAATTGTCTGGAGATAAGCCGCAAAAGTTGTTGGTGAAACTATTATTACTTTTCTCTCATTATAAGCATAATCAATTAAGCTTCTAGTGTTAACTTTGACCGCACCAACTTCATTTATAAGCAAATCGTAATAAATGGCTTCGGCCGGTATGAACATCAAGGCAAAATTCATGGTCCCCTCTTTCACTTTTATATACTTTGAGGTTTCATCTATTCTTTTTTTTAAATCATTTCTAAATTCTTTTTCCAGGACCAATTTTCTATCGGAGTTATCCTCATTTACTATTCGATTATAATTATCCAAAGAAAATTTAGCATCAACAGGAATTAGTCCATCTTTGGTTATAATAACGGCATCAACTATACCACCATCTTCAAACGGATATTGAAGTTTATAGGCCGTTGGTGGCAAAATATTTTCCAAAACCAATTTCAGCCCTGCTTCACCCAAATTGCCCCTCTTTTTTTGATTAGTCAAAACTTTTTCTAAATTATTTAATTGCTCAGAAAAACCAATTACCTGCTTATTAGTTTCGTCTAGTTTGGTCAATTTTTCTGTGATCTGAGAGATTAATTTAGCCGATTGCCCTGTTATGCCCTGCACCATCTGAGCCGATTTGCTCATACTTTCCTGACTGACACGATTAGTTTCACTTAATTTTCTGTCTAATTCTTGGCGAAGAGAATCATTTTGTCTGCTAAGTTCACTTATTTTTTCAAATAAAACCAAAAGTTTGTCATCAGAATCTTTGTTGGCACTATTTTTAAAAAATAAATAAATTAGCCCAGCCATTAAAAGAACTAGCAGAATTAATAAAAAAATTATTGAAAAATTTAACATATTAATTATTATTTATTATTATCTCCCTTTATCTTAACAAAAAATGACAAATAAAACAAAATAGGCCTCTCGACCTATTTTGAAAACTATTTAACGTTTAAATAAATTTAAATAAAAGTAACACTAGAGACCATATCGTCGCTATTCTTAAATCGCATTATTCTGACACCTTGAGTATCTCTTCCTAGCTCATTAACTGATTTAAACGGCAACCTGATAACTTGACCCTTGTCAGAGATAATAATTAAATCCTTGCCCTCCATAGAATCTTTGTTTAGGACAAAAGCATTACTAATTTTTCCAGTTTTGTCAGTAACCTTGGCAGTCCTGATACCACTACCTCCACGACCTTGGGTTTTGTATAAACTCAAATCAGTTCTTTTGCCGAAACCCTTATCCATAATAGTAGTTATCTGATAGCTCCTCTTTACTTCTTTGTCGGTCTTAATAATACCCATTCCAACCACTATGTCATTTCCTTTTAATTTTATTCCTCTCACACCAGAGGCATTTCTGCCCATGTCGCGAACTTCTGTTTCTTTGAATCTTATGGCTTGACCGTTGGTTGTTATCAAACTGATATGATCAGATCCAGACGTTGGTTTACACCAAATAAGGCGATCATTGTTTTTTATTTTTATAGCTATCAAGCCGCTACGACGAACATTAGAGAAAGCATCGGTTTTCACTTTTTTAACCAACCCCTTCTCAGTAGCAAAAAACAAATAACTATAATTTGCAATTTTATCTAAGGGTAAAATAGATGTCACTTTTTCACCGTTTATTAATTGTAAAAAATTAACAATCGGAGTTCCCTTGGCAGTTCTTGAAGATTGTGGTATTTCATGAGCCTTTAACTGAAAAGTTCTACCTTTAGTAGTAAAGAATAAAATATCATTATGAGTTTGGGTAATGAACATAAACTCGACAGAATCTTCTTCTTTTGTTGTGAGCCCGATAACACCCTTTCCTCCTCTGGCCTGAACCTTGAATGTATCTGGCTCCAACCTCTTGATGTAACCGTCTCTAGTCATCATTACCATAGTATCTTCATTTGGAATAAGATCTTCAATGTTAAAATTCTTTACACCATGAGAAACGACCTGCGTTCTTCTATCGTCACCGAATTTTTCTGCTAATTCATTTATTTCATCTTTTATAATTAATCTCATTTTAGCTTTAGAGCTTAATATGGCCTCTAATTCCTTTATCAATTTCAACTTCTCCTTTAATTCATCTTCTATTTTAATTTTCTCCAAATTAGCCAAACTCTGCAACTTCATCTCCAATATAGCAACGGACTGCTTCTCTGAGAGTTCAAATTTCTTTATCAAATTATTTCTAGCGTCTTCTCTATCGGACGAAGCTTTAATGGTCTTAATAACTGCATCAATATTATTTAAAGCTATCATTAACCCCTCTAAAATATGAGCTCTGTCTTTGGCCTTATTTAATTCAAACTCTGCTCTCCTGCGCACAACTGATTCTCGATGCTTTATATATTCTTCCAAAACCATTTTTAGAGTCAATACTTTTGGTTGAATGCCTCCAACTAAGGCCAAAATATTGACATGAAAAGTGGTTTGCAAAGAAGTGTTTTTATACAAACTATTTAAAATCTTCTTAGGATAAGAGTCCTTCTTTAAATCAATTGCGACACGAACGCCGTCTTTATCTGATTCATCTCTAAGACCTTTAACTCCTTCCAATTTTTTATCTTTAACCAAATCAGCAATTTTTTCTACCAACGTCGCCTTATTTACTTGATAAGGCAACTCACTGATAATTATTTGAAAATTACCATTTTTATCTTCTTTAATATCAGCTCTACCCCTGATAACTATACCGCCCTTACCAGTAGCATAGGCGTTTAAAATATCTCTTTTGTCATAAATTATGCCTCCCGTAGGAAAATCTGGACCTTTAACAAACTCCATCAAGTCTTCAACTGTCGCTTCTGGATTATCTATCAAATGATTTATGGCCGAAATTAATTCTCTTAAATTGTGTGGAGGAATATTAGTGGACATTCCAACGGCGATTCCCATACCACCATTCAACAAAAGATTTGGTAGTTTGGCCGGCAAAAACTGTGGCTCTTTTTGTGAACCATCATAATTAGGAGAAAAATCAACCGTATCTTTATCAATATCAAATAACATCTCTTCGGAAATAGCTGATAATTTTGCCTCGGTATAACGCATGGCAGCGGCACTGTCTCCATCCATTGAACCAAAGTTTCCCTGTCCTCTAACTAGTGGATATCTCATAGAAAAATCTTGAGCCATCCTAACCATTGAATCATAAACAGCAGAATCTCCATGAGGATGATATTTACCCAAAACTTCTCCGACTACAGTGGCCGATTTTCTAAATTTGGCCGAGGCCCTAAGACCGATATCCCACATAGCATACAATATACGCCTGTGAACCGGTTTTAAGCCATCTCTAACATCCGGCAAAGCACGCGAGACTATCACGCTCATAGCATAGTCCAAATAAGAACTACTCATTTCAGAAGTTATAGATTGATCCAATACTAAACCATATTCAGTTTGACGACGTTCACCAACAAGCCCCGTTACTTGGTTCTCCTGGTTTTCATCCTCTCCCCCTACCGTGGCCTTAGCATCACTAGATTCATTTTTATTTTTTTTATCCATAAAGCTATTTAAAATAATCTTATAAATTTTTTACTGATTCGGAAGTTTAATTTTATTCCAATTTTCCTTCCAGCTCTTCAATCCTTTTTTTTAAATTGTTTATATTTTCTTCACTCTCTCCCAATGCATCTTTTTGAATGCTTTCATCTAATTCTTTTTTATCGTTTATACTTTTTTCTTCTTCTATTTTTTCGCTAACTGCCTTCTCCATTATTAGACCCAACACAGAAGAAGTAGCACTAATATTATTCTCATCTATTTTGCTATCCATAAGAACAGAAAATTCTTCCAAAGTTTTATCCAAGTCATCTTTGGCAGTATCTTTGATAGTAAAAAGATCAAGACTACTTCCCTCGGCAGCTTTGCTATTAGCAAAGAAAATGTCATTAAAATCAGAAATCCAAATAAAAAAAACAGCCAAAGTTGCAACGACAACAAAAATCATTAACCAAAATCTCTTGTCTTTTTTCTTTATAACATTTTTAAATTTTTCAAAATTCTCTAACATATAAAAAACAAAAATAAACTTTTTAAGTACTCCAAAAAATTATTCTTTATAACCATCTAAATTAACATCATATAGAATTTGTTCGGCTATTAAACGATAAGCGATGGTTTCGCTTTTGTCGAACCAAATAGAGATTTCTCTTTCTGCCTCTTCTGGTAAATCAGAACAATGAACTAAATTTCTGACTGCTCTTTGATCTAAGTTGGACAATTCATAAGAATCAAGCGTAAAGTCGCCCCTAATTGTTCCAACATCAGAAGTTGTCGGTTCTGTTCCACCGACGATTTTTTTAACAATAGCTATTGCTTGGTTGCCTTCAAAAATCATTGGAACTATCGGACCACAAGTCATGAATTTAACTAAAGCTCCAATAATATCTCTTCCGTATTCAACAGCCTCTTTTTCTATTGGTAAACCAGCTTTTTGACGATTATCAACAACCATTTGTCCCTTTTTTAAAAACCACTCCTCGTCCTTATTGTAATGCTTCCAGCACTGATCTTCAGTGGCCATAATCATTTTTAAGGCTACCATTTTTAAACCTGTTCTCTCAATTCTCTTTATAGTCTCCCCTATTAAAGACCTTTGGATAGCATCTGGTTTTAGAATAACAAACGTTCTTTGTTTTTTAGGATTTTCGTTCATAAACAAAATTTAAAGCAAATTTAAATACTGAAAATCTTTTATTTTTAATTTTTAAAAAAAATAAAACAAAATTCTTAAAAAATCAAAAACAAAAGAACAAATATTTAAACCCGACTTATTTTATATTATTAAAAATTATTAACTTCATATCTTCACTAGGCAAATCTCTCTTGCTGATTTTTAATTTTTCCTCAAAATTTGGAGCTATGCCTATCTCTTTGATAAATTTATCTATACCATCAATATCTATTTTTGAGCCTTCAGTCTTGTAATGCATAGGAATGACAATTCTCGGCTCAATCTGAGATATCGCCTCCACGGCTTTTTTGGCATCTAAAGTATATCTTCCTCCTACTGGTATAAACAAAATATCAATACCTCCTATTTTCTCGAGCTGTTTATTGTCTAAAGCGTCACCCAAATCACCTAGATGAGCCAAACTTATACCCTCAATGTCAAAACGAAAAATAATATTCTCGCCTCTCTCGGTGCCTTTTTTTTCATCATGGTAAGATTTAATTCCTTCAATAATTACACCTTTAATGTCATACTCACCAGCACAATCTACAACAAAAGGCTTTCCTCGAAGAGCTGAAACATTAGCATGGTCTGGATGACTATGACTAACAGAAACTATATCAGCTTCAACGTTTGGCACTTTTAAACCAACCGAAGAATCAAAAGGATCAGTAATAAGCGAAACATTTTCACCGTTTATTTTTTCCTCTATCTTAAAGCAAGAATGACCGAAGTAATTTATTATCATAAAAAAGCAATATTAATTTTTATATTCTTTACCCTAATAAAACATACAAAAAGCTAATTTCTTAGCTTTTTAATACTCATTCATCTACCCTTATAATAGCAAAATTTAATTTTAAGGTCAACATATATAAATAAAAAACCCGTTGTTTTGTAACAACGGGTTGTAAAAATTGCGCTAAATTCTCAATTAGTATCAGAGGTTATTACCCCTTGACGAATTGTGAATTTTCCTTTTTGACGACGAGATACTGGTAATTCCGCTATAAAAAAGCGGTTAGTATTCGTCGTGCCTGCTGGCCTGTACATAAAAGATACATTACCGGCTGGCAAGGAAAAAGCTGTGTATCGCTCAGATGCAATCAAGGCTCGTTCGTTCTTATCTGAAAAAACGCGACTACCAACTTCGTCCATTGTAGCCCCCCAGAAAAATTCTAATCCGGGAGACACAAATGTCCTCAAGAAAATAGTCTTTTTTCTACCAGAACCAAAGACTGTGTTATCCTTTGATCCCAATATTCCAGACAAGTCTTGAGGGACAACAGTGAGTATTACTCCGCTGCTGTCAACCGAAGCTCTTAATTTTTTTCTGGTTCCATCTTGGTTCCAGACTTGAACCCAACCATAATTAGGAATTTTTATTTCAAAGTCGAAATCATAATTCCCTGGTTCAGGCGCCTCTACAACTTTTGCGTTAACACTTTTAAGAGTGCCCTCAATGTTAACAGCCTCGCCACCTTCCACTAAAAATTTTGCATCACCCAAAGAAATAAACATTGGATAATTGATTTTAGTTTTCAAGGTGACTCTAGGAAGAGGACGAAGACCTAAGGCTTTGTCGGTTAACTCAAACTTTAAACTATGCCCAACATCGCCAGCGTTTTTATCAAGTAACTGTTCGGCTCCTAATAATTGGCCGGAAACAATTTTTGAAATTTGTTGTCCGCCATCGTTATAGGTGACCATAAACGCCAAGTGCAAAGCTTCTGTTGGTTTACTGGCAACAGGTTTCTTGTCTTTTTTATAGGTAAAATATATAACCTGCGCTGGAAAAGAAATCTCTGCATCAGCAGATTTCATTTCGTAACCGCTTGCCGAAGCAACGGGCACTGCCCAAATTCTCTCCTTCAAAAGGCTTTTATAAACGCCACTGTTTAGCGGCATAATTGTCAAATCCTTTATTCTAGAGCTGTTAGTCACTGTGATAAAAGCACTTGCGCCTCCGGCCGGCTTGTCGGTTCTAAACCAAGGATTCTGCGTCCACTCCTGAGCTTTAAGCTCAGAAAAGCACATTGCCACCATTAATATGGTTGGCACCAATAAGTAACGAAACATCTTTTTCATGATCTTCTTATTTTTAAGTTAAACATTCATTTTCCTTCAAAAATATATTGTTTGCAATACTGCGCTTGCAATACCACAAAATGTCAAAGTTCTAACAAACATATAACTATATCACATATAAAAAAATTTGTCAATACCCTGACAAACGCCCAACAAAAAAGAAGAAGGTAACCGATTTTTAATTTACAAAAAATTAAAAAAAATAAAAAAGGCAGTGGATTTGTTCCTCTGCCTTATTGTGAAATTTTTTTTGCCCTTTAGAAAGGCGACTCTTCTTCGTCTCCGAATAGGCCACCACCTTCAACCGCACCAGTTGTGTCAGCTACTTGAACAGAAATCGATTTTAAACTATCAATTTCATGTTTCAGCCTTTTCTGCTCAGCCTCTATTTTGGAGGCTCGAGAATTGGCATAACCTGCACTGCGAACTGCCTTGTCGGCTTTGATAGCAACGCTGTCGACTCTTTTGTTTAGGTTGATAATCTCCTGAAAAATTTCAGGAATTTTAACCGTATCAATAACTGTCACAGTACTGTCAACCACCACAAGAGCGTTATTGACGCGAACAACAGTGTTGTTAACACCCATGATTTGGTCAAACAGCATTTTGTTTCCTGTTTCAACTCGATTTCCCAAATTGGAAATTCCAACAAATAAAACAATGCCTACTATAAGGGACAGGGCTATAGCGCCAATGCCCAGCACACGGTCTGTGTTCATGATTTATCCTCCATTTTTAAGTTACTATTAATAAAACAACTAACCAAATATATTAGCATACAAAAAAAAATTTGTCAATAGCCAGACCTAAGTCTCTTCATTTCCGTAAAAACGCTATCTTGCACTGACAACAAGTGGCTATAAACAGCTTGCAATACCCCGTCGTACTCATTCAATCTTTTTATGACTTTAGCACTCTTCCTTTTTTCTTCTTCCAATGAGATGCTTATTTTACTGTTCTGTTTTTCTAAGCTTTCTATTCTACTCAACATCTCTTCTTTGTTGAAGTCACTCTTGGGCCTAGAGACAAGAACGGGCTCTCCCTTTTTAACTTTATGCACAACAGGGACAAAAGGCTCTACTTTCTTAATACCATCAAGCTTGGCATAGAAAGCGCTCGATTCATCGTTCATCTTATTCATTTTAAGAACAAGAAAGACCACAAAAACAGTGGCCAGAACAAAAAAAATAGTTAAAAGACTCTTTTTCATGATATATAGTGTTTTTAGTTTTTAATGTGCAAAATAAATACAAAAAAAATTGTATTTTTAAAAAATCTTTTTATTGTACAATAAAAAAAATATAATGTCAATAGTGACTATTGACATAAATAATATAATATGCTATAATCCAAAGTTAGTACAAAAGGTTACTATAAATTGATCATTGAAAAACAATTAAAATTTCCAGTGAGATTAAAACTCGCTTTTTATTTTACTAGAAATTTTAATTAAATTATGTACCTAAAAAAACAGAAATCATGGGAGAAATCAAAAAAATTACGCCTCTCGACTACATTTATGAGGGAGAAGAAATGGTTGGTGTAAAAACCACCGAATATGGCGAACTACGAATAAGCTATTGGGAAGAAAAGGAGATTCGCTCTTTTGACAATGTTGAATTCAAAATCCCGTCCATGTTTGGAAAATTTATGAAATTCGTGCCAGAAAGAGTTCGTCTCTGGAAAAATGGCGAATTTCAAAAAATGTTGCCCCACTGGATGTACGGAGTTTTTGTAAAAGGAGTTGAAAAGGATGTCTTGGTAACGAGATGCTACTACCACTCCGACCCCAGCAAAACATCAGAGAACCTTCCATTTGGACAAACAGTTGTTGGTTCGCTAGAAATGAAATTTTCCACAAACACTAAGACTGGTGAAAAAAAATTAATTTTAAATTTTGTCTACGGTGGTTCCCGAGAAAAAGCTCAAAAAAGAGTTATAATCGACGGTAAGCCGGACGAAACAAAACCAAATTTTCAAATAACAGTCCCCGGCTCTGGTGGAAAAAAAATAACGGTTGTTAATATTTAAAAACAACCGTTAAAAAAACCTATAAGCAGCAAAGAACATCTTGCTGCTTTTTTTATTTTTCTATTTTATCTTTAAAATAAGAAACTAAATTTTTTATATCTATTCTTTCTTGTACCATAGTATCTCTGTCTCTAATTGTAACGCTTTCATTTTCTAAACTGTCAAAATCAACAGTTAAACAATAAGGCGTACCTATTTCATCTTGGCGACGATATCTCTTACCAATATTACCATTATCATCAAATTCGCATTTCCAAATTAATTTTAATTCATCAAAAATATCTTTAGCTTTTTTAACCAATTCTGGTTTATTTTTAAGCAATGGGAAAATGGCTATTTTAATAGGGGCCAATTTAGGTGAAATTTTCAAAACAATTCTAGCGCCATCGCCTTCGCCTTCCTCGGTATAAGCTTCAGACAAAATGGCCAAAAATGTTCTTCCTACCCCGGCTGAAGTTTCTACTATATGAGGAACGAACTTTTCACCGCTTGTTACATCAAAATAAGACAAATCTTGACCAGAATGTTTGCTATGTTGACTCAAATCATAATCACCACGAGCATGAACGCCTTCTAATTCCTTAAAACCAAAAGGATAATTGTATTCAATATCATAAGCCTCTTTAGCATAAAAAACTAAATTTTCATGTTTGTGCCATTTTAAATTCTTCTCTTTAATACCCAGGTCCAAATAAAACTTCCAGCGTGTTTCCTTCCACTCATTATAATACTTCTCTTGGGTATCCGGTTTGATAAAGTATTGCATTTCCATTTGTTCAAATTCGCGAGTTCTAAAAATGAACTGTCTGGCAGTTATTTCGTTCCTAAAAGCTTTGCCAATTTGAGCGATACCAAAAGGAACCTTTACTCTAGCGGAATCCAAAACATTTTTATAATTTACATAAATCCCCTGACAAGTTTCTCCCCTAAGATAAGTTGGCTCCTTACTCCAGTCACCAGTAAAGTTTCCTAGATTTGATTGAACCAATAAATTAAATTTTTTACCAGGAGTAAAATCCTTGGCGCCACAATTTGGACATTTTATTTTATCTTTATTCTTATCAAAAATTTCATTAATTTCATCTTCGCTCATCTTTTCATCGGCAAAAATACCAGCATCCTCAAGTAGCGAGTCTAGCCTTAAGCGAGAATGACATTTTTTACATTCGGTTAACGGGTCAGAAAAGCCTTTGACGTGCCCAGAGGCTTCCCATATTTTAGGACTCATAAAAATGGCCGAATCAAGACCAACTACATCATCACGAAACTGAGTCATGGCCCTCCACCAGGCATTTTTAATATTATTCGCCAATTCAACACCATAGGGGCCAAGATCATAAACAGCTGAAAAGCCGTCATAAATTTCTGAGGACGGAAAAACAAAGCCCCTTCTTTTACATAAAGAAACAATTTTTTCCATTTTATTATCTTGATTTTTGTTTGTCATATGTTTCAAATTTCCTCTAAACTCTCTATGCCCAAAAGTTTTAAAGCATTTTCTAATAATAAAGAGCAAGAGTATATAAAAATTAATCTAGCCTTTTTTAAATTATCCTCTGTCTGCAAAATATTAATTTTCTGATAATAATCATTAAATAGTTTGGCAAAATCAAAAAGATACTTAGCAATCTCACTAGGGTCATTGTCTTGCCCTGTCTTATAAACAATATCAGAATATTTAGCCATTTCCAAGGCTATCTTTTTTTCTATATCACTTTGCAATAAATCAAGACTGTATTCAACGCTCTCCGCAAAGTCAGCTTTTCTCAAGATGCTCTTCATCCTAACCAAGGTATATAAAATATACAGTGCACTATAACCATCAAATCTTAAAGCCTCTTCTATATTGAAAGTTATCGTTTTGTTAGCGCCAACTTTTAACATCTCAAATTTTAAAATAGCCACGGCTAATTTTTGACAATTATTTTTTATTTTTTTATCGTCCCAGTCTTCATGCCTCTTTTTACTCTCTAATATTAGCTTATCAAAAATTTGATCAAAAAGATCTTTAAGCAACACAACTTTGCCAGAACGAGAAGACATCATACCCTCTGGAAGTTTAACGAAATCATAAGCTAAATGAGTAAAATCATTTTTATAACCAGCTAACTCCAAAATTTTAAACAATTGCTTAAAATGGAGACTCTGCCGAACATCAACTACAATAAAAGATTTTTTCAAGTCAGGAAAATCTTGATCCTTCTTTTCGGCTAGTGCTAAATCAGCTACGGCATACAAAGATGTCCCGTCGCTTCTAACGACTGGCAAAACACCCAACCCATATTCTTCCAAATCAGCAATTATGGCGCCTTGACTCTTTTTAAATATTCCCTTCTTTAAAAAATCGTCAACAATTTCTACTCCCCTCTTGGTAAAATCACTTTCAAAATAAGTTTTATAAAAATTTATATCCAAAAGAGAATAAATATCTTCAAATTCTTTCATGCTCAAATCCCTAGTCTTTTTCCACAAATCATAGTTTTCACCATCTTCCTTTTCTATCTCTATCATTATCTGACTAATTTCTTCTTTCAAGTCTGGATTCTTGTCAATCTCTGACACGGACCAAGCATAACACTGGCCTATATTTTGACTGTAATTTTGCTTATAAGCCCAAACTGTTTTGGCAGTGTTTATACCTAAATCATTAATGAAAGATACCGGATAAGAATCGAAACCGTTGGCCTTAGAAATTTTAACCAAAGAATCACCGAAGACAATATTTCTCAAATGACCAATGTGAATTTCTTTATGAGTATTGGCGTTCGAATATTCAAAAATAATTTTTTGATTTTGGCCATCCTGATTATACCCTAAATCATTCTTATTATTTAAGACGTAAGAAATGGTTTCATTAAACAAAAACTTTTTATCAAGAAAAAAATTGAGATAAGGGCCGCTTGCTTCTATCTTTTCAAAAATAAAATTCAATTCATTATCATTTAAAATCTTCTCCCTAAAATCGTTTGCCAATTCCTGCACGTTTATTTTTCTTTCCTTGGACAAAGAAAAAAGAGGCAAAGAAATATCGCCCATTTCACTATTTGGTGGATAAGCAAAAATATCAATATTAATTTTCAATTTTTTGCCTATTAGTTGTTTTATTTCCTTCAAAATCATAAAGACTATTCAATTAGTGCTAACAAAATTGTATATTATTTGAAACGTTTTGTCTACACTGGCCATCTTTATTTTTCCCGCTTATACACCCTCTTAAAAGCAAGGGCCAACAACATGGTTTTTATGTTGTATATTTTTAAAAATATGTTATAATTTATATATAATGAAAATATTTAAAAATTAAAATTTAAAACTATGGTCTCTTATAGAACGATTTTAAAACAAGCCTGGAGAATTTCCTGGAAAAATAAATTTCTATGGTTTTTCGGGTTTTTTGCTTCCCTTATTAGCTTTGGTGCTGAGTTTAAAATTATCTCCAGATCAATAAGTCAAGAAACTGGCTTCAAAATGTTAAACAATATCGGCATGTTTATAAAGACTGGTATTTTTTCCAAAAATGCTCTAAACAATGCTCTCGAATTAATAAAAACAGACCTAGGCTCATTTTTAGCCTTAATCTTATTTTTACTTTTAATCTTGGCCGTTTTCTTGTTCTTTGTTTGGTTGGCTACTGTTTCCCAAATATCTATTATTGACGCTGTTAAAAAGATAACAAAAAACGTCAAGGAAAAAATAACAATAAAAAATCAACTAAACAAAGCCAACGCAAAATTTTGGCCAGTTCTATGGATGAATCTAATCATGAGTGTAATGATAAATGGAATAACTCTTTTGATCAGTATTTTGTTGATATTTATACTGCTTCAAAATAAACCAATCTTCCTCTTTCTATACGGAATCATCTTTATTGCCTTTATTCCAATAATCTTATTCCTATCTTTTATAATTAAATATTCTATCGCCTACGTAGTAATTGACGGCAAGAGCTTTTCATCAGCCCTAAAAAAGGGTTGGAAATTATTTAGAGACAACTGGTTGATAAGCATAGAAATGGCGATAACATTGTTTTTTATAAACATCGTGGCCATGTTAGCAGTTTCAACCTTAGCATTTTTAGGTCTAATATTTATAATAGGGATAGCCATGACTTCTACTATTTTTATTATTTCTTCGCAAATTATTTTCTGGTTCTTGATAACTATTGCAATTCTACTTGCTGTAGCAATAATGATTGTAGGTGGGTCAATAATTAACACCTTCCAAATAAGCACCTGGACGGATTTATTTATAAAGTTAAAAGAAAATAAAGTTAGTGGTAAATTAGAAAGAATTTTCTCCGAAGGAAATACCCCAAATAAACTATAAAATATGAGTGGATTCAATTCAATTTCCAGTTTGTTAAACAAGGATGAGGAGGCAAATGAAGACAGTGCGCAAGGCAAATTTGCGGTCAAACAAAAGGAAATAGAACTAAAAGAAGTGGAAAGACAAACTCAGACCAAGGCTTCGACCTTGGGTCTTTCTTATGTTGATTTGTTTGCCTTTCCGGTGAGCCCAGAAGCTATTGCTCTAATACCAGAAGAAGAGGCCGAAAAAGAAAAACTTGTTTGTTTTTATTACGATGGTGAAAATATAAGAGTAGGAACGACCAGGCCAGAAAATCCAAAAATAAAAGAAATGGAAGAATATTTAAACAAAACCTACTTTACAACAAGCAAGGCATATTTGATATCCGAAAATAGTTTTAAATGCGCCATGGATGTTTACAAGACAATACCAAAGGTAAGCAAAGTAACTGGTGGCGTGGAGATAAAAGAAGAAGACCTAGAAAGATTTAAATCGGATATCAAGGATTATAAAAGTTTAAACGAAAAAATAAACACTGTTAATATATCCGAAGTTGTAACACTCGTATTGGCAACAGCTTTAAAAGTTGGTTCCAGTGATATCCATATTGAATCTGAAGAGAATGGAATAGTTGTAAGACTCAGGATTGACGGCGTCTTACAAGAAGCTGCTACGATCGACAAAATCAAATGGAAAAGAATAATATCCCGCATGAAAATACTGGCTGGAGTAAAAATAAACATAGAAGACAAGCCACAAGATGGTAGATATTCTATTTTTTTAAAAAATGAAAGAGTTGATGTTAGGTCTTCCTTCTTGCCGACCTCTTATGGCGAAAGCGTGGTTATGAGACTTTTAAAATCAAGCTCAGTTGGATTATCATTTGAGGATTTAGGTATTATGCCCCAGGCCTACGAAATATTAAAAAAGGAAATTGAAAAACCAAATGGCTTAATTCTTACAACTGGTCCGACTGGAAGCGGAAAAACAACCACTCTTTATGCTATTTTAAACAAGTTAAACCAACCAGGAACAAAAATTATAACCTTGGAAGATCCAATAGAATACCAACTAGAGGGTGTAAACCAAAGTCAAATAAACGCCAAAAAGGGCTATACTTTTGCCAACGGTCTAAGATCAATACTTAGACAAGATCCGGACATAGTTATGATTGGCGAAACTAGAGACCTGGAAACAGCTGAAATTTCAGTTCAAGCCAGTTTAACTGGACACTTAGTTTTATCAACACTACACACCAACGATTCTGCCGGAGTAATACCTCGCTTAATTGACATGGGAATAAAACCGTATTTTCTTGTCCCCTCTATAAACGCCGTGATAGGACAAAGATTGATTAGAAAAGTTTGCCCTAAATGTAGGGAGGTACATCAATTAAATGAAGATGAAGAATTATTAGTAAAAAAAATATTAGGAGTAATATCTCCTAAATCAGGGCTAAGCATCCCAACGACACTACCATCTTTATACAAAGCTGGGGCTGGTTGCGAACATTGTAACGGTCTAGGATATAAAGGAAGAATCGGTATCTACGAAGTATTTACCATGGACGATAAATTAAAGCAATTAACCATAGACAATGCTCCATCTTTTAAAATACTACAACAAGCTATAGAAAATGGAATGATAACCATGCTTCAAGACGGAATACTTAAGTCATTAAAAGGATTAACCACCTTAGAAGAAGTTTATAGGGTCATCGGAGACTTTGATTATGTCAACGAATTGTATGACGTAGCTATTTCAAAAACAATGGGAAGAGGAATCAAAATTAAAGCAGAAGATTTAGAAAAAGCAAAAAATTTAATAAAACAACCAGAGTCTATACAAGGACTAATGAGAGAGGTGCCAACCAAAGAAATAATAGGAATCTTGATGTCCTTGGCTATAAAAAGTGATGCCGGAGATCTTCACGTTGAACCAACGGAAAAAAATGTAAAGATTCGTTTTAGAATAGACGGAGTTTTGCACGATATATTTGAATTACCAAAGGATAATTATCTCCCACTTTTGGGTGAAATTAAAATATTAATTGGAGTAGAGACTAATGTCAAAAAATCAACCATAGATGGGCGCTTTACTATTTTTATGCCAGATTCAAAACTTGATTGTCGTGTTTCTATTATATCTGGGGGTTTTGGAGAAACAGTGGTAATAAGATTACTAACTGGAGCCGGAGAAGCTTTGGATGTAGAAAAATTGGGCTTATCAAAATATGCTTTGCCAGTTCTTAAGAGGTCAATGGTCAAAACCAGGGGAATACTTTTAACTACTGGTCCGACAGGAAGTGGTAAAACAACAACATTGTATAGCGTATTAAAAACAATAAACACCCCCGACGTTAAAATAATAACCGTTGAAGATCCGATAGAGTACCAAATGGAAGGAATTATTCAAACTCAAATTGACAGTGAGGGTGGATACACCTTTGCAGCCGCCATGAGATCGCTGCTTAGACAAAACCCAAACATCATGATGATTGGAGAAATAAGGGACAAGGAAACGGCTGAGATAGCAATTGAGGCTGCTCTTACTGGACACTTAGTTCTGTCAACTATCCATACCAACAGTGCGGCTGGCGCTGTTTCTCGTTTTTCCGGCTTAGGTGTTGAAAGACAAATGCTAGCCAACGCTCTAGAATGCTCCATCGGACAAAGATTGGTTAGAAAAATATGCCCATTCTGCGAAAAAGAAGAGTTAGTCTTGGACGATATAAAACTAGCTGAAATAAAAAACATATTAGACAGTATAAAAAACCCAGATGTCATAATTCCAAGTCAAATGAAATTCTACAGAGGCAAAGGCTGCGACAAATGTAATAATATAGGTTATAAAGGCAGACTTGGATTATACGAAGCACTAGAAGTAAGCGACGATGTAAGAAAAATAATAAACACTGAATCAGCTAGCGATAAAGAAATCGAAGAGGCGGCCATCAAAAATGGCATGGTAAGCGTTATCCAAGATGGAGTGTTAAAAGCTTTGGAAGGATTAACAACAATCGACGAAGTGTTTAGAGTTGCTAAGTAAAATATAGCCCTTAATTTAAAACAAAAATATGATAGATAAAAAATTTATTAGCGCCTTAAGGAAAAACTATTTAGAAAAAAACAGTCAAAGAAGACAAATAATCAGCTCTTCTAATATTGTTCTAAATAATTCCAAAAAGGCGATATTCGCTCTTCACCGACAAGACTTTGACTTAGCTGAAAATAACATGAAAGAGTCTGAAAATATAATCAAAAAAATTGAAAAAAGTTTTGGAGCAGACAGAGTGAAGGAAGAGGGCGCATATTTAGCATCCTTGGAAGAATATACTGAAGCAAAACTATTCTTACAATTTTTAAAAACAGGCAAAATATCAAAAATAAAAGAACTAAATATACCCTCAGAAGCTTATATCGGCGGTCTTTGTGACTTAAGCGGAGAGCTCATAAGAAAAGCTACCAACGAGGCTATAAACAAAAACTTCCAAGAAATAAAAAAAATAAAAGAAATTATTAATGACATTCTAAATGAATTAATAGATTTTGACGTTATCGGTTATATGAGAACAAAATATGACCAAGCAAGAGGAAACCTAAAAAAAATAGAACAAATGGACTACGAAATAAGCTTGAGAGAAAATTTTAAGAAATAATAAAAAAAGATAAAATGAGACTAGCTATAATATCTGATATACATGACAACCTGGCCAATGTTGGCCTTTTTTTAAAAATAATAGAAAACGATAACATAGAAAAGATAATTTGTTGTGGGGATGTTTGCAATTCTGAAACCTTAGAATACCTAAGTAAGAATTTTATCAAAGAAATAATCTTGATTAGAGGAAACATGGAAATATACAAAGAAGACGAAACGGCTAATTACAAAAATATAAACTATTTGGGAAGATATGGAAATATAAATTTAGATAATATTGAAATAGGAATTTGCCACGAACCATTATTTATGAACAATCTACTACAAGAAAACAAAAAACTAAACTTTATTTTTTATGGACATACTCACAAACCATGGATATCAATGAGAGAAAATGCCACACTAATAAACCCTGGAACACTAAGCGGCGTTTTTCAAAAAGCAAGTTTTGCTATTTTTGACACTAAGACGAAAGATATAAAATTAAAAATACTACAATAAATATAAAAAACCCGTCCCCGCCTATTCAAGGCTCCGGTGTAATAAAAAATATGGAAACATTTAAAAAAACAGCCCTTAAGGCCGCAGAACTATCAGCAAAAAAATTAATAAATATATACAACAACTTTGAAAGATCAAGTATAAAAATGAAATCGTCACATGAAATAATTACTAGCGCCGACCTGCTGTCAGAAAAAATAATCATCTCTGAAATCAAAAAAAATTTTCCAAAACATCACATATTATCCGAAGAAACGGGAGATAATAATAAAAAATCTGATTACCTTTGGATAATAGATCCAATAGACGGCACTACTAATTTTTCAATGAAAAATCCTCTCTGGGCCATTTCTATAGCCTTGGCCTATAAAAACGAGATTATCCTAGGGGTAGTTTTCGCCCCTATTCTTAAAGAGGTTTACGTTGCGCAAAAAAATAAGGGATCTTTTCTGAACAATAAGAAAATTAAAGTCTCCAAAATTAAAGGAGAAAAAGTTTTGAACACTTTTTGTCATGGAAGTAAAACTGAAAACATAAAAAAGGCTATAAAATACTACAACAAACAAAAATTAAACAATTTTGATTGCCGTCAACTCGGTAGCGCTTCAATTGAATTAGCCTATGTTGCTTGCGGAAGAATAGAATCAATAACAATCCCTGGGGCGCATTCTTGGGATGTCGCGGCTGGAGCTCTAATCGTAAAAGAGGCTAACGGAAAAGTAAGCGACTTTAAAAATAAAAACTGGGATCTATCCAGTAAAGACATAATAGCTTCAAACGGCTTAGTGCATCAACAAATTATTGACACCGTCAAAAATCTTTAACAAAAAATAATCGACTATAAGTCGATTATTTTTTTTATCTCTGATATTTTTTTTCTAGTTTCTTCTTCTGCGTTTCTCATTATGGCTTGAAAAACATCTTTGCTGAAATAAGTTCTTATTCCAGAATCTTTGGAAAAATTAGAAGAATCTGGATTTATAACCACATCAGAATCTTTTAATGTATTTTTGCTTAAATTAAACAAGGTTATTTCTATGGATCTCATAATAACTTTAGAAAAATCTAGCTGTTTATGAAAAAGGCGATACTCATTATAAAGATCAACAGAGATAACAACATCGGCTCCCATTTTTCTAACAACATCATCGGGAACGGGATTACTCATCCCTCCATCAACCAAAAATTTATCTTTAAACTTCAACGGAGAAAAAGCCAATGGTATAGAAATGCTAGCCCTAACTGCTGTTGCCAGGTCACCTTCGTTGAAAATAAAAGAAGACCCAGAAACCAAATCAGTAGAAATTATAGATAAAGGAATTTTTAAATCGCTAAAGCTAGATTTCACAAATAGCTTTCTAAAATCATTTTCAAATGTTTTCCCGCTCAAAAAACCATCATTGAAACTAAGATCCCTTAAATAAGAGTATTTTTTTTCTTGTTGTTTTAAGAAATCGTCCGAAGTTTTTTTAATATCTTTAAAAAGACAATAATGAGCCCCAACCAATGATCCCACGCTACTTCCGGCCACAAAATCGATTGGTATGTCATTCTCCAACAAAACTTTTATTACCCCAATATGAGCGGACCCCCTAAAACCACCGCTACCCAAGGCTAAACCAACTTTTTTTCTTTTTTTATTATTGCTTTTCATAATAACTTATTTATTAAATACTTCCTTAAGATATTTACCAGTATACCCTTTTTTGGCCTTAATGATATCAACTGGAGTCCCACAGGCAACTAGTTTTCCTCCTTCATCACCACCATCCGGACCCAAATCTATAACCCAGTCAGATGATTTTATAACATCTAAATTATGTTCAATGACCACGACAGTATTGCCCTTATCAACCAGAGCATTCAAAACCTTTAGCAAATTCTTAACATCATCAAAATGAAGACCAGTAGTCGGTTCATCTAAAATATACAAAGTTTTACCAGTAGAAGGCCTTGAAAGCTCAAACGCTAGTTTTATTCTTTGTGATTCTCCACCAGATAAAGTGGTGGCACTTTGACCCAAGCGAACATAAGCAAGGCCTATGTCATCTAGCACCTTTAACTTGTTATATAAATTTTTATTATAAGCAAAAAATTTCAAGGACTCCTCTACTGTCATGTCCAAAACTTCAAAAATATTTTTATTTTTTAATTTAATATCCAATATTTCTTTTTTATATCTTTTGCCATCGCAAGAATCACATTTAACATAAATATCTGGTAAAAATTGCATCTCAATTTTTATAAGACCATCTCCCTGACATTTTTCACATCGGCCACCATTTAAATTAAAGGAAAAATGGGCTGGTTTGAAAAATTTTTTCTTAGCATCATCCAAGGATGCAAATTCATCTCTAATATGAGAAAAAATACCAGTATAAGTTGCTAAATTTGATCTAGGGGTTCTGCCGATAGGAGATTGATCTATGTCTATTATTTTATCTATCCATTCCGATCCTAAAATAGCTTTATGTTCTCCAGGATTGTCCTTACTTCTATAAAACTTTCTATTAAGGGCCTTAGCTAAAATATCTATTATTAAGGTTGATTTGCCAGACCCAGAAACACCTGTGATAGCCACCAATTTTTCCAATGGAATGCTGATGTCTATATTTTTTAAATTATTTTCATTAGCTCCAATTATTTTCAAAAATTTATCACTTCCCTTTCTATAGCTATCAGGAGTTTCTATTTTCTTTCTACCAAATAAGTAGTCAGCCGTTAAGGAATTCTTACAATTTCTCATCTTCTTTATATCTCCTGAAAAGATTAGCTCTCCCCCATGTTCTCCTGCTCTAGGACCAATATCCAATAAATAATCTGCAGACATAATCATCTTTGAATCGTGCTCAACAACGATTATAGAGTTTCCCTTTGCTTTTAATTTCTTCAAAATAGAAATTAAATTTTCGTTGTCTTTGGGGTGAAGCCCAATGGAGGGTTCGTCCAAAACATAAAGCAAACCAACTAAATTTGAGCTTATTTGATGTGATAATCTTAACCTTTGAGATTCGCCACCGGACAAGGTAGTCGCCGATCTGGACGTTGATAAATATGGCAAACCAACTTTCTTTATATTCTCAGTTCTAATCAAAATCTCCTTAGCGATAGAAGATAAAACTAAATCTTCATTTTGTTTGTTGCTCTGCTCTTTCATTAATTGAGAAAAGAAAACATTTAATTCATCAATATTCTTATCAGACAAGTCAGATATATTAAAATCCTTAAATTTAACAGACAAAGAGTCATTGTTCAGCCTCTTGCCAGCGCAAGACGGGCAAGGCATCATTTTCATATACTGACCTATTTTTTGTCTAATATAGTTAGAGTCGGTTTCCTGATATTTTTGATTTAGCCCTTCGATAACTCCGGGAAACACACTGTCGCCATTGAGTATCAAACTGACGCCCTTCTTGCCTATTTCCTTTAAAGGTAGATTAAAACTAAATTTATACTTTATAAACATCTTTTCCATTTCATCCGCTAGTTTTTTCTGATTATCAAAATTATAATGAAGCCAAGGTTTAATAGCGCCCTGAGGAATGCTTAGATTAAGATTTAAGACAGAGTCTGGATCTACCTCTAATTTATAACCCAAACCTCCACAAGTGGAACAGGCTCCCTGACCAGAATTAAAAGAAAAATCAATCGGTTTAAAGGGTAACCTTTCATGACCACATTTTGGACAGAATATTCTTTGATCCTCTTTTTTAGTTCTTTTTCCGTCTCTGGAGGCCGCTCTTTGCATTTTAGATCCACAATGGGCGCAATGAGGAACGCCCAATCTTGAATAAAGAAGTCTTAAGTAATCATAAATTTCAGTAATGGTCCCAACCGTTGAACGAGGATTGTTGCTGACTGACTTTTGATCAATAGAAATAGCAGGAATTAATCCTTCAACCAAATCAACGTCAGGCTTGTCCATCATGCCAACAAATTGCCTAGCATAAGAAGACAGTGACTCCACATATCTTCTTTGGCTTTCGGCATAAATTAAATCAAAAACCAAAGAAGATTTACCAGAGCCAGAAAGGCCTGACACTACTATAAATTTATTCAGAGGAATTTCTAGGTCTATATTTTTTAAATTATTTACTCTGGCCCCCTTTACTTTTATAAAATCGCTCATTTTTTAAAAAAATTATTTTAAATTAAATTTATTAAACTATTACCAAGCGCATTTTGAAACAAAATGTCTCACAATGACTTAACAAAAACTGTCTCATTACTACAATACGGAATAAAAAAGACGAATAAATCCTAATATTATCTTATCAAAAATACTTATTTTTCTATCTTTGACAGGAAAGGCGCAGGAATGATCCTTCCATATTGATATCAGGCCTGACAATTCTTTTATTAACTTTTCGTCATTTATAAAAACGCCAGACTCTACATTCAGTCTAAAGGACATAATGTCCATATTTTGCGAACCAATTAATACTTCTTTTTTATCTATCAACAATATTTTCGCATGGTTCATTCTATCTTGAGCATAGAAATTGATATTCAAATCCTTCATTCTATAAATATAAGCATAATTTATTCTGTCTAAAAGTTCTTTGTCGGTCTTCATCGGTAAAATAATATCTACTTTCACACCCCTAATCGTAGCGTTATCCAACATGGCGATTAACCATCTGGGGGGGACGAAATAGGGCGTAACTATCGTTATGCTTTCCTTGGCTGATATTATTTTGTCCTGGTAATAAGCTTCCAGGGCGTAAACATTGCTACTAGGTAGATGCTCCAAAAACTGGGCTTTTAAAGTTTTTAAAACTGAATTTTTTCTTTTACTTAAAATACTTTCTTTTTTACCCCCACTCATTTTATAAGTGTAAGCGAAGGATCTCAAAATGTTTTTAATCAAAATTTTATTGCTTACTTTAACCTGCAAGTCAATCCAATCCATACTTTCACCGTGAAAGTTGACACCACCCAAAAAGGCTATTCTGTCGTCTATTATTAATATTTTTCTATGAGTCCTCCTTAACCATTTACTAAAAAACAGAACCTCGACACCACCGTCTCTCAAAAATTTGATGTCTGAACTTTTAAATTTTGAGCTACCAAAGGCGTCTAGAACCAAAATAACCTCCAAGCCTTCCTTCACTTTGCCGACTAATATATCCAAAAAATTATATTCCTGAACTTTGTTGTCAAGAATATACATTTCTATATAAACATATTTTTTGGCCCTCAGAATAGAACTTATCATTCCCTTCCAGGCATTTTTTGATGTTGCGTATAGTTTGTATTTCATAAAAATAATTCAGATAAAAGTATAGCACACTTATTTAATAATGAAAACTGGTTAGTCTTGGTTTCCAAATCATTTTTCAAGTCTGAATAAAAAAATAAGACCGGAAATATTCCGGTCTTATTCTTTTTTTTGTTTTAGTGATTTCGAAGCTAACAGGCATCAATTCGAGTTTTTTCCCACCATCGTAAGAATACATAATTATGTATTCCTGCCGAATAACAGGTCTCTTCAAAAAAGAAGAGCCGACCTAAGCTTTTAAATTAATAATTTAAAAACCTAATCTCCCTAGAAAGGAGGTGATCCATCCACAGCTTCCGCTACGGATGCCTTGTTACGACTTAGTCCTTGTCGCCAGCCTTACCTTCGGCCCCTAAAAGGGGACTTCGGGTACTGCCAACTCCCTTGACTTGACGGGCGGTGAGTACAAGACCCGAGAACGTATTCACCGTAGTATAGCTGACCTACGATTACTAGCGATTCCAACTTCATGAAGTCAGTTGCAGACTTCAATCCGAACTGAGATAAATTTTTAGGGATTTGCTCCACCTCGCGGTTTGGCGTCCCTTTGTATTTACCATTGTAGCACGTGTGTAGCCCAAGGCGTAAGAACCATGCTGATTTGACGTCATCCCCACCTTCCTCCCATTTAAAACGGGCAGTCTCTCATGACATATAAAACATGAGATAAGGGTTGCGTTCGTTTTCCGACTTAACGGTACATCTCACGACACGAACTGACGGCAACCATGCAGCATCTGTCTAGCACCCTCGAAGGCCTTCCTGTTTCCAGGACATGCAGCTAGATGTCAAACCTTGGTGAGGTTCTTCGTTTATCGTCGAATTAAACCACATGCTCCACCGCTTGTGCGGGTCCCCGTCTATTCCTTTGAGTTTTAAGCTTGCGCTCGTACTCCCCAGGCGGGATGCTTAACGGGTTACCTTAAATTAACAGCACTGAAAGGGTCGATACTTCCAATACTTAGCATCCATCGTTTACGGCGTGGACTACTGGGGTATCTAATCCCATTCGCTCCCCACGCTTTCGTCCCTGAACGTCAGAACTGTCCCAGCAAGTTGCCTTCGCATTGAGTGTTCCTGCTGATATTAACGGATTTAACCCCTACACCAGCAATTCCGCTTGCCTCTTCCAGTCTCTAGTTTATCCATCTCTCCCGCAGCCCCCTGGTTGAGCCAGAGGATTTAACAGGAGATGCGAAAAACCGTCTACGGACGCTTTACGCCCAATAAATCCGGATAATGCTTGGGGCCCTCGTATTACCGCTGCTGCTGGCACGAGGTTAGCAGCCCCTTATTCATTAGGTACTGTCATTGTTTCATCCCTAATAAAAGTACTTTACACCCCGAAAGGCTTCTTCGTACACGCGGCGTCGCTCCTTCAGGCTTTCGCCCATTGAGGAATATTCTTGACTGCAGCCTCCCGTAGGAGTCTGGGCAGTGTCTCAGTCCCAGTGAGCCGGGTCATGCTCTCACACCCGGTACCCGTCGTCGCCTTGGTGAGCCATTACCTCACCAACAAGCTGATAGGACATAGACCCCTCCCGAAGCGCCGGAGCTTTAATTAAAAAACATAAGTTTTTTAATACCATCGAGTATTATTCTCGCTTTCGCAAGGTTATCCTCGTCTTCAGGGTAGGTTATCAATGTGTTACTCTCCCGTTTGCCATGCATTTATACTCATTACCGCGTATGAATTTCGGAGAAAAAACATTATTTTATTTAACATTCTTTCTCCATAGCTCTTACGCAGAAAAGAGTATAAAAGCATTCGACTTGCATGCCTTAGACACGCCGCCAGCATTCATCCTGAGCCAGGATCAAACTCTCAATATAAAATGAGATAAATCTCAAGTGTGATATCTAAGAATTTTGATTGCTCAAAATTATACTATTTACATTATTTATACTTCCTTTAATAAACTAAGTTTAAAATAAAGAAGTCCGAATTGATGCCTGTTAGCATCAAAATCTCACCAAACAAAATATAAAAGAACGTTTTGCAAATTTAATTATAGACATTATATGAAACAATGTCAAATATTAAATTGCATAGTCTTGGCGACGGTCTACTCTTCCAGGGCTCAGGCCCAAGTACCATCGACGCTAATGGGCTTAACTTCCGTGTTCGGGATGGGAACGGGTGTACCCCCATCGCCTTGCCACCAAGACAACGCAATCTAATATCAGGAAGTGTCGTCAAATATTCTTTCTAATAAAAAATCTAAATCTTAAAGAAATTTTTATTATGAAAAGATATTTGACGACATTTCCAATACTTAAATTAAAATCAAAAATGTGGGAAAATCAAATGATTTATTAGTACTCCTCAGCTGAATCCATTACTGGACTTACACTTAGAGCCTATCAACCCTATATTCTCTAGGGAATCTATGAAACCTAATCTCAGAGACAGCTTCGCGCTTATATGCTTTCAGCGCTTATCATAACCGAAGGTAGCTACCCAGCAATGCCCTTGGCAGAACAGTTGGTACACTAGAGCTTCGTCCTTCCCGGTCCTCTCGTACTAAGGAAGGGCCTCTTCAAGTTTCCACGACCATAGTGGATAGGAGACCGACCTGTCTTACGACGGTCTGAACCCAGCTCGCGTGCCGCTTTAATGGGCGAACAGCCCAACCCTTGGGAGCTTCTCCACCCCC
>PHAI01000006.1 GCA_002840305.1 Candidatus Falkowbacteria bacterium HGW-Falkowbacteria-1
CATAAATATTTCTCCGGTAGTAGAAGAGGTGATAGAGCCGCTGTTCCATTCATCTGTGGTAGGGTATCTACCGTTTTCATTAAAGAATAGTTCTAAGGCAGTAGAGACTTGTTTCATGTCAGCTACTCTCTTGGAGTCTCTAGCGTTTTGTCTGGCTTGTTGAAGGGCTACTACGGCTAGAGTGGCAAGTATGCCTATGATAGCTATTACTACTAGAAGTTCTATTAGAGTGAAGCCACGTAAAAACGCTTCGCGTTCACGTGGCAAGGCTTTTTTCTTGATTTTGAACATAGTCTTGCTTCGTCATCCCGGTCCCCGCTTTCGTGAAGATGAGCTCCAGCTGGAATCCAGAATAAATTAATATAAAATATACTTATTAAAAAGAGTAAGCACAATTCTATTATAGCAAAAAAAATAAAGATCAAAACTATTTTTTTAATATTATATAATAATTAAATTCATCCTCCAAAAAATTTTCTATTTTAAACTTTGATTTTTTTAGTACTTTTTTAAAACCCTTTTCCGAAAAAGCATAATAATATCTCGGCCTAATTCCATTTTCCTTTTTACCCCAATTAAAAACCAAGTCTCCCCAATCCAATACCCTAAATTTAAATAAATTTTTCAAAAAAGAATTTAGAGCCAAACAAAAAAAGTTTTTTTTCTTTCTTAACTTCCAAACGCTTAGTACAAAAATGCCATCTTTTTTTACTTTGGTATAAACTTGCTCTAAAAAATTAGCGCGCAAAGCATTTCCTGGAATATGATGAAAAACCGCCCAAGAAAAAACAAAATCAAAATCGCCTTCATTTAGAATATCTATGTTTAAAATATCCAAAACTTGAAATTTGTCTCCATATTTTTCTTGCGCAAATTTGATTAAATTTTTACTGTTATCTATTCCCAAATAATTTTTATTATCCCCCAGAACATCCAAAAAACGACCATTTCCACAGCCAAAATCCAAAACTTTATCTTCTTTTTTTATATTTAAAGAACTAACAATTTCCAAAACCATTGGCTTCATCGGTTTTTTTCTGCTTTCATTAAAACTCTTGGCTATATCTTCATAACCATTTTGCACTAAGGACAATAAATATTTCTCGGCTTTTTTATTCATTTTGGTTTAAAGCTTTTTCTAAATTAAATATTCTTTTTGACGGAAATTTTTAATAGGTTCAATTTCATCATTTTCTGCCAAACTTTCTCCTCTCAAACATTGATCACATTTGCCACAACTCTTAGCACTAAACTCTCCAAAATACCTCAAAATATATTTTTGCCTACAAGAAGAATGATATGCATAATTTTCCATCTCATTTAATTTGTTTTCAGCTCTTTTCAGTTTATCTGACAAAGCATCGAAGTCCAACTTTAAATCATCTGGTTTAACTCTTTTTAAAATTTTAACCTCTGTTCCTCTAAAGGGCGGTCTATACTCTAACAAATCTTTTTCTGCCAACTTTTTTATCATTCTTAAAATCGAATCTTTTTTTACATTTATCAAGCTGGCTACATCCTCTAAATTAAACTCCCATCCTTTCTCCATTTCATCCTTAAAACGATTATGAATTTTATTAAGTGCCTCTATTTGAACTTTTGATCTAGAACTTAAAGAGCTAAGCATCGTAGCAAAATCAACCTTGGTCTTTAAAAAGGCACTACCACTTTTGTCGTTTGGTCTAGACAAATAGCCTTCTTTTTCTAATATTTTTAAAGCCGTACCGATTGCCATCTCGGGAACACTTTCCGACAATTCTTTGGCTAATTCTGAATATGTAAGCAATATTGAACCCTTTATGCTCTCTTCGTCTTTTTCTAACAACACTTTATATATTTTAACAATTAACTCTGGCTCCGGATTGTCTCCTTTAATAAAAAATTCTCTTAGATATCTGTCACTAGGAGAATAAAGAAGCAAACAAAAACTTGGTAAACTGTCACGCCCAGCCCTACCTGCCTCTTGATAATAGGCCTCAATTGTTCCTGGAATATCATGATGAATAACAAATCTAATATCACTCTTATTTATCCCCATGCCAAAAGCATTGGTGGCCACAACCACCTGCGCCTTGCCGCTCATAAAATTATTTTGCACCCAATCTCTGCTTTCGCTGTCCATACCAGCATGATAAGCGACCGCCTCAATTCCACTTTCCAGTAGTCTTTCCAATATTTCATCTGCCTTTGATCTAGTGCCAACATAAACTATACCAGAACCACCATTGGCGCCAGAAATAGCATCCAAAATAAAGTCTGCTTTGCGATTGGTGTTAGAATGGATTACGCCGAATTGAATATTATCGCGAGAAAACCCAGTCACAATAACATCTGGATTAACAAGGTTTAGTTGTCTTACTATATCATCTCTAACTTCGGGCGTGGCAGTCGCAGTCAAAGCAACAACTACTGGCTTTTTTAAAAGCTCTATAACATTTTTTAATTTTAAATAACTAGGTCTAAAATCATGCCCCCAAGAACTAATACAATGAGCCTCGTCAACAGCGAATAAAGAGACTTTTAATTCTCTTAGAGACTCTAGAAAGGAAACACTATAAAATCTTTCTGGCGCGACATAAATAATTTTATAAAAACCATTTTTTATTTCATTTAAACGGCTGTTAGTTTCAGACAAAGAAATAGATGAATTTATAAAAGTAGCGGGGATACCGAGCTTAGCCAAGGACTCAACCTGGTCTTTCATTAAAGCTATTAAAGGAGAAACCACTATTGTTACACCCTCCAAAACCAAGGCTGGTAATTGAAAAATTAAAGACTTTCCTCCGCCAGTTGGCATCACAACGACCGAGTCCCTTTTATTTAAAATATTATCAATAGCCTGTTCTTGTCCCAAGCGGAAAGATTCAAAGTTATAATATTTTTTTAAAAAATATTTAATTTCTTCTTTTTTTTTATTTATATTTTCCATTATTTGTTTTACTATTTATTTTGTCTTAGTTTGTAGGCTATAAGAGTATTTTTTAACACACAGGCAACCGTCATTGGCCCAACTCCACCTGGCACTGGCGTAATATTTAAATCCATTTTTTTTACATCTTCAAAATCTACATCACCAAAAACTTTTTCGCCCTCCTTGGTGATACCAACATCAATTATCGTCATGCCGTCAGATAAAAATTCTTTTTTAATAAATCTTGGCGAGCCAACGGCACTAATCAAAATATCATATTCTCTAGTTTTTGTTTGCAGCAACTCTAAACTCCTCTTTTCTTTTCTCTTTTGATCAAAATCATCAGATGAAACTGAATCTAATAATATGTCGTTTTTTTTCAAGAAAACTTTTGTTTCGTCTCTAAATATTTCAGAATTATAAAACAAAAATGCTTTTGTATTTTTAAAATCTTTTTTAACATTAGTTAAACTTTCTCTAATCGCCATTAAAACTGGGGATAAAATTTCGGAAGATCTTCCGGTACAAAAACCATCAACATCTTTTTCTGGATTTATATTTTGTAAAATTTTATTGGTGTTAAATTTTTTTGGCAAAGGAAGTTGAATCAAAATACCATCAACATTGTCGTCCTGATTTAAAAAATTAATAGTGTCCATAAAAACATCCTCACTATCATTCTCGTTCAATAAATACAAACTAGTGTCGATGCCGACTTCTTTGGCTGATTTTTCTTTAAGAGAAACATAAAGCTTAGAATCACTTCTGTCTCCGACCAAAACAATAGCGAGAGAAGGTCTTCTGTTCCCGACTTGAATTAAATCATATATTTCTTTAGCTAAATTGTTTTTAATTTTTTCAGCTATTTTTTTTCCATCAATTATGTTCATTTATTTTTATAATTAAAAAACAAAACAGGGCACATATAAGAACCTTTTTTATAATTTTATATTAATTTAAAAATAACCTAATGTCAAAAAATTGTAAGGCGCGATTTAAAGAAATTTTTAAACTAGAAAAACAAAAAGAGCTCAAAATTAATTGTGCACAATATACAAAGCGCACGACTAATTTTGAATAAAGAATGTTTATTTATTAATCTTCGAGACAACGAATCGAAAACCCGACTTCAGGACTAACATAATCGCGATAAACCTCGGAGCCACCGGCATACAAGTAACGGTACCAAAAAGAACCGGGAATATACTCTGACAATGACCAAAAAGCGGAGTCAGTGCCAAGAAGGGAGAATGAGCCATTGGAATCGCGGTAACCGACTGGCAAGGCGGTGAACTCGGTAATATTATTCGAAGATTGATCGTTCCCAACTTGGCAAACTATTGCACTAGGAGACCAGCCTGAAATACTAGATAATGCTTTAGCTGTTTGGATAGAAACACCACCGCACCAATACTGGGAATTAGCGGACAGATAACTGGTTAGGGCGGTAAATTCAGCGTCAGATGGCACATGCCATCCTGTTGGGCAAATAGACGCTTGATCTACGGCATACCAATTATACAACACTCCGTAAGCAGAGTAACTTTCTAGGGCCTTGGCCGTTGGTACGTCACTACCGTCATAGTTATAAACACCGTAGCCTGGTAGTAAGCTCGTTCCTTGAGACACAAATTCAGAATTACTATGAACCGCCGGGAGATATCTCAGATTTTCAGCAAACCAGCATTGAGTTCCAATCTGAACAGTTTGATAGGCGTAACTATCAC